>NZ_AP043781.1:313767-627534 GCF_055388505.1 Bisbaumannia salifodinae
GTAGCCTGACCATCATCGCCACGGCACTGGTGGATACCGGCTCCAAGATGGACGAGGTGATCTTCGAGGAGTTCAAGGGCACCGGCAACATGGAGGCCCACCTGGACCGCAAGCTCGCCGAGCGTCGCGTCTACCCGGCCATCAATATCCGTCGCTCCGGCACCCGCCGCGAGGACCTGCTGGCCTCCGAGGACGAGATGCAGCGCATGTGGATCCTGCGCAAGCTGCTCAACCCCATGGAGGACGTGGCGGCCACCGAGTTCCTGATCGACCGCCTGAAGGATACCAAGACCAACCTGGAGTTCTTCGAGGCCATGAAGCGGCGTTGATCCTGGCCTGCTGCGCTCGGCGATACGGCGTTGGAAAACAGCTCAAGCTGCTCATTTACTAAAGTAAACTCCGCGCTTTTGCTGTTTTCCGCCTGGTCTCGCCTTCGCTCGCGACGGCCATCTCTCAACGTCTTGGTGACGATAGGTGTAGTGACCCTGACTCGATGGAATCAGCAAGTAACGCCGAGGGGCAGCATGTTATGCTGCCCCTTTGCCGTTTAGCCATAGGGAATAACCCTGTGAAATATAAGGATTTGCGGGACTTTATAGCGGCCCTGGAGGCCCAGGGCGAGCTGCAGCGGATTCGCGCCGAGGTGGACCCCTACCTGGAGGTCACCGAGATCTGCGACCGCACCCTGCGGGCCGGGGGCCCGGCGCTGCTGTTCGAGAACGTCAAGGGTCACGACATGCCGCTGCTGGGCAACCTCTTCGGCACCCCGCGCCGGGTGGCGCTGGGCATGGGGGAGGACTCCGTGGCGGCGCTGAGCGAGGTGGGCAAGCTGCTCGCCTACCTCAAGGAGCCGGACCCGCCCAAGGGGCTCAAGGACGCCTGGGAGAAGCTGCCGATCTTCAAGCAGGTGCTGAGCATGGGGCCCAAGGTGGTGAGCAAGGCCCCGGTGCAGGAGGTGGTGCTGGAGGGTGACGCCGTCGACCTGGATCGCCTGCCCATCCAGCACTGCTGGCCCGGCGACGCCGCGCCCCTGGTCACCTGGGCCCTGGTGGTCACCAAGGGCCCCCACAAGAAGCGCCAGAACCTGGGGATCTATCGCCAGCAGAAGCTTGGCCGCAATCGCCTGATCATGCGCTGGCTCTCCCACCGCGGCGGGGCCCTGGACTTCCAGGAGTTCCAGCAGGCCCATCCCGGCGAGCCCTTCCCGGTGGCGGTGGCGCTCGGCGCCGACCCGGCCACCATCCTGGGTGCCGTGACCCCGGTGCCGGACAGCCTCTCCGAGTACGCCTTCGCCGGGCTGTTGCGCGGCTCACGCACCGAGCTGGTCGACTGCGGCCATGCCGACCTGCAGGTGCCGGCCTCCGCCGAGATCATCCTCGAGGGCTTTATCCACCCCGAGGACATGGCCCCGGAAGGCCCCTATGGCGACCACACCGGCTACTACAACGAGGTGGAGTCCTTCCCGGTGTTCACCGTGACCCGCATGACGATGCGCCGCGACGCCATCTACCACTCCACCTACACCGGGCGCCCGCCGGACGAGCCGGCGATCCTGGGGCTGGCCCTCAACGAGGTCTTCGTGCCCATCCTGCGCAAGCAGTTCCCGGAGATCGTCGACTTCTACCTGCCCCCGGAGGGCTGCTCCTACCGCATGGCGGTGGTGACCATGAAGAAGCAGTACCCGGGCCACGCCAAGCGGGTGATGATGGGGGTATGGAGCTTCCTGCGCCAATTCATGTACACCAAGTTCGTGATCGTGCTGGACGACGACGTGGACGCCCGCAACTGGGAAGACGTGATCTGGGCCATCACCACCCGCATGGACCCGGCCCGGGACACCCTGCTGGTGGAGAACACCCCCATCGACTACCTGGATTTCGCCTCGCCGGTGGCGGGGCTCGGCTCCAAGATGGGCATGGACGCCACCAATAAATGGCCCGGCGAGACCGACCGCGAGTGGGGCACCCCCATCGTAATGGACGAGGCCATCAAGGCCCGGGTCGACGCCCGCTGGGACGAGCTGGGCATCGAACTGCCGGCGACTAACCACAAGAGGACATCATGACGGCCAGGACAGTGACCTGCCATGTCGCGGCGGTGGAGGATCTCACCCCCGACGTTTTCCGCGTGACCCTGGAGGGGCGGCCCGAGGCGCTGTCCCATGCGCCGGGGCAGTACCTGGAGCTGCAGTTGGACGAGGGCACCTGGGTGCCTTTCTCCATCGCCAATGCCCATGTGGACGACGGCATCCTGGAGCTGCATATCCAGCACTGGCCGGAGCGCTCCAATTCGGCGCGGCTGCGCGAGATGATGCAGCACGCCGCCCAGCTGACCCTGCGCCTGCCCGGTGGCGACTGCATCCTCGACCGCGACAGCCGGCGCCCCCTGACGCTGATCGCCGCCGGCACCGGCTTCGCCCAGATGAAGGCGATGCTCGAGGCGGCCTTCGTCGCCCATGAGCGGCCCATCCAGCTGTGGTGGGCGGTGCGCGAGCGCCGCGATCTCTACCTGGAGAGCCAGGCCCGGGAGTGGGCCGAGCGGCACCCTCACTTCCACTTCCACGGGGTGATGGAGGTGGCGCCGGAGGAGCCCTTCGACGGCGAGCGCATCCGTAGCCATATCGGGCGTATCGACGAGGCGCTGTCGCGTGACCTGGGCTCGGTGGCTGGCCATGACGTCTACCTCTCCGGCTCGCCGGGCATGGTCTACGCCTGCCTGGACGCGCTGGCGCCCCTGGGCCTGGAGGCGCCGCGGGTGTTCTCCGATGTCTTCGCCTATGCCCCCCGGGAGCCGCTGTTGCCGCGTCAGGAAGCCTCGTCGTGAGCGCCTCGCCGGTATTGATCACCGGCGGTGCCCAGCGCCTGGGGCGCCACTGCGCCGAGCGCCTGCTCGACGACGGTCATCCGGTGATCATCAGCCATCGCCGCGAGCGCCCGGAGCTCGACGAGCTGCGCCGGCGCGGCGTGGTGACCCTGCCGGCCGATTTTTCCAGCGAGGCGGGCATCCTCGACTTTATCGCCCGCCTCAAGGCGCAGACCTCGTCGCTGCGCGCCATCGTGCATAACGCCGGCGACTGGGCGCCGGACGGCACCGGGAGCGAGGCGGGCGCCGACTTCGAGCGGTTGTTCCGGGTGCATATGCAGGCGCCCTACCTGATCAACCTGCACTGTCGCGAGTTGCTGGAGGCGTGCAGCGAGCCCCAGCGGGATATCGTGCATATGACCGACTATGTGGTGCGCAAGGGCTCCAAGAAGCACGCCGCCTACGCCGCCACCAAGGCGGGGCTCGATAACCTGACGCTATCGTTCGCCGCCATGTATGCCCCGCGGATCCAAGTCAATGCCATCGCCCCGGCGCTGATCATGCTCAACGCGGGGGACGACGAGGCCTATGCCGAGAAGGCCAGGGCCAAGTCGCTGATGGAGATGGTCCCGGGCCCCGGGGTGATCTACCAGAGCCTGCGTTACCTGCTCGATAACCGCTACGTGACCGGGGTGACCCTGCCGGTGGATGGCGGCCGTCACCTGCGTTGAGGGCCGTCCCCTCGGGGCGGCTAGACTGAAGACGAACTCGTTGACTGAAGGAGCAAGACGATGGCCCATGATCCCAACTTCAAGGACGACACCGGCGTGCTGCTGGTGGTAATCGGCCTGGTGGTCTTCCTCGGCATGACGGCCCTGCCCGGCACCATGGCCCTGGTGCGTCTCTTCGGCTAAGGCCCGTGGCGAGGTCGCAGGGCCATCGTAGTTGAAGTAGCTAAGGGTAGCCCCGGGCTACAAAGCTAACTGCAATATCCCGTGGCCCGGCCGGGGGTTGCCAAGCGGCCTGGTCCGTGTAGGATGTAAAGCCAGATTCCCCTTCGCGACGGAGCCCCCAAATGCTCAACCGTGCCCTCCCGACCCCGCTGTCTCTCACCGCCTCCGGCGGCGAGCGCGTGCTGGGTGCCGGCTGGCGCGGTTATGGCTATTGGTTTAGCGCCGGCGTGCCGGTGGCCAGGCGCTGAGCCCAGCCACCAGGCGCGCCCCGACCAGGGTTGCCGCCAGCGTATCGAACCCCCGGACGGCAACCCCGCCCGGGGGTTCTGCGTTCTGGGAACCACATAGACAGCAAACTGACAGGAGTCAGCCGATGTTCGACCGCGATACCTACGCCGCCCTTCGCCCCGTTTCCCTGGCCTATTACGGCTATGGTAGCTGGCGATTTAGCGGCGCTCGGTCGGCATCAGCTGCCACCTCCGGCCGGGTGATTCTGGGTGGCCACGCCAACCGATGCCATGACCGGAGTTCGTTACGATGAATGCCCATCTCGCCCTTGCCGAGCAATCCCAGGCCCCCATGACCGAGTCGCTTGAACGGCCCCTGCCCAGTCCCGCCCAGTTGCGCCAGCGCCTGCCCCTGGATGCCGGCCAGCGGGCCCGCGTCGCGGCCCAGCGCGAGGCCATCCACGCCATCCTCGAGGGGCGCGACGATCGCCTGCTGGTGGTGGTGGGACCCTGTTCCATCCATGACCCCAAGGCGGCCCTGGAGTACGCCCGGCGGCTGGCGCCGCTCGCCGAGGCGGTGTCCGATCGGCTGCTGGTGGTGATGCGGGTCTATGTGGAAAAGCCCCGCACCACGGTGGGCTGGAAGGGCCTGGCCTATGATCCTCACCTGGACGGCAGCGACGACATGCCCCATGGGCTGGCGCTCTCCCGGGAACTGATGCGCGAGATCGTCGATCTGGGCCTGCCGGTGGCCACCGAGCTGCTGCAGCCGATGATCGCCCCCTACCTGGAGGACCTGCTGGCCTGGGCCGCCATCGGCGCCCGCACCACCGAATCCCAGATCCATCGCGAACTGGCCAGCGGCCTGGGGGCCGTGGTGGGCTTCAAGAACGCTACCGACGGCGGCACCCAGGTGGCCATCGACGCCATCCAGGCCGCCGCCCGCTCCCACCACCACTTCGCCCTCGGCGCGGATGGGCAGCCGGTGATGCGCACCACCCCGGGCAATGCCCATACTCACCTGGTGCTGCGCGGTGGCCACGGCGAGCCCAACTATCAGGCGCCTCACGTGGTCAAGGCACGCCGGGCGCTGAGCGAGGCGGGACTGACCCCGAGGCTGATGGTGGATTGCAGCCACGCCAACTCGCGCAAGGATCACCGCCGCCAGAGCGAGGTGCTGTTGGACGTGCTGGCCCAGCGTCTGGCCGGGGAGACGGCGCTGTGTGGGGTGATGCTGGAGAGCCACCTCCACGAGGGCAAGCAGCCCCTTAATCCTGGTGCGCTGCGCTACGGCGTCTCGGTGACCGATGCCTGCCTGGGCTGGGAGAGCACCGAGCATCTGCTGCAATTGGCGGCGGAACGGTTCAGGCTCAGCACTTCAGAATAATTCAGGGGCGCTGGGGCCGGCCGGAGCAAAGCGCCTTTTTCAGGGGTGAGGAGCACTGCTCCGAACGGGTAGGCCATGGATGGCCTACCCCGGTCCTGAACGCGAAGCAGGATAGCGTAGCGCCTCAGGAAAAAGTCGAGCGTCCATGGAGGGATTCACCGCGTCTTTGCGCGGGGCCGGCCTTCCGAAGTGCCTGTCCCCAGGATAGCCTTGGGCCTAAACAGGGAAGGGGGCTAACTGCGATAGCTCTGCAATGACTGAGGTGGCCAGTCTCACGAGGTTTCCCTCCGCCACACCTCGTCCGGCGGCGGTGACCCGCCCCTGCCCCGATCCTGCCGACTCCACGCCAGGAGCCCCGTCTCGACACACGCCGAGCTTGGGACGTCAGGGGGGCTCGGGGCCATGGCGCTTACGGTAATGGCGCTCGACTCGTGCCCGATTTCCGCACACCTCGGTGCGGCACCAGCGGCGTCGACGGGCCTTGGACTGGTCGAGGAACAGCCAACTGCAGCGACCGCACTCCTTGAGCCGCGCCACACGGCCGTCGTGCAGCAGCGCCAGGGCGGCCAGGGCAAGTCGCTCGGGCAGCCGTGGGGCGGTCAGCATCGCGGGGGACGGCTTGGCCAGCTGGCTGACGGCGAGAGCTGCGGCGAGGTCGCCGCGCACCACCTCCCAGGCTAGGGCGTTGGCCTCTCCCCGGGCGATCGAGGCGAAGAGGGCATGCAGGCCCTCGCGCATGGTGAGCACCGCCGCCAGTTCCCGGGAGGAGCTGGCCGGTGCCTCGTCCGGGGAGATCAGGCCTCGGGCCAGCGCCCAGTCGTCCAGCGCTTGGGCATCCACCAGGTGCTCCTGGGTGCGCGTCTTGCCGGTATCCCCGATGGTGTTGAGGAAGTCGAGGCAGGGATCGCCGGCGATGAAGTCGTGTTCGGTCCAGGGGCGTCGATCCATGGGCGTCCAGTAGTGCGTGAGAGAGTAGCCTACCAGTTTAATGCTTTAAATGCTCTTTACAAGTTAGGCTTTTTGGTCTTGACTGGCTAATGCCTAAAATTGATAAAGAGGGTTAGTCGGATGGCGGCATCACGCTTGGGGTTCCATTTCGAAGGGCAGTTCGTACATACCGAGGTGGTGGGCGAGGGCCCGCCGCTGGTAGCAATCCATGGCACGCCATTCTCGTCGCGGGTGTGGCGGCGCCTGGTACCGCACCTCCAGCATTGGCGGCGGGTCCACCTCTTTGACCTGCTGGGCTACGGACGCTCGGCGAAGCGCGCAGAGCAGGACGTATCACTGGGCGTGCAGAACCGCCTGTTGGCGGCGCTGTTCGCACACTGGCGGCTCGAGGCGCCGGATGTGCTGGCCCATGACTTCGGTGGCACCACGGCGTTGCGCGCCCACTTGCTCGATGGCCTGGACTATCGCAGCCTAACCTTGGTAGACCCGGTCGTGCTGTCGCCTTGGGGCTCGCCCTTCGTCCAGCATGTTCGTCGGCACGAGGAGGCCTTCCGCGGCCTGCCGCCCTATCTCCATGAGGCCCTGCTGCGAGCGTACCTGCAGGACGCCGCCTGGCGGCCGCTATCCGAGGAGGCCCTGGAGACCTATTGCGCTCCCTGGCGGGGCGAGGTGGGGCAGGCGGGGTTCTACCGCCAGATCGCTCAGATGGACCAGAGCTACACTGACGAGATCGCGCCCCTGTTGGCCCGGGTGCGGTGCCCGGTGCAACTGCTGTGGGGCGAGCGGGACAGCTGGGTGCCTATCGCCCGAGGACGCGAGCTACAGACGAGGCTGCCCGGGGCGACCCTCACGCCGGTGGCCGAGGCCGGACACCTGGTCCAGGAGGATGCCCCGGAGGCCATCGCCGCCGCCCTGGAGCAGGTGTTGCGTTGATGCAAGGTCGGGTGGTTGATTAACCTCGCCTTCCTCTTCCCACCAGCGCACTGGGTGTTGCCGATTATGCTACGTATGACCCAAGAAGCTCTTACGTTCGATGACGTATTACTCGTACTTGGCTACTCCGAGGTCCTGCCCAAGGACGTCAGCCTCTGGACTCGCCTGACTCGCGACCTCTACCTCAACTGTTTAGGCTGAATTTACCCGGGGGCGGTATCACGGGATAATCGCCAGCCATCCCGTGATGCCCAGGACCTTTTGCCGATGATGTTCCGCTTCGAGACCCACGACCCCGAGACCTACCGCCGCAAGGCGCGCCTGATCAGCCTGGCCATGGCGGGCCAGCTGCTGGTCTTCGGGCTGCTCTTCTCCCAGCTGCTGGTGCATGCCTTCGGCTCCAGTCTCTGGCTCAATGCCCTGGGGGTGCTGCTGGGGCTGATCGCCACCAGCCTGGTCTTCGCCGCCCTCAAGGAGCGGCCCTGGATGACCGAGGTGCGCTATGTGTGGCAGCTCAAGGGCCACCTCTCCAAGGTCAGCGGTTACCTGAGAACGCTGCGCGAGGCGGTGGAGGAGGGCAATAACTCGGCCCTGCATCTGCTGACCTTCTACCACCAGGGCATGGCCCAGCTCGCGGAACTCAACGGCCGCACCCTGGACGACGACGGCGAGCTGCTGGCGGAGCGCCTCAAGGTGCGCCAGTGGCGCGCCGAGCGCGGCCTGTCGGAGGCAGTGGAGGGCTTCGATCCCCAGGATCTGCAGGCCTTTAAAAAGTCCTGATCGGGTTGTTTGATCCGCCGGCTCGCTGGTGAGTGGGATGAGCCGCACTGGCTGGCGAAGCGACGTCGCCAGGACGCTGACGAGACGCGAGCGACTAGCGGGGATCGACAGGGATGTCGCATCCAGGGCCGGCGAGAGGGACCTCGGTCCGGCCCGACGCGTCAGTCGCGAGCGTAGCGTCAGGGTTTCGTCCTGGAGAGAAGCGAGCAAGCCAGTACGGCGGTACCGAGTACCCTGCGCCTTTGCTTCGCCTTTGCTTCGCCTTTGCTATGCCTTGGTGGCATAGGCGTAGAGCAGGGTCTCCTGAGCGCTGATCGGCGCCGCCTCGCCGGGGTGCTGCTTCAGGTAGCTGCCATCGGGCTGCAGCAGCCAGCTCTGGCAGTTATCCACCAGATAGGTCTCCAGGTCCTTGCGCACCCGGGCGGCCAGCTTCCTGTCGCGCAGCGGGAAGCAGGTCTCCACCCGGTGGAACATGTTGCGGGTCATGAAGTCGGCGCTGGAGCCCCATACCTCGCCCTTGCCGTCGTTATGGAAGTAGAAGACCCGGGTATGCTCCAGGAAGCGCCCGACGATGGAGCGCACGCGGATCGTCTCCGAGATGCCCGGCACCCCCGGGCGCAGGCAGCACTGGCCGCGGATGATCAGGTCGCACTCCACCCCCGCCTTGGAGGCCCGGTAGAGGGCGCGGATCAGCTTGGGCTCGGTCAGCGAGTTGCACTTGATGATCAGGTGGGCACGGCGTCCCTGGCGGGCGTGTTCCGCCTCCCGGTCGATCATCGCCACCAGGCCCTCGTGGAGGGTGAAGGGGGCATGCAGCAGGGCATCGATGCGCCGCTGCTTGCCCATCCCCGAGAGCTGCTGGAAGAGCTGGAAGACGTCCTCGCAGAGTACCGGGTCGGCGGTGAAGAGGCTGTAGTCGGTGTAGAGGCGTGCCGTCTTGGTGTGATAGTTGCCGGTGCCCAGGTGGGCATAGTAGCGCAGCCCGCCCCGCTCGCGGCGCACGATATGCAGCAGCTTGGCGTGGGTCTTGTAGGCCATCACCCCGTAGATGACGATGGCCCCGGCCTCCTGCAGCTTGGCCGCCAGGGCCAGGTTGTCCGCCTCGTCGAAGCGCGCCCGCAGCTCGATCACCACCGTGACCTCCTTGCCGCCCCGGGCCGCCTCCACCAGGGCGCCGACGATCGGCGAGTCGGCGCCGGTGCGGTAGAGGGTCTGCTTGATGGCCAGCACCTCCGGGTCCCGGGCCGCCTCCGCCAGCAGGTCCTCCACCGGGGCGAAGGACTGGAAGGGGTGATGGAGCAGGATATCGCCGCCGGCGATGGCGTCGAAGAGGCTGCCGCCCCGGCTCAGCGCCTTAGGTAGGCTCGGGGTGAAGGGGCGGTAGACCAGCTCGGCGCGCGCCACGTCGTCGATCACCGCCATCATGCGGGTCAGGTTGACCGGGCCGTTGACCCGATAGAGGTCGCTCTCCTCCAGCTCGAACTGCTTGAGCAGGAAGCTGGCCAGTTCCTCGGGGCAGTTGTCGGCCATCTCCAGGCGCACGCCGCTGCCGTAGCGCCTGGCCAGCAGCTCGCCGCGCAGCGCCGAGGCCAGGTCCGAGACCGCCTCGGGATCCACCGAGAGGTCGGCATTGCGGGTCAGGCGAAACTGATAGCACCCCTGCACCTTCATGCCGGGGAAGACCTCGCCGGCATGGGCGTGGATCATCGAGGAGAGGAAGACATACTCCTTCACGCCTTCCTCGCAGAGTGATTCGGGCAAGCCGATCAGCCGCGGCAGCGAGCGCGGGGCGGGCAGAATGGCCAGTCCGCCCTCGCGGCCGAAGGCGTCCTTGCCCTCCAGCTCGACGATAAAGTTGAGGCTCTTGTTGACCAGCCGCGGGAAGGGGTGGGAGGGATCCAGGCCGATGGGGCTGATCACCGGCAGGATCCGCGACTCGAAGTAGTCCGCCACCCAGGCCGCCTGCTCCTCGGTCCAGGCGTCCCGGCGTCGGAAGCGGATGCCCTGCTCCTCCAGGGCCGGCAGCAGCAGCTCGTTGAGGATACGGTACTGGCGCCCCACCTGCTCATGGGTCAGCCGCGAGATCTCCGCCAGCAACTGGGGCACCGGCAGGCCGTCGGCGCCGCTCTCGTCACGGCCGAGGGCCAGGCTGTGCTTGAAACCGGCGACGCGGATCTCGAAGAACTCGTCCAGGTTGGAGGAGAAGATCAGCAGGAAGCGCAGGCGGTCGAGCAGCGGATGGGCCGGATCCAGGGCCTGCTCCAGCACCCGGATATTGAACTCCAGGTGGGAGAGTTCGCGGTTGATATACAGGGCCGGGTCGTCCAGGGCCGCCTCCGGGGCCGGCAGCGGCTTGGCCTTGATGCCGGGGCGGTGGCGGTTGAGGCGCAGCTCGCCGGCGGGCTCCCCGCGTAGGGGAGCCTGGGCGGTATGGGAGGTGTGAGGGCCGTGCAGCGTCGTCATCCGTGTCTCCTCGGGTGATGACGAGGCACGGCCCCGTCATCAGGCGTTGTTGAGCAGTCGCGCCGCCCGCTTGGCGAAGTAGGTCAGCACCCCATCGGCGCCGGCGCGCTTGAAGCAGAGCAGTGACTCCAGGATCACCCGGTCGGCATCCAGCCAGCCGTTCTCGAAGGCGGCCATATGCATGGCGTATTCCCCGCTCACCTGGTAGGCGAAGGTCGGGACCCTGAGCTCCTCCTTGACCCGGCGCACCACGTCCAGGTAAGGCATGCCGGGCTTGACCATCACCATGTCGGCGCCTTCGGCCAGGTCGAGGGCCACCTCGTGGAGGGCCTCGTCGCCGTTGGCCGGGTCCATCTGGTAGGTGCTCTTGTCGGCCTTGCCCAGGTTGGCGGCGGAGCCCACGGCGTCCCGGAAGGGACCGTAGTAGTGGGAGGCGTACTTGGCGCTATAGGCCATGATCCGCGTATTGACCAACTGCTCCTGTTCCAGCACCTGGCGAATGGCGCCGATGCGGCCGTCCATCATGTCCGAGGGGGCCACCACGTCGGCGCCGGCCTCGGCGTGGGAGAGGGCCTGCTTGAGCAGGGTCTCCACGGTGCGGTCGTTATGGACATAGCCCTCCGCGTCGAGGATGCCGTCCTGGCCGTGGCTGGTGTAGGGATCGAGGGCCACGTCGGTGATGATGCCCAGCCCCGGCACGGCGGCCTTGAGGGCGCGCACGCTGCGCTGCACCAGGCCCGAGGCGCTATAGGCCTCCTCGGCCAGCTCGCTCTTCAACTCGGCGTCCACCACCGGGAAGAGCGCCAGGGCGGGAATACCCAGTGCCAGGGCTTCCCGGGCCTCCTCGATCAGCAGATCCAGTGACAGCCGCTCGACCCCGGGCATGGAGGGCACCGCCTCGCGGCGATTCTCGCCTTCCAGCACGAAGACCGGCCAGATCAGGTCGGCGGGGGTCAGCACGTTTTCACGCATCAGGCGGCGCGAGAAGTCATCCTTGCGCATGCGCCGCAGGCGCGCCGCGGGGAACTGGCGAGACGTCATCAGGCTCAAGGTCATTCTCCGGTCGAGGCCGCCCCGTCATCCGACTATCGCCCATGGCGATGACAGTTCGGTGACAGCGGCGGGAGGAATCGATGGGGCCCCTGGGGGGCATGGGAAGGCAGTATATCAGGGCGGCCCGAGCCTCGGCAGGCGCCGCTTGTCGCACCCCGGGCGAGCCTCTAGAGTAAGGTCTCCACTGTTTCCCTGGGGCCCGCGGGTCGGGCCGAATGCGAGGAGTCGATGATGACCAAGAAGGTAGCGGTGATTCTTGCCGGGTGCGGTGTCCAGGATGGCGCCGAGATCTACGAGACGACCCTGACCCTGCTGCGCCTGGATCAGCGGGGCATCGAGTATCGCTGTTTCGCCCCGGATATCGCCCAGCGGGAGGTGATCGACCATCACCGCGGCGAGGCGGTGGAGGGCGAGACCCGCAACGTCCTGGTAGAGGCGGGGCGCCTGGCCCGGGGCGAGATCAGCCCCCTGGCCGAGCTGGATGCCGAGGCCTTCGACGGCCTGGTGCTGCCCGGTGGCTTCGGGGTGGCCAAGAACCTCTGCGACTTCGCCCTGGCCGGCTCCGACATGGAGGTGCTGGCGCAGCTGCGTGATGCCGTGGTGCCCTTCCATGAGGCGCGCAAGCCTATCGGCCTGATGTGCATCGCCCCGGTGCTGGTGCCCAAGCTGCTGGGCAGCGGCATCGCCGTGACCGTGGGCAACGACCCGGGGGTGGCCGGTGCCATCAGCAGCATGGGCGGCCTGCATCGCAGCTGCGCGGTGGACGATATCGTCGTCGACCACGAGAACCGGGTGGTGACCACCCCGGCCTATATGCTGGCCAGCCGCATCAGCGAGGCGGGGGAGGGCATCTTCAAGCTGGTGGACAAGCTGGACGAGCTGATGGCCTAAGCCGGCGATACCGGAGCTTGGAAGCTTCGAGCGCCTTGTGCCCTATGCCCTGGGCTTTGTGTCCTGTGCCTACGGGCAAGGAGGCTCGCTCGCACCGGGCCGAAACCCCGTTGGCTCCGCGAGCCGGGTGACGCGCACCAGGCCGGACCGAGGTCCCTCTCGCCGGTCGCAGACGCGCATGTCTTAACTCGACATCCCTGTCGAGTTGCGCTACCCGGCTCGCTGCACCCCAGCGCCCCGGCGAAATCGCTCGCCTTCCTTGCCCGGAGCCAAGTCGGCCGTTCAGCGTTTCCCAGGCATAAAAAAGGTTCATCGCACGTTGGCGTGAATACTATCGTGGGAGCGCGGATTCCGCGCGATATCGCCCGAAGGGCGATCTGGCAGGCACCAAGGCGCCTGTCGGCGCCAATCGTCCGGAATCCGGACTCCCACAATGACAAGCCGGAGATCTGCCATGTCGTGGCTTCACGCTGATCTGCGATGAACCCTAAAAAACCGCCGCCGTGGGTAGCCCACGGCGGCGGTTTTTTAGGGCGACAGGTGCCCTAGGCGCGGTCGTCGTTGGCGTTCTCGCTGTTGCTCTCGCTCGGTTCGTCGGCGGCCTCGGCTTCTGACTTGGCGCGGCGCTTGCGGGCCAGGCGGCCGAACAGCAGGCCCACCTCGTAGAGCAGGTACATGGGCACCGCCAGCAGGCTCTGGGAGATCACGTCCGGGGGCGTCAGCAGCATGCCCACCACGAAGCAGCCCAGGAAGATATAGGGCCGCTTCCTGGAGAGGTTCTCCACCGTGGTGGCGCCGGAGGCGATCAGCAGGAAGGTGGCGATGGGGATCTCGAAGGCCACCCCGAAGGCGAAGAACAGCTTGAGAACGAAGTTGAGGTAGGCATTGATATCGGTCATCACCGTCACGCCTTCCGGCCCGGTCTGGGTGAAGAACTGGAACAGCAGCGGGAAGACCACGTAATAGGCGAAGGCGGCGCCGGCGTAGAAGAGCAGTACGCTGGAGGCCAGCAGCGGCACTGCCAGGGCCTTCTCATTATCGTAGAGGCCCGGGGCGACGAAGGCCCAGGCCTGGTGCAGCACATAGGGGATGGCGGCGAAGACCGCTACCACCAGGGTCAGCTTGAAGGGTGCCAGGAAGGGCGAGGCCACCTCGGTGGCAATCATCTGGGAGCCTTCCGGCAGCAGCGCCATCAGCGGCTGGGCTACGAAGGTGTAGATGTCGTTGGAGAAAGCGTAGAGGCCGAGGAAGATCACCAGGATCGCCAGCACCGCCCGCATCAGCCGCGAGCGCAGCTCGATCAGGTGCTCGATCAGCGGGGCCTGGGCGAGGTCCTTGGGGTCGGGGCTCTGGCTCATGGGGCGGAGGAATCCTTGGCGCGTGAAGCGGCACTGTCCTGGGGCCGGGCAGAAGTGCCCTCGGTGTCGGAAGCGGCATCGGCCGTGTCGCGGTGGGCCTTGCGCGCCAGGGCATCATCCAGGCGCTCCAGGGGGCTGGCGTGCTCCCGGGGCTCCCCCTCCTGGTCGGAGGGTGGGTTCGATGGGCCCTTGGCCTCCGGCGTGGCCGATCCCGGTGCCTTGCCGGCCGCCTGGGTATCGTCCGGCTCCCCGATGCTCTCCACCCCGCGCTTGACCTGGCCGAGGCTCTCGTCGAGCTTCTTCTGCTGTTCGTTGAGCTTCTGGCGCAGCTCTTCTGCCTCCAGCTGAGCGCTGATCTCGCGCTGCATGCCGGAGACGGTACGCTTGATCTTGCCGATCCATAGCCCCAGGGTGCGGGCGGCCTTGGGCAGGCGCTCGGGACCCAGCACCAGCAGGCCCACCACGCCGATCAGCAGCAGCTCGAGAAAGCCGATATCGAACATGGCGGGTTACTTGCGCTCTTCCGATTCCTCGGGCTTCTGTTCGGCCTTGACGTCGTAGGTGTTGCCCTTGTCGTCGTGGCTCACCTGAGCCTGGCTGGCCTCTTCTTCCTTCTTCTTCTCTTCCTCGCTCATGGCGCTCTTGAAGCCCTTGACGGCGCCCCCCAGGTCGCTGCCCACGTTGCGCAGCTTCTTGGTGCCGAAGATCAGGATGATAATGCCGAGTACGATGAGCAGCTGCCAGATACTGATACCGCCTAACATAGTCTCTCTCCTTCAGGATGCCGGCTCGCCGGGAGCCTGACTTGCATTGTCATTGCCGGGCGGCCTTCTCGTCCAGCCCGGACATGCCGAAGCGGCGTGCCAGCTCCTCCAGCACCGCCCGATGCGAGATATCCAGGTGCGATAGCATCACCAGGCTATGAAACCACAGGTCGGCGGTTTCGGCGACCAGGGCTTGTCGCTCGGCCTCGCCGCCGGCCTCGGCGTCCTTGGCGGCCAGCAGGGCCTCGGTGGCCTCCTCGCCGATCTTCTCGAGGATCTTGTTGAGCCCTTTGTGATGCAGCGAGGCCACATAGGAGCTCTGGGGGTCGGCATGGCGGCGCTCGTCCAGCACAGCTTCGAGTCGTTCGAGGATATCGCTCATCGATGACACTCCAGGGTCAAGGGTCGAATTCAGTGCCAGGCCAGCAGCAGGGCACCCAGGGCCGCGGCGGCCAGTACCGGCCAGGGCTGCTGCCCGGCCCAGGCCAGCAGGGGCTGCCAGGCCAGGGCCAGGGCCAGCAGCAGCACGCCGAAGCGCAGCCGGCGGGCGCCCCGGGCGGCATGCTTGAGGTGGCGGCGCATGCCGGCGAGGGCATCGCTCTGGCGGCGGCGCTGCTGGCGTTCCGCCTCCACCTGGGTCAGGGCCTGGTGGGCCAGCACCGGCAGCTCCGGCAGTTGCCGGGTCAGTTCCGGCGCCTGGCGCTTGAGCGACTCCAGGAAGCCGCGGGGGCCGGCGCGCTCCTTCATCCAGCGTTCCAGGTAGGGCTTGGCGGTGCTCCACAGGTCGAGGTCCGGGTAGAGCTGACGCCCCAGGCCCTCGATATTGAGCAGGGTCTTCTGCAGTAGCACCAGTTGTGGTTGGACCTCCATATTGAAGCGCCGTGCGGTCTGGAAGAGTCCCAGCAGTACCTGGCCGAAGGAGATGTCCTTGAGGGGTTTCTCGAGGATCGGTTCGCATACCGCGCGGATGGCGGCGGCGAACTCGTTGGCCCGGGTGCCCTCGCCGACCCAGCCCGACTCGATATGCAGCGCCGCCACCTCGTAGTAGTCCTGATGGAAGAAGGCCAGCAGGTTGCGGGCCAGGTAGTCCTGGTCCTCGCGGGTCAGGCTGCCGACGATGCCGCAGTCGATGGCGATGTACTGGGGATCCTGGGGCTTGCCTTCGGTGACGAAGATATTCCCCGGGTGCATGTCGGCGTGGAAGAAGTTGTCGCGAAACACCTGGGTGAAGAAGATCTCCACGCCCCGCTCGGCGAGCTTCTTGAGGTCGGTGCCCTGGGCCTCCAGGGCCGCCAGGTCGGCTACCGGGATGCCGTGGATGCGCTCCTGGACCATGACGCCGCGGCGGGTCAGCGGCCAGTGAATGGCCGGCACATAGAGCAGCGGCGAATCCTTGAAGTTGCGCTTGAGCTGGGAGGTGTTGGCGGCCTCCTTGTGCAGGTCGAGCTCATCGAACAGGGTCGCCTCGTAGTCGCGAACCACCTCCAGGGGGCGCAGCCGGCGCGCCTCCGGCACCAGGGTGAGCAGCCGCGCCACCCGGTACATCAGTACCATGTCCTGGCGCATCACCCGTTCGATGCCGGGACGGATGATCTTGACCACCACGGCCTCGCCGCTATGCAGGGTGGCGGCATGCACCTGGGCGATGGAGGCGGAGGCCAGGGGCGTGCTGTCGAAGCGGGCGAAGGCCTCGGTCAGGCTCATCTCCAGCTCTTCCTCGACCCGTGCCACCGCGGCCTCGCCGGGGAAGGGGGGCACCTGATCCTGCAGGCGGCGCAGTTCGTCGGCGATATCCGGGGGCAGCAGGTCGCGGCGGGTGGAGAGCATCTGGCCGAACTTGACGAAGATCGGCCCCAGGGCCTCCAGGGCCAGGCGCAGGCGCTCGCTGCGCGAGCGCTGGCCGATGGGTACCAGGCGCAGTGGCGAGAGAATAAACAGCAGGCGCAGCGGCAGGGGCAGGCGGTCGAGGGGGATCAGGGTATCCAGGCGGTAGCGGGTCACCACCCAGAAGATCCGCACCAGGCGCAGGGTCATGGGGTGGGCTCCTCGACGGCTTGCGCCAGGCGGCGCAGGCGAGCCAGCCGTGCCTCGAGGCGGTCGGTGGCCACCTCCAGCTCGGTGAGGTGGTCGCGCAGCACCTCCAGCTGGCGCCGCGCGGGCAGCAGGCGTACCTCTTCGCTGAGGTACTCGCCCAGGTCGGCGCGCAGCTCGTGATGGCTGCGCAGCCCCCAGCGGGTCAGGCGGCGGAGGCCTTCGGCGAGGCTATGGGCCGGCACGTCGCCCAGCCAGCCGGCCAGCTCCGCCTCCCAGTCCAGGTCGAGGTCCAGCAGCAGGTCGCGGGCCTGCTCCAGCAGCGGCACGCGACCGCGTACCGCCAGCTTGCCCCGGAACATCAGCCGTTCCACCGACTCGCCGCCGAGCAGTTCGCCGAGGGTCTCGGCGTCCAGCTCGACGATGGCATCGGCGTCATGCTCCTCGCACGCCTCGGCGCGCAGCAGCATCAGGCCCCGGTCATGGAAATGCACCAGCACGGCGAGGGCGGGGCGCTCCAGACGCAGCAGCAGGCGACCACCATTCAGGCGGGCGAGCCGTCCCGGGGCCGCGGGGTCCCGGGCGAGCAGGGCGTTAAGCGTGGATTCGAGGGCGGCCAGCAGCATGGGTCAGAGCTTGATCCCGCGGTGCAGGGCGACGATGCCGCCGGTGAGATTGGTGTATTCGACCCGTTCGAGGCCCGCGGCCTCCATCATGCCCTTGAGGGTCTCCTGATCCGGGTGCATGCGGATCGACTCGGCCAGGTAGCGGTAGCTGTCCGGGTCCTTGGCCACCAGCTCGCCCATCCTGGGCAGCAGGCGGAAGGAGTACTCGTCGTAGACCTTGGAGAGCAGGGCGCTGGGGGGCTTGGAGAACTCCAGCACCAGCAGGCGGCCGCCGGGCTTGAGCACCCGGGCCATGGAGCGCAGGGCGGCGTCCTTGTCGGTGACGTTGCGCAGGCCGAAGGCGATGGTGATGCAGTCGAAGCTGTTGTCCGGGAAGGGCAGGCACTCGGCGTTGGCCTGGACATACTCGACGTTGCCGCCGACGCCGCTGTCGAGCAGCTTGTCGCGGCCCACGTTGAGCATGGAGGCGTTGATATCGGCCAGCACCACCTTGCCCCGGGGGCCCACCAGGCGCGAGAACTTCAGGGTCAGGTCGCCGGTGCCGCCGGCGATATCCAGCACCCGGTGGCCCGGACGCACCCCGGCCCGCTCGATGGTCAGGCGCTTCCAGATGCGGTGGATGCCCAGGGACATCAGGTCGTTCATCAGGTCGTAGCGCGCGGCGACCGAGTGGAAGACATCGGCGACCCGCGAGGCCTTCTCCCCGACGGGCACTTCCTGGAAGCCGAAGTGGGTGGTGCGCTTGTCCATGAACCCTTCCTAGCGAGCAGTCGAGTGATTGCGGCGGATCGCCACGGCAGGCGCTATTGTAGCCGGCTTGGCGCGGCCTTGTCTGCGCCGCGGGGTCGCATGCCGGGCTAGCGCAGCTGGCATGGCTGAGGGGCGCTGGGGGCAGGATGGAGCGGGGGTCCTATGCCAGGGATGGCATCGGTAGCGCCCAGGGAGGGGGTCACAGCGCCCCGCGATGGCCTGCCCCCAGGGTAGCCCCGGGCCTCAGTGCAGAAAGTGTACTAAATGCGATAGCCCTGGGTCGCCGGGTGGACGAGATACCTAGAGCTGCTTGATCTGGATGCCCAGGGGCTCCCGGGAGGCGCCGGCGGCCTCCAGGCGCTCCAGGTAGTCCCGCCAGTAGCGGGCCTGGTGCTCGGCCAGATCGAGCAGGTACTCCCAGGTATAGAGGCCGCTGTCGTGGCCGTCGTCGAAGTGCAGCTTGAGGGCGTAGCGGCCGGCCTGGGTGATATTGGCCAGGCCCACGTCCTTCTTGCCCACCTGCAGCACGGCATCGTCGCCGCCGTGGCCGCGCACCTCGGCGGAGGGGGAGTAGACCCGCAGGTACTCGATGGGCAGCCGGAAGCTGCGCCCGTCGGCGTAGTCGAGCTCCAGCTCGCGGCGCGTCTTGTGGTAGTGCACTCGGATCGGAATAGGGGCGCTCATGGCATGCCTCCGCTTCTGGCGTGGTGGAGGCGCGGCTACCCCGGCGACAGGTCTACGAGGGGGCGCTGTGAATCCATCCCTGGACGCTACCGATGCCCTGCTTCGCTCTCGCGTCCTGCTACGCTTGCAGGACCGGTGCTGGCCATCCATGGCCAGCCCGTTCGAAGCAGTGCTTCTCACCCCTGGCATAGGCCCCCCTCTACAACCTGTCCGGCGCCGCGCGGCTCGCTGCCTCAAGGCTTACAGCTTGAGGCCGCGGGCTGGGATTAGAGGATATACCGGGACAGATCCTCGTCCATGGCCAGCTCGCCCAGTTGGGAGTCGACATAGGCGGCGTCGACGACCAGCGGGCCCTGGAGGTCGCCGCCCTGGTAGGAGGCCTCCTCCAGCAGGCGTTCCATCACCGTGTGCAGGCGGCGGGCGCCGATATTCTCGGTGCCCTCGTTGACCCGCCAGGCGATCTCGGCGATGCGCTCGATGCCGTCCTGGGTAAACTCCACCGTCAGGCCCTCGGTGGCCAGCAGCGCCTGGTACTGCTTGGTCAGCGCCGCGGAGGGCTCGGTGAGGATGCGCTGGAAGTCGTCCGGGCTCAGGGCATTGAGCTCGACGCGGATCGGCAGGCGCCCCTGCAGCTCGGGGATCAGGTCCGAGGGTTTGGCCAGATGGAAGGCGCCGGAGGCGATGAAGAGGATATGGTCGGTCTTCACCATGCCGTACTTGGTGGAGACGCTGGAGCCCTCGATCAGCGGCAGCAGGTCACGCTGCACCCCCTCCCGGGAGACCTCGCCGCCGCTGGACTGGCCGCTGCCCTTGGCGACCTTGTCGATCTCGTCGAGGAAGACGATGCCGTGCTGCTCCACCGCCTCGATGGCGCGGCTCTTGATCTCTTCCTCGTTGACCAGCTTGGCGGCCTCCTCGTCGCGCAGCAGCTGCCAGGCATCCTTGACCTTGACCCGCTGGGTCTCGGTCTTCTGCTTGCCGAGGTTGGCGAACAGGCCCTGCAGCTGCTGGGTCATCTCCTCCATGCCCGGTGGGGTCATGATATCGACCCCCGGGGCCTGGGGGGTGATCTGGATATCGATCTCCTTGTCGTCCAGCTGCCCCTCGCGGAGCTTCTTGCGGAAGACCTGGCGGGTGGAGCTGTCCTGGCGGGGGGTGTCCTCCTGGCCCCGGGGCGGCGGCAGCAGGGCGTCGAGGATGCGGTCCTCGGCGGCGTCTTCGGCCTTGTGGCTCACCTCTTCCTTGGCCTGTTCGCGCACCAGCTTGATGGCGGCCTCGGTGAGGTCGCGGACGATGGACTCCACGTCGCGACCCACATAGCCCACCTCGGTGAACTTGGTGGCCTCGACCTTGATAAAGGGCGCCTTGGCCAGCTTGGCCAGGCGCCGGGCGATTTCGGTCTTGCCCACCCCGGTGGGGCCGATCATCAGGATGTTCTTGGGGGTCACCTCGGGGCGCAGGTCGTCGTCGAGCTGCATGCGCCGCCAGCGGTTGCGCAGGGCGATGGCCACGGCGCGCTTGGCGTCCTGCTGGCCGATGATGTACTGGTCCAGGGCGTGGACGATCTCGCGGGGGGTCATCTGGGTCATGGGGACGGCCTCAGAGCTCTTCGAGGGTGACGTGGTGATTGGTGAAGACGCAGATATCGCCGGCGATCTCCAGGGACTTCTCGGTGATTTCCCGGGCGCCGAGCTCGGTATTCTCGAGCAGGGCGCGGGCCGCGGCGAGGGCGAAGTTACCGCCGGAGCCGATGGCGATGATGCCGCGCTCCGGCTCCACCACGTCACCGTTGCCGGTGATGATCAGAGAGGCGCTCTTGTCGGCCACCGCCAGCAGGGCCTCCAGGCGGCGCAGGGCGCGGTCGGTGCGCCAGTCCTTGGCCAGCTCCACGGCGGCCTTGGTCAGGTGTCCCTGGTGTTTCTCGAGCTGGGCCTCGAAGCGTTCGAAGAGGGTGAAGGCGTCGGCGGTGCCGCCGGCGAAGCCGGCCAGGACCTGGCCGCGATAGAGGCGACGTACCTTGCTGGCATTGCCCTTCATCACGGTGTTGCCGAGGGAGACCTGGCCATCGCCGGCCAGGGCCACCTGGTCACCGCGGCGCACGGATACGATCGTGGTCATGGAGGGGGGGTGACTCCGTAACGGGGAGCCGGGGCTCCCGATGACTTTCGGCGCCCGGCCGGGCGCCGTGTGTAGGCTTTCAGGGGAGGTGTGGGCGATAAGGCCCGAATTCAAGCGCTCCGAGCGCTGCCACCGAGTTCTAGGCTCAGTTCTGCAGGCGAATCAGCAGCGGTTCGATGCCCTGGGTGACCATCAGGTCCTGGGCGCGGTTGAGCTCCCGGGTGTCCTCGTAGGGGCCCACCTGGACCCGGTGCCAGGCGTTGCCGTCACTGCCCGAGACCTCGCTGATGCGCGCCACCAGGCCGAAGTCCCGCAGCCGACCCGCCAGGCGTTGGGCATCATTCACCTCGCGGAAGGAGGCGGCCTGCAGCATATAGCGATGCCCGGATGCCGCGGAGGAGGCGGTGGCTGGTGTGCTGGCGGCGGGTGTGCTGCTGCGTGCCTCGTTCTCGGCCAGGTTGGCGGCGATCACCCGGGCGATGGGATCCTCCTCATCGGAGGTCGAGTCGCTGGTGGGGGCGGTCGTCTCCTGACGCTCGGGGCGTGGCGGCGGGGTGGGGCGAGAGGCCGCCTCCTGGGTCTCGCTGCGTGGGGCGATCACCTCCGACTCCGGCAGCAGGGTATAGAACTCGAAGGTCGGCGTCCTGGGGGCCTCGGTACGCTCCGCCGGGGCCTCGCTGGCCGGGCGTGGCAGCACCGTGGCGGTGGGGGGCGGCGCCGAGGCCTGGAAGTGCTGGGCCAGGAAGTAGCCGGCCAGCAGGCCGCCGACGCCCCATAGCCAGCCGGGCAGGCCACGCCGCTGGGCGGCGGGGCGCTTGCGGGACGAGGCGCCGCGGCGCTTGGGAGGGCTGGACTGGCGGCGGCTGGCCATGAATGACGTCTCCTTACATCGCTTCGGGGCGCCGGCTCTGACAAGCCGGTCGAGGCCGTTGCAGGGTTCGATGGAACACTGGCAACGGACCAGGGCTTAGATCCCTTCACATCGCTTCGGGGGCACCGGCCCTGACAAGCCGGTCGCGGCCCAGACCTTACATCTCCTCGGGGCGCCGGCCCTGACAAGCGGGTCGAGGCCCAGGCCTTACGCTTCTTACATTTCTTCGGGGGCGCCGACACCCAGCAGGTCGAGGCCGTTGCGGATCACCTGGCGGGTGGCCAGGCCCAGCGCCAGGCGCGCATTGCGCAGGGCGTCGTCCTCCACCATCACCTTGACCGCGTTGTAGCAGGTGTGGAAATCCGCCGCCAGGTCCTGGAGGTACTGGGCCACCTGCTGGGGTTCCCGCGAGGTGGCGGCGTGGGTCACCACCTCGGGATAGCGGGCCAGGCGGTTCATCAGCGCCTTCTCCTGGTCCTCGGTGAGGGAGGCCAGGTTGGCCATGGCCAGGCCATGATCGAAGGCCTGCCCCTCGCTCTCGATGCGGCGCAGTACGCTGCATACCCGGGCGTGGGCGTACTGCACGTAGTAGACCGGGTTGTCGTTGGACTGGGAGCGGGCCAGGTCGATATCGAAGGTGAGCTGGGAGTCGGCCCGGCGCGCGGCCAGGAAGTAGCGGGTGGCGTCGCGGCCCACCTCGTCGATCAGGTCGCGCAGGGTCACATAGCTGCCGGCGCGCTTGGAGAGCTTGACCTCGACCCCGGAGCGGGTCACCAGCACCATCTGGTGCAGCACATAGTCGGGCCAGCCCTGGGGGATGTCGGCATCCAGGGC
The DNA here is from genome assembly GCF_055388505.1 of Bisbaumannia salifodinae. Next base: position 336,241 of record NZ_AP043781.1, read on the forward strand.
CTGCAGGCCGGCACGCACCCGGGTCACGGTGGAGTGGTGGTCGGCGCCCTGTTCGTTGATCACCTGGGTAAAGCCGCGCTGCCACTTGTCCAGGTGGTAGGCCACGTCCGGCAGGAAGTAGGTGTAGCCGCCATCCTGCTTGCGCATCACCCGGTCCTTGTCGTCGCCGAAGTCGGTGGTGCGCAGCCACAGGGCGCCATCCTCTTCGTAGGTATGGCCCTTGTCGATCAGCCGTTCCACGGTGGCCTCGACCTTGCCTTCCTCGTAGAGGGAGGACTCCAGAAAATAGACGTCGAACTCGACGCCGAAGGCCTTGAGATCGAGATCCTGCTCGCGGCGCAGGTAGGCCACGGCGAATTCGCGGATGGCGTCGAGGTCATCCGGGTCGCCCTTGGCGGTGACATGGCGGTCGTCGGCGTGGACCGTCTCGCCGGCCAGGTAGCTGTTGGCCACGTCCTGGATATAGCCGCCCCGGTAGCCGTCCTCCGGCCAGCCGGCGTCCTCGGGGCCGAGACCCTTGACGCGGGCCTGCACGGAGCGGGCCAGGTTGCTGATCTGGGCGCCGGCGTCGTTGTAGTAGAACTCGCGGGTGACGTCATAGCCCACGGCTTCCAGCAGGCGGCACAGGGAATCGCCGATGGCGGCGCCGCGGCCATGGCCCACATGCAGGGGGCCGGTGGGGTTGGCGGAGACGAACTCCACCTGCACCTTCTGGCCCTGGCCGGCGAGGCTGCGGCCATAGGCGTCGCCGCTCTCCAGTACCTGGGCGACCACTTGGGCCACGGCGTCGGTGGCGGCGAAGAAATTGATGAAGCCGGGGCCGGCGATCTCGGTCTTGCTGACCGCGGGGCTCTCGGGCAGGGCGGCCACCAGGGCCTCGGCCAGGTCGCGGGGCTTCTTGCCCGCCGGCTTGGCCAGCATCAGCGCCAGGTTGGTGGCGTAGTCGCCGTGGGCCTTGTCCTTGGTGGGGTCGACCTTGATGGTGGGGGACGTCTCCGCGGGCAGCACGCCCTGCTGCTTGAGGTTGGCGAGCGCCTCGTCGAGCAGCGCGATAATGGTCTCTTTCATGGGGTCGGCATGTCCTGTGTCCCCCGCCGCAGGATAGCGGCCGGGGCGGGTGAAAGCGTGGCAAAGACGCCCATTATCGGCAATTGGGCCGCGGCTTTAAAGCCTGGCCGGTCTTTAGACGCCCTCTCATATTGACTCCGGCAATTGGGCCGCGGCTTTAAAGCCTGGTCGACCTTTAGGCGCCCCCTTTACTCGACGCCCAGCAGGGGCTCGGGGTCGAGGATCACGGTGCGCTGGCTATCGCTCAGCATCACCTGGCCCTCCTGGACATTGCACTGCAGGTTGATGGAGCGATCCGCCAGTTCGGCCAGCTCGCGGCTCTGCTCCGCCGGCAGGCGCCAGACGGCCAGGTTGTCGAAGCGGCTCAGGCGGTGCTGAAGCTTCTCCCACCAGGGGCGCACGGCGCCCTCCTCGCCATAGGCGTAGAGGATCACCTGGCGCGAGCGCTGACAGGCCTTGCGCAGGCGATCCTCGTCGGGCAGGCCCAGCTCGATCCACAGCTCGATGGCGCCGGTCAGGTCCTTGCGCCACAGCTCCGGTTCGTCGTCGGTGCTCAACCCGCGGGTGAAGGCGAGGCCTTCGCCGGCATTCAGGGCATAGGCCAGCAGGCGCACCATCAGTCGCTGGTCGGTCTCCGAGGGGTGCTGGGCCAGGGTCAGGGAGAGGTCGTCGTAGTGGTGACGATCCATATCGGCCAACTGGATCTGGGCCTTGCAGATGGTGGACTTGAGGGCCATGGGCTGTCTCGCCAGTATCGGTAATAAAAAGAGGGCGCCAATGTAACCCGCCGCGGCGGGGATCAAAAGAGAGGGATCGAAAGGGGCCGCCTTAACTGAGGGTCTGGGGGTCGATATCCAGGGACCAGCGCACCCGGCGCGCCTCGCGGCACTGCTCCAGCCAGCCGATCAGCCAGGCGCCGGCCTCATGCAGGCGGCTGCGGCGCTCGGCGCTGAGCATCAGCTGCATATGGTAGCGCCCCTGGCGGCGCTCCATGGGGGCCGGCACCGGGCCCAGGCAGTGCACCTCCGGGGCCTGGTCGGCGAGCCAGGCGCGCAGGGCGTCGGCAGACTGCCCGGCCAGGGCCTGGACGGCCTCCTCCCGGGGCGCCTCCAGGCGCAGCAGGGCCAGGAAGCGATAGGGGGGCAGGGCGGCGGCGCGGCGCTCGGTCAGGAGTTGCTCGGCCAGGGCGTCATAGCCCTGGGAGGCCAGCAAGCCGAGCTGGGGGTCGTCGCTATGCTGGGTCTGCACCAGCACCCGTCCGGGGTGTTCGGCGCGCCCGGCGCGCCCGGCCACCTGCTCCAGCAATTGGGCGCTCTGCTCCATGGCGCGGAAATCGCTGGCATAGAGGCCGGCATCGGCATTGACCACCACCACCAGGGTGACATGGGGCAGGTGGTGGCCCTTGGCCAGCATCTGGGTGCCCACCAGGATCGCCGGATCGCCCCGGCGCACCTCGTTCAGCAGGGTCTCGAAGGCCTCCTTGCGGCGGGTGCTGTCCCGGTCGATGCGGTAGATGGGGACCTCGGGGAAGAGGCCGGCCAGGCTCTCCTCGCTGCGTTCGGTGCCGGTGCCCAGGGGGCGCAGGTCGGCGCTGCCGCACTGGGGGCAGGCATCCGGCAGCGGCTGCTGGTGGTCGCAGTGGTGACAGACCAACTGGTGGGGTTGGCGGTGCAGGGTGAGGCGGGCATCGCAGTGGCGGCACTCGGCCAGCCAGCCACAGGCTTCGCAGGCCAGGGTGGGGGCGAAGCCGCGACGATTGATGAAGACCAGCACCTGATGCCGCGCCGCCAGGGTCTGGCGAATTGCCTCGATCACCGGCGGAATCAGGCCGCCGCGGCGGGGTCGGCCGCGGGTGTCGATCAGCTCCAGCCGGGCCGGCGCATGGCGGCTGGCGCGACGGGTCAGGCGCAGGTGCTGGTAGCGCCCCGAGTGGGCCTGGGCCAGGCTCTCCAAAGAAGGGGTGGCGCTGCCCAGCAGCACCGGGATGTCGTGGTAGTGGGCCCGAGCCACCGCCAGGTCCCGGGCATGATAACGCAGGCCATCCTGCTGCTTGAGGGAACCGTCGTGCTCCTCGTCGACGATGATCACGCCGGGGCGCGCCAGGGGAGTGAAGACCGCCGAGCGGGTGCCGATAACAATGGGCGCGCGGCCCTGGAGTGCCGCCAGCCAGGCGTCCAGGCGTTCGCCGTCGGCGAGTCCCGAGTGCAGGGCCACCACCGGCACGCGGAAGCGCTTGCGAAAGCGGGCCAGGGTCTGGGGGGTCAGGCCGATTTCCGGCACCAGCACCAGGGCCTGGCGCCCGCGGGCCACCACCGCCTCGATCAGCTGCAGGTAGACCTCGGTCTTGCCGCTGCCGGTGACGCCGTGGAGCAGGGCGGGGGAGAAACGCTCCAGGCCGTCGTGGAGCCTGCCCAGGGCCTGGGCCTGCTCGCCGTTGAGGGTCAGCGCCGGTTCCGCCAGCAGGCGATCGGCGCTGGGCAGGGGGGCCTCGATCAGCGGTTCCAGGTCGGCATGGATCAGCCCCTTGGAGGCGAGCGCCTGCAGCTGGGCCCGGGTAAAACCCTGGGCGCCGATGGCCGGGGTGGCGAGCCCCCGGGGATGCTGGCGCAGCATGGCCAGCAGGGCGGCCTGGCGGGGCGCCCGGGCCAGGGCCTCCGCCGGGAGGGACTGGCCGTCGGGGGTCAGGCGCCAGGTCTCCCGGGTGCGCGCCTCCAGGGGGCGCCCCTGGCGCAACAGGCCGGGCAGGGCGTGAGTCAGGGTGTCGCCCAGGCTATGCTGGTAGTAGCGGGCGGTGAAGCGGCACAGCCATAGCCAGTCTTCCGGCAGCGGCGTGTCGTCGAGCCAGCCGGCGATTGGCTTGAGGCTGGCCGCCGGCACCTCGCTATGGTCGCGGCACTCGATGACGATGCCTACCACCTCGCGGCGCCCGAAGGGCACCCGTACCCGCAGTCCCGGTCGCCAGCCCCCCGGTGGTGGGGCGATGGCGCGGTAGTCGAACAGGCGGCGCAGCGGGGAGGGGACGGCGACCCCGAGGATCGTCGTGGGCGAGGGACTGGGCAATTGGCCTCCGGCATCGTCTCTGCTAGAATGCGCGCCTTCATGGCGCCATGCGTCATGGTTACCGGTGGGCGCGGCGTCATCTTAACGCACCCAAAACCCGTATGCGGTGCCTGGCAAGAGATCAGGTGGCGGCATACCGCTCCATGAGGCTTCACGATGAAACAAGGTATCCATCCCGAATACAAGAAGGTCAGCGTCTCCTGCTCCTGCGGCGCCACCTTCGAAATCGGCACCACCTCCAATCAGGAGATGTCCCTGGACGTCTGCTCCCAGTGCCACCCCTTCTACACCGGCAAGCAGAAGCAGGCGACCACCGGTGGCCGCGTCGAGCGCTTCAACAAGCGTTTCGGTGCCGCGATTCGTCGCTAAACTCTGCTCGCTATCGCCCCAGGGCGATATCGGAAGACCCGCCCGGCCTCGCCGGGCGGGTTTTTTTATGTCTCCTGCCAAGGACTTGGGGCTGTAATAAGCTCTTTGTTATGCCTGAATTGCCAGTCATAAGTTCGGCTAAATATTTGGAAATGCCTTCAAACAAGCGACTAAAAGCCTTGAATGACAGTGACTTGGCACAAGTTGTGGGCTTGGACGTTTTTCTATATTCTGGCGCGACACCTATGTACTCTGCTACGACTGGACAACACCCATGACTGACCCGAGACAAGCGGCACTGGACTATCACTCACAGCCGATCCCCGGCAAGCTCTCCGTGGAGCTGACCAAGCCCACCGAGACTGCCAAGGATCTGGCCCTGGCCTATAGCCCGGGTGTCGCCGAGCCCTGCCGCGAGATCGCCAAGGACCCGGAAAATGCCTACCGCTACACCGGCAAGGGCAACCTGGTGGCGGTGATCTCCGATGGCTCCGCCATCCTCGGCCTCGGTAACCTGGGTCCGCTGGCCAGCAAGCCGGTCATGGAAGGCAAGGGCGTGCTGTTCAAGTGCTTCGCCGGCATCAATTCCGTGGATATCGAGGTCAATGCCGAGAGCCCGCAGGCCTTTATCGATACCGTGGCACGCATCGCCGATACCTGGGGTGGCATCAACCTGGAAGACATCAAGGCGCCGGAATGCTTCGAGATCGAGCGCGCCCTGATCGAGCGCTGCAATATCCCGGTGTTCCATGACGATCAGCACGGCACCGCCATCGTCACCGCGGCGGGCATGATCAATGCCCTGGATATCGCCGGCAAGAAGATCGACGAGGCGCGTATCGTCTGCCTGGGTGCCGGTGCCGCGGCCATCGCCTGCATGAAGCTGCTGGTTTCCTGCGGCGCCAGGGCCGAGAACATCTTTATGCTGGATCGCAAGGGCGTGATCCATAGCGGTCGTGACGACCTCAATCAGTACAAGGCGATGTTCGCCACCGAGACTGAGCGTCGCACCCTGGATGATGCCATCGAGGGTGCCGATGTGTTCGTCGGCCTCTCCGGCCCTAACCTGCTCTCCGCCGAACAGCTCAAGAAGATGGCCGCCAACCCGGTGGTCTTCGCCTGCTCCAACCCGGATCCGGAGATCCACCCGGAGGTGGCCCTGGCCGCCCGGAATGACGTTATCATGGCCACCGGTCGTTCCGACTTCCCCAACCAGGTCAACAATGTCCTAGGCTTTCCCTTCATCTTCCGCGGCGCCCTGGACGTGCGTGCCACCGCCATCAACGAAGAGATGAAGATCGCCGCGGTGCATGCCATCAAGGACCTGGCCCGCGAGCCGGTGCCGGCCGAGGTCAAGGCCGCCTACGAAGTGGAAGAGATGAGCTTCGGTCCCGAGTACATTATTCCCAAGCCGATGGATGCCCGCCTGCTGGACCGCGTCTCCGCGGCGGTAGCCCAGGCGGCGGTGGACTCCGGCGTAGCGCGCAAGCCCTACCCGGCCCACTATCCGCTGACCCGTATCGAGGACGTCTACGGCAACTAAGTCGCGACCTCATCGAAGCGCCGGCCTCGTGGCCGGCGTTTTTCCGTCCGTACCACGACAAGGCCCGCATCACAGGATGCGGGCCTTGTCGCTGTTATGGGCTCATGCCCGGCGGTTCGCCGGGCGAAGGGGTCAGAAGATCGACTCGAAGGAGCCGCTACCCTGGGAGCCGCTGTGTTGCTCCAGGTCGCGGCCCACATTATAGGGCTCGAACTCGGGCAGGTGGTCGGCCTGGAAGAGCTCGCTGATCCCGCCGGGTTGGCCATCGCGCAGGCGTCGGCCGGACTCCGGGTCGATGCGGGCGCTGACCACCTCGGCGGGGCGTGGCAGTCTCGCCTCCGGGCGTCCCTCGAGGGCCTGGCCCATAAAGTCGATCCACACCGGCAGGGCGGCACGACCGCCATACTCGCCGGTGGTTTCGTTGTTGTCCTTGCCGATCCAGACCGAGACCGCCAGGTCGGCGTTATAGCCGGCGAACCAGGCATCGCGCTGGTCGTTGGTGGTGCCGGTCTTGCCGACGATATCGCCGCGCCCCAGCTCCAGGGCGGCGCGACCGGTGCCTGCCTCGATCACGTCGCGCAGCATATCGGTGACCAGGTAGGCGGAAGAGGCGTCGACGACCCGGGGCGCTACCGGGTAACGGCGACCGTCGATCTCCACCTCCTGGGTGCCGGGCAGGCAGTCGTGGCAGGCCACCCGGGGACTGGCCTCATCCACCAGTTCCTCATTGGCGCCACGGGTGACCCGCTCGATAAACCAGGGGCTGATGCCATGACCGCCATTGGCCAGGGTGGCATAGGCGTGGGTCATCTCCAGGGGTGTCAGGCTGGCGCTGCCCAGGGCCAGGGAGAGGCCGTGGGGCAGGCGAGACTCGTCGAAACCGAAACGCGCCAGGAAATCGATGGCGTTGTCGAGCCCCAGGCGCTGCAGCACGCGGATGGTGACCAGGTTGCGGGACAGGGCCAGGGCGTTACGCACCCGCATGGGGCCGCGGAAGTCGCCGCTGGAGTTGACCGGCCGCCAGGTGGTGCCGGCATCCGGCATGACCACCGGGGCGTCATTGATCACCGATGCCGTGGTGATCTCGCCCGCCTCCAGGGCCGCCAGATAGATGAAGGGCTTGAAGATGGAGCCTGACTGGCGCTGGGCCTGGGTGGCGCGGTTGAACTTGCTGGCGGAGAAGCTGAAGCCGCCCTGCAGGGCCAGGATGGCCCCGCTGTCGGGGTCCATTACCACGATGGAGCCTTCGGCATCGGGGCGTTGGGAGAGGCGCCAACTGCCGTCCTCGCGCTGCAGGATGCGCACCAGGGAGCCCGGCTCGGCGATCTCGGCGGCGGAGCTCGGTTCGCCTTCGCGCCACTGGGCGGTGCGGTAGCGACGCGCCCAGCGCAGGCCCTCCCAGTCCAGGGTCAGCAGCTCGCCGCCGCGGCTCAGCACCCGCATCTCGCGCCCCTCGGCGGAGACCACGATGGCCGGATACAGGGGGCCGAAACGGGGAGTGCGCTCGAGCACATTGAGCCAGTTGCTGACGTCGCCGTCGATGCCTTCCACCACGGTCTGGCTACTGGCCGCGGCGCGGCGGGCCGTTTCCAGTACCTCGGGGGACTCGTCGAGTTCCTCTTCCAGGCCGCGGCGCTCGGTGCGTTCCTGGGCCTCCACCAGGCTGGCGGGAATCTCGGTCTCCTCGGGGCCGCGCCAGCCATGGCGGGTGTCATAGTCGATCAGGCCGCGGCTCAGGGCATCCCGGGCAATGGGCTGGAGTTCGCTGTCCAGGGTGGTGGTGATGCGATAGCCGCCGGTATAGGCCTCGTCGCCATAGCGATCCACGGCGAACTGACGCGCCATCTCGGCCATGTAGTCGGCCTCCACCTCGACCTGAGTGGCGAAGCGGCGGGCGGTGATGGGCGCGGCCACGGCCTCCTCGTAGGCGGGCCGGTCGATATATCCCAGCTCGCGCATGCGGTAGAGGATCCAGTTGCGGCGGATCAGCGAGCGTTCTGGGTTGGCCAGGGGGTTGAAGGCGGAGGGCGCCTTGGGCAGGCCGGCGATCATCGCCATTTCGGCCAGGCTCAGCTCATTCAGGGGGCGATCGTAGTAGGTCTCGGCGGCGGCGGCGATGCCGTAGGCGCGATGCCCCAGGAAGATCTTGTTGACGTAGAGCTCGAGGATCTCCTCCTTGGTCAGCACCTGCTCCATCTGCAGGGCCAGCAGGATCTCGCGGATCTTGCGGGTGAAGGTGCGATCCAGGGTCAACAGGTAGTTACGCGCCACCTGCATGGTGATGGTGGAGCCCCCCGACTGGATGTCGCCGCCGCTGGAGGCCAGCTCCAGGGCGGCGCGGGCCAGGCCGCGGGGGTCGACGCCGGGGTGCTCGAAGAAGCTGGCATCCTCGGCGGCCAGCAGGGCCTGGATCAGCGGTTCGGGAATCTCGGCGTAGTCGACGGCGATGCGTCGCTCCTCGCCGAACTCGCCGATCAGCTTGCCGTCACGGGTGAAGATGCGCAACGGCGCCTGGAGCTCGAAGTCCTGGAGCTGGCGGACATCGGGCAGGCCGGGGGCGAAATAGAGGGCAGCGCCGGCCACGGCCAGCAGGCCGGCAGCGGCCAGGGAGAGCGTCAGCCACACGAGAGAGGCAATAAGGCGTTTGAAAAACTTCATGAGATACCCGTGATAAGCGCGTGATAAGCGTTGGCGGTGCGGCGATAAGGCGGGGCTATCCTTGAGGGTAGCCATTATATGGGCCGAGGCGGGGGGTCACCAGCGTTGAAGAGGTAAGGATCATGCTATTGTGTGATGAAACGAAAATGGATGTAACCTGAAATTACGCAGCCGGAGGGCGCCGGACGATAACAAGACCGCCGGCGTTATGTCGCAACGGGAACGCATGGCACGAGCAGGGGGCGACCCAGGTGCAACTTAGCAGACAAGCCAAGGGACTGATCGGTGTCGATATCACCTCGGCCACCGTCAAGTTGATCGAGCTCAAGGCGGCACAAGGGGGCTTCCGGGTGGAAAGCTATGCGGTCTGCCCGCTGCGCGAAGGAGCCGTGGTCGAGCGCCGCATCCGCAATATGTCGGCGGTGGTCGAGGCACTGCAGCGTGCCGTCGAACTGGCGCGTCCGACCACCCGGCTCACCAGTGCGGCGGTGCCGGCCAGCGCGGCGATTACCAAGACCCTCTCCCTGCCCGCCTCACTCAATGATGACGAGATCGAGGCGCGTATCCAGATCGAGTCAGACAAGCATATTCCCTTCCCGTTCAGTGAGGTGGCCTTCGACTTCCAGCGCCTGGGCACTCATGCCCGCTATGCCGATCAGCAGGAGGTGCTGCTGGTCGCCTGCCGTCAGCAGGATGTCAGCCAGCTCACCGAGGCGCTGCTTCAGGCGGGGTTGACGCCGGCGGCGGTGGATGTGGAGGCCTTCGCCATGGAGCGGGCCTTTACCGAGGTGTGCCATCAGTTGCCCCGGGAGGAAGGCAGCAGCGGCAGCGTGGCGCTGGTGGATGTCGGGGCCACCATGAATGCCTTCCATGTGCTGCGCGAGGGGCGCATCACCTATAGCCGCGATACCGTCTTCGGCGGGCGCCAGCTCACCGACGAGATCGTCAATCGCTATGGGTTGAGCGTCGAGGAGGCGGGGCTGGCCAAGAAGCGGGGCGGCCTGCCCGAGGACTATCGGCACAGCGTGCTGGAGCCCTTCGTCGAGACCCTGGTGCAGCAGGTGGGGCGCTCCCTGCAGCTGTATTACACCGCCGGACGCCGGGAGGAGGTCAAGCGCCTGGTGCTGGCGGGTGGCTCCTGTGTCATTCCTGGCTTGCAGGAGCGCCTGGCGGCCGACAGCGGGATGGAGGTAGTGGTCGCCAACCCCTTCCTGCGCATGAAGGTCAACTCGCGAATCGATATCCACACCCTGGCCAGTGACGCGCCCGCCATGTTCACGGCTTGCGGTCTGGCGATGAGGTCGCGCCCATGACGATCGAGATCAATCTGCTGCCCTGGCGAGAGCAGCGCCGGGAGCGCCATAGCAAACGCTTCCATCTGGCCCTGGTGGCCATGGCGGTGGTGGGGCTGGCCGGCGGTGCCGGCATGACGCTCTACTATCAGCACGCCCTGGATATCCAGCAGCAGCGCAATGCCCATATCACCGACCAGTCGGCGCGGCTGGATCGGGATATTCGCTCGATCCGCGAGTATGAGGCCCAGATCGAGCGACTCGAGGCCCAGATCGCCGTCTTTCAGCGCCTCCAGGAGGGGCGCCCCCAGACCGTGCATGTGTTCAATCAGCTCGCCGAGAGTCTCGAGGAGGGGGTGCACTATACCCAGTTGACCCGCCAGGGCGAGCTGCTCAGCCTCACCGGCCTGGCCGAGAACAATCGCCAGGTCTCCGATCAACTGCGGGCCCTGGGGGCGGCGCCGGCCTTCGCCGTGCCCAACCTCTCCGAGGTGGAGTCTGATCAGGGGCAGGACCGGCGGCGCTTCAGCCTCAACGTGCCGCAACGCATGCCGGGTCAGCCGCTGGCCGAGGAGGATGAGTCATGAGCCTGTCTGGGGCTGGAGAGTGGCATCGACTCAAGGAGCTGGAGCGCATGCCGGGCCAGCCGCTGGCCGAGGAGGATGAGTCATGAGCCTGTCGGGAGAGTGGCGCCGGCTCAAGGAGCTGGACTGGCGCGAACTGGATCTGCGCGAGGCGGGGGGCTGGCCCTGGTCATTGCAGCTGATCTGCTGCCTGCTGGTGCTGGGACTGACCTTCGCCGGCATGCACTGGTACCTGGCCTCGCCCAAGGCGGAGGAGCTGGCCGGGGCCGAGCGCGAGGAGCAGAACCTGCTGCGCGACTACCGCAGCAAGGCGGCCCAGGCCGCCAACCTACCCGCCATGCGTGAGCGTAGTGCGGCCCTGGATGCGCGGCTGGGTACGCTGCTGGAGATGCTGCCCAGTGGTGCCGAGATCCCCTCGCTGATCGACAATATCAGCGAGACCGCCATCGAGAACCAACTGCTGATCAATGCCATTCGCCTGCGCCCACCCGTGTCCCAGGAGTACTACGTGGAGCAGCCCTTCGATATCCAGGTGGAGGGCGACTATCACCGCATCGCCTCCTTCCTCTCCGGGGTGGCGGGGCTGCCGCGCATCGTCACTCAGCACGACTTCACCCTGGCGCCGGTGGAGGGGGGCAACCGCCTGCGCCTCTCGCTGCTGGCCAAGACCTACAGCTATCGCCATGACAGCGGGGAGGTGAGCCCATGAATTCGCTCCTTGCGCGTGGCGGCGGCCTGCTGCTGTTGGCCGCCCTGGCGGGTTGCAGCGATCCGGATATCGCCGGCCTCGATCGACAGTTGGCGGAGATTCGTGCCAATCCCGGGGCGATGGAGCTTTCTCCATTGCCCGACACCCCGGGCTATGTCGCCATCTCCTATGATCAGGCCGATCGACGTAGCCCTTTCATGGCGCGGCTACCGGAGCCGGAAAAGGCGCTGGCCGGGGGCTCCACGGACCTGGCCCCCGATCTGGCCAGGCCGCGGGAGCCGCTGGAGCAGTACCCCCTCGATCGACTGGCGCTGGTTGGCACGCTGTCGGTGGGAGGGCGGCCCTCGGCCCTGGTGCGGGCGCCGGATGGGGAGGTGCACCGGCTGCGCAGCGGCAATTATCTGGGCACCGATTTCGGGCGTATCGTCAGCATCACCGAGGCCAGCGTGCAACTGGTGGAGGTGGTGCCCAATGGGCGCGGCGGCTGGATCGAGCGAGTGCGTAGCCTATCGTTGAACGGGGAGGGGCGTCAGCGTGGCTGATGGCGGCGCGGCGTGCAACACAACAAGGGCAAGGGGAAGGGATCATGCAAACCATCACACGCTGTCTGGCAATACTCTGCCTGTCGCTGCTGGGAAGTGCCTCGGCGTGGGCGGCCTCGACCCTGACGAGCCTGGATTTCCGCCAGGCGGATGAAGGGGTCGAGGTAGAGCTGCACTTCCAGGGCGGGGTGCCGGAGGTGCGCGGCTACCGGCTCGACGAGCCGCCGCGGCTGACCATCGACCTGATGGAGACCGGCAGCCTGGTGGAGCGCCCGCGCCAGTCGCTGAACCTGGGTGGCGTGGACCAGGTCACCACCCTGCAGGCCGGGTCGCGGACCCGGCTGGTCTTTACCCTGGACGAGGAATTGCCCTACTCCACCCGTCAGGAGGGGGATCGGCTGATCCTGGCCATCGGCGGCGCCGGGGGGGCATCCTCGTCGTCGGTGGTCGCCGCCTCATCGCCGACGACGCCCACGGCGACCTCGACGGTTGCCCAGGAGCCGCGCATCGAGGATATCGATTTCCGCCGCGGCGCCGATGGGGCCGGGCGCCTGATCGTGACCTTCGATCGCTCGGGAATCGCCAGCCGGGTGCGCGAGGCCAGCGACAACCGCATCCTCGCCGAACTGCGCGGCGTGCGCCTGCCGGCCTCCCTGGATCAGGTGCTCGACGTCACCGATTTCTCCACGCCGCTGAGTCGTATCGTGCCGCGCCCCGACAGGGAGGGGGTGACCCTGGAGCTGCAGGCCAGCGGCGACTTCGCCATGTTCTCCACGCATAGTGGGCGTGAGCTGATCATCGAGGCCCAGCCGGTAGCGCCGCCGGCGCCGCAGCGGGTGGAACGCCCCGAGCAGCGCAGCTTTTCCGGCGAGCGTATCACCCTGAATTTCCAGGATATCGAGGTGCGTTCGGTACTCTCCATCATCGCCGACTTCACCGGCCTGAATATCGTCGCCAGCGATAGCGTCACCGGCCGGGTGACCCTCAATCTGCAGGACGTGCCCTGGGATCAGGCCTTGGACCTGGTGCTCAAGAGTCATGGCCTGGCCAGCCGCCAGGAGGGCAACGTGATCGTGGTGGCCCCGGCGGCGGAGCTGGCCAATATCGAGCGCCAGGAGATCGAGGCCCGGGAGCAGATGGAGGTGCTGGCGCCCCTGGTCACCCGCTATGTGCAGATCAATTACGCCCGAGCCGCCGACCTGGCCGGCCTGCTGCGCGGCGGTGAGGAGGGCTTCGGCCTGCTTACCGAGCGTGGTCGGGTCAGCGTGGATGCGCGCACCAATACCCTGCTGATCCAGGATACCGCCGAACAGCTGCAGCAGATCCTCGATACCATCGAGCAACTGGACGTGGCGGTACGCCAGGTGCAGATCGAGGCGCGTATCGTGATCGCCCGGGATAGCGCCAGCCGGGAGCTGGGGGTCAACTGGGGGATGTCGCGCCCCGGAGGCAGCCGTATCGACCTGGATGGCGCCGCCACCAGTCCCGGCCAGACCTTCTTCGATCCGGTGGAGGGCGAGCTGGTCTACCGGGATCGCGATGGCCTGGCGGTGGATCTGGGCGGCGATCGCGATCCGCTGACCTCCTTTGCCTTCGGCTATCTCTCCGGGGATATCCTGATCGACCTGGAGCTGCGCGCCCTGGAGAGCGAGGGGCGCAGCCAGACCATCTCCCAGCCCCGGGTGATCACCGCCAATCAGCGTACCGCGGTGATCAAGCAGGGCGAGGAGCGGGCCTTCCAGACGGTCAGCGACAGCGGTACCGAGACCGACTTCAAGGAGGCGGTGCTCTCCCTGGAGGTAACCCCGCAGATCACCCCGGACAACCGCATCGTCATGGATCTGCTGATCACCAACGACAGTTTCCGGGATACCTTCGTCGGCAGCGAGCCGCCCATCGATCGCAACGAGATCCAGACCCAGGTGCTGGTCAACAACGGCGAGACGGTGGTGCTGGGGGGGATCCTGACCACCGAGCAGATCCGCAGCCTGTTCGAGACGCCGCTGCTGTCGGATATCCCGGTGATCGGCAACCTCTTCCGCTATACCCAAGAGAGCAATGAAAAGGTAGAGTTGTTGATATTCATCACTCCCACGATCCTCGAGGATGGGCTGGCACTTCGCTGATGCAGGACTTACCCAATCTCTTTCTTATCGGCCCCATGGGGGCCGGCAAAAGCACCATCGGCCGCCTCCTGGCGGCCGAGCTGTGCCGCGACTTCTACGACAGCGACCATGAGATCCAGGCGCGCTGCGGCGCCGATATTCCCTGGATCTTCGATGTCGAGGGAGAGGCCGGGTTTCGTGAGCGCGAGGCTCAGGCCATCGATGACCTGACCCGGCGCTCCGGGATCGTCATGGCCACCGGCGGCGGCGCGGTGATCCGCGAGGTCAATAGGCGCGCCCTGCGCGAGCGGGGCACCGTCATCTATCTCTATACCACGGTGGAGCAGCAGTTGCGACGCACCGCCAAGGATCGCAATCGCCCCCTGCTTCAGGCCGAGGACCCCGGCCGGGTGCTGCGGGATCTCTTCGCCGCACGGGATCCTCTCTACCGGGCCACGGCGGATCTGATCGTGCGCACCGATCGTCGCGGCCCCAAGGCCGTGGCCAGCGAAATCGTGCGCCGGGTCACCAAGCTGGTGGATCCCCTGCAATCCTGCAAGGCGTGATGCCCTCCTCACCAACCTTCGGTGTCTCTCCTCCATGAGCCAAGTCGCCTCTTCCGTCAGTACCCTTAACGTCGACCTCGGCGAGCGCAGTTACCCTATTCATATTGGCGCCGGCCTGCTGGGGGATCCCCAGTGGCTGGCCCCCTACCTGACGGGGCGCCAGGTGATGATCGTCACCAACGAGACGGTGGCACCCCTCTATCTGGCGGCCTTCAAGGCCGGCCTGCCCGAGGGCCTCGAGGTGCGCGAGGTGATCCTGCCGGATGGTGAGCACACCAAGACGCTGTCGAGCGTGGAGCGTATCTGGGATGCGCTACTGGAGGCCGGCTTCAATCGCCGCTGCACCCTGGTGGCCCTGGGCGGTGGGGTGATCGGCGACATGACCGGCTATGCCGCCGCCTGCTACCAGCGCGGGGTCGCCTTTATCCAGGTGCCCACGACATTGCTTTCCCAGGTCGACTCCTCGGTGGGAGGCAAGACCGGGGTCAACCATCCCCGCGGCAAGAACATGATCGGCGCCTTCTGGCAGCCCCGTGCCGTGCTGATCGATACCGCCAGCCTGGCCAGCCTGCCGGCCCGGGAGCTCTCGGCCGGCCTGGCGGAGGTGATCAAGTATGGCCTGATCCGTGATGCGGACTTCCTGGCCTGGCTGGAGGCGCGCATGGAGGCGCTGCGTGGGCTCGACGAGGCGGCCCTGCGCGAGGCGATCCTGCGCAGCTGCGCCATCAAGGCCGAGGTGGTGGCCGCCGACGAGACCGAGCAGGGAGTGCGTGCCCTGCTCAACCTGGGCCACACCTTCGGCCATGCCATCGAGGCCCATCAGGGGTATGGCGCCTGGCTGCATGGCGAGGCGGTGGGCACCGGCATGCTGATGGCCGCCGAGCTCTCCGCGCGGCTGGGCTGGCTCTCCCGGGAGGACGTCGAGCGCGTGGCGGCGGTGATCGAGGCGGCGGCCCTGCCGTTGGCGGCGCCGGCGGCCATGGACGAGGAGGCCTTCCTGGTGCCCATGCGTCTCGACAAGAAGAATATCGATGCCCGATTGCGGCTGATCCTGCTGCGGAGGGTGGGGGAGGCCTGCGTGTATGACGAGACGCCGGCGGAGCTGCTGCGGGCACTGCTGATGGATTTCCCGAGGCAGTAATATCTTTCGAAAAATAAGAATTTTTCAGGAAAAGCGGCGACCATTTTTCGATGGTCGCCGCTTTTTTGTGGCGCCTAGCCAGTGGTATCAGAGTGTGCGATTCATTAATTAGTATGCCTTATGCACAATCGGTATGGGTAGGGGGTGGGGTTGTTAGACTAAAGTCTATTGTGATCGAGGCTTTCGAGAAGTCAGGGTCAAGTCATTGAACTGGCAAGTTTTTTATTCGTTGGTGGTGTCTAAGCTAGCGATTTGTTGAGATTTTTTGTGGCGCCTGTCGGCCGGGGAATTGCGCGAGGAGAGGTGTCTGGCTATGCTGGACAGCCTTTTTTCTGCTCCCCAGGCGCCCGGTATCACCCTTCTTAAAATAAGAAAAACCGATAAGAATATCATGGTTTGCCTGGGAATAAAAGACATCTAGCTTGAGGGACACGCCCATGAACCGAGGTCTCCATCAGCCCGGCGAATTCCGCGATAACTGCGGCTTCGGCCTGATCGCCCATATGGAAGGCGAGGCCAGCCATGACCTGCTCAAGACCGCCATCGAGTCCCTGACCTGCATGACCCACCGCGGCGGCATCGCCGCCGACGGCAAGACCGGCGACGGCTGCGGCCTGCTGCTCAAGATGCCCGAGAGTTTCATGCGCGAGGTGGCCCGGGAGACCCTGGGGGTCGACCTGGGTGACCGCTTCGCCGTGGGCGCCATCTTCCTGCCCGACGACGATGAGCGCGAGGCCCATGCCAGGCAGGTGCTGAGCGCCGAGCTCGAGGCCCGTGGCCTGGTGGTGCATGGCTGGCGCGAGGTGCCCACCGATCCCAGTGTCTGTGGTCCCATGGCCCTGGAGTGCCTGCCGCGGATCCGCCAGGTCTTCGTCGAGGCCGCCGATGAGCGCCTCGATGCCCAGTTGGGCGTGGATCTGTTTATGGCCCGGCGCCGCGCCGAGGAGGCCCTGCGCGACGAGGAGGAGTTCTATGTCTGCTCCCTCTCCGCCAAGGTGGTCTCCTACAAGGGCCTGATGATGCCGGTGGACCTGCCCACCTTCTATCGCGACCTGGGCGACCCGCGCCTGACCACCTCCATCTGCGTCTTCCACCAGCGCTTCTCCACCAACACCGCGCCGCGCTGGCCGCTGGCCCAGCCGTTCCGCTTCCTGGCCCATAACGGCGAGATCAACACCATCGAGGCCAACCGTGGCTGGGCCAACTCGCGCAAGGAGAACTTCGTCTCGCCGCTGCTGCCGGAGATCGCCGAGCTCGACGAGATCGTCAACACCACCGGCTCCGACTCCTCCAGCATGGACAACATGCTGGAGGTGCTGATGACCGGCGGCATGGATATCTACAGCGCCATCCGCATGATGGTGCCGCCGGCCTGGCAGAACGTGGAGACCATGGATGGCGCCCTGCGCGCCTTCTACGAGTACAACTCCATGCATATGGAGCCCTGGGACGGTCCCGCCGGCATGGTGATGACCGACGGCCGCAACGCCGTCTGCATGCTGGATCGCAACGGCCTGCGTCCGGCCCGCTGGGTGATCACCAGGAACGGCTATATCACCCTGGCCTCGGAGATCGGCACCTACGACTATGCTCCCGAGGACGTGGTGGCCAAGGGTCGCGTCGGCCCCGGCCAGGTGCTGGGTATCGACACCGAGACCGGCCAGGTGCTGCACACCGCCGACGTGGACGAGCGGCTCAAGTCCGCCTATCCCTACAAGCGCTGGCTCAAGGAGCGCGCCCACTACCTGGAGTCCGCCCTCACCGAGCTGGCCCGCTTCCAGCCCCTGGAGGCCGAGGCGCTCAACGTCTGGCAGAAGATGTTCCAGGTCACCTTCGAGGAACGCGACCAGGTGCTGCGTCCCCTGGCCGAGAGCGGCCAGGAGGCGGTGGGCTCCATGGGTGACGATACCCCCATGGCGGTACTGTCGCGCCACAATCGCCTGCTCAGCGACTACTTCCGGCAGAAGTTCGCCCAGGTCACCAACCCGCCTATCGATCCGTTGCGGGAAGCGATCGTGATGTCCCTGGAGAGCTGCATCGGCGCCGAGCTCAATGTTTTCGAGGCGACTCCGGAGCATGCCCACCGACTGATCCTGACCACGCCGATCCTCTCGCCGCGCAAGTTCACCACCCTGGTCAATCACGAGGATCCGGCCTTCGCCAGCCACACCCTCACGCTGGGCTATGATCCCGAGCAACAGGGCCTCAAGCAGGCGCTGCTGGCGCTCTGCCAGCAGGCCGAGGAGGCGGCGCGCAGCGCCAAGGTGATCCTGGTGCTCTCCGATGCCGACCTGCCCAAGGGCGAGTTGCCGATCCACGCCGCCCTGGCGGTGGGCGCCGTGCACCATCACCTGGGCAAGCTGGCGCTGCGCCCGCGGGTCAACCTGGTGGTGGAGACCGGCTATGCCCGCGATGCCCACCAGATGGCGGTGCTCTTCGGCGTCGGCGCCACCGCGGTCTATCCGTGGCTGGCCTATCAGGTGATGGCCGACATGCATCGCTCCGGCGAGCTGGTCGGCAACCCGGCGGACGCCCGGGAGAACTACCGCAAGGGCATGCAGAAGGGGCTCTACAAGATCCTCTCCAAGATGGGTATCTCGACGCTGGCCTCCTACCGCGGCTCCATGCTCTTCGAGGCGGTGGGCCTCGACGAGGAGGTGATGGCGCTGTGCTTCCCGGGCATGGCCTCGCGCATCCAGGGCACCGGCTTCGCCGAGCTGCAGCTGCAGCAGGAGCTGCTGGCCCGGGACGCCTGGATTCCCCGCAAGGGCATCTCCCAGGGCGGCCTGGTCAAGTATGTCCACGGCAAGGAGTACCACGCCTATAACCCGGACGTGGTCAAGACCCTGCAGGAAGCGGTTCAGCAAGGCGACTACCGGAAGTGGAAGAAATTCGCCCAGTTGGTCAACGAGCGGCCGGTGGCCACCGTCCGCGACCTGCTCAGGCTCAAGCCCGCCGCCGAGCCGCTGTCCCTGGAAGAAGTGGAGCCGGTGGAGAACCTGATCCCGCGCTTCGACAGCGCCGGCATGTCCCTGGGCGCCCTGTCGCCGGAGGCCCACGAGGCCCTGGCCCAGGCCATGAACGAGTCCGGTGGGCGTTCCAACTCCGGTGAGGGCGGCGAGGATCCGGCCCGCTACGGCACCATCCGCTCCTCCAAGATCAAGCAGATCGCCTCCGGGCGTTTCGGCGTGACACCGGCCTACCTGGTCAACGCCGAGGTGCTGCAGATTAAGGTGGCCCAGGGCGCCAAGCCCGGCGAGGGTGGTCAGCTGCCCGGCGGCAAGGTCAACGACCTGATCGCCCGGCTGCGTTACGCGGTGCCCGGTGTGACCCTGATCTCGCCGCCGCCGCACCACGATATCTACTCCATCGAGGACCTGGCACAGCTGATCTTCGACCTCAAGCAGGTCAACCCGGACGCCCAGGTCTCAGTGAAGCTGGTCTCCGAGCCGGGCATCGGCACCATCGCCACCGGGGTGGCCAAGGCCTACGCCGACCTGATCACCGTCTCCGGCTATGATGGCGGCACCGCGGCCAGCCCCATCACCTCCATCAAGCATGCCGGCTCGCCCTGGGAGCTGGGCCTGCCCGAGGTGCACCAGGCGCTGCGCATCAACGGCCTGCGCGACAAGATTCGCCTGCAGACCGACGGCGGCCTGAAGACCGGCCTCGACGTGGTCAAGGCGGCGATCCTCGGCGCCGAGAGCTTCGGCTTCGGCACCGCGCCCATGGTGGCGCTGGGCTGCAAGTACCTGCGCATCTGTCACCTCAACAACTGCGCCACCGGTGTCGCCACCCAGCATCAATACCTGCGCGACGAGCACTTCCGCGGTACCGTCGACATGGTCAAGCACTACTTCCGCTTTATCGCCGAGGAGGTGCGCGAGCTGATGGCCCTGCTGGGCGTGCGGCAGCTCACCGACCTGATCGGGCGCACCGACCTGCTGGAGGTGCTGGAGGGCGAGACCGCCTCTCAGCGCAAGCTGGACCTGACGCCGCTGCTGGCCAACGACTTCGTGCCGGCGGAGGCACCCCAGTTCTGTGCCGTGGAGCGCAACGTGCCCCACGACCCGGGCGCCAAGAACCAGGAGGTGCTGGCGGCCCTGAAGCAGGCCATCGACGAGAAGTCCGGCGGCGAGTTCCGCTTCGCCATCACCAACTGCGACCGCTCGGTGCCGGCGGCGGCCTCCGGAGCCATCGCCAAGCGCTACGGCGAGGCGGGCCTGGAGGAGGCGCCCATCAAGGTGCGCTTCGAGGGCGTGGCGGGCCAGAGCTTCGGGGTATGGAACGCCCGTGGCCTGCACCTCTACCTGGAGGGTGACGCCAACGACTACGTCGGCAAGGGCATGAACGGCGGCCAGATCGTTATCGTGCCGCCCCGGGCCAGCCGCTTCGAGAGCCACCAGACGGCGATCATCGGCAACACCTGCCTGTATGGCGCCACCGGCGGCAAGCTGTTCGCCGCCGGCACCGCCGGCGAGCGTTTCGCGGTGCGTAACTCCGGCGCCACCGCGGTGATCGAGGGGGCCGGCGATCACTGCTGCGAATACATGACCGGCGGCCTGGTGGCCGTGCTGGGCGAGACCGGCGTCAACTTCGGCGCGGGCATGACCGGCGGCTTCGCCTATGTGCTCGACGAGGATCGCACCTTCGTCGACAAGTACAACCACGAGCTGGTGGAGATCCACCGGGTCAATACCGAGGCCATGGAGGCCTATCGGCGTCATCTGCGGGAGATCATCGAGGAGTACGTGGCCGAGACCGGCTCCGAGCGCGGCAAGGCGATCCTCGAGGACTTCAGCGACTTCGTCCGTCACTTCTGGCTGGTCAAGCCCAAGGCCGCGAGCCTGGGCAGCCTGCTCGCCGAATCCCGGCGCCGGCCGGAATAAGCGGCCGGAATCAGTGACTGGCGCCGGCCAAGGGCAGGGCCCCGGCCGGCGCCGACGAGATCGCCACGCAGAGACTAGGAGCAGAGACCATGGCTAACCGTTTGAGCAACGATTTTCAGTTTATCGATGTGGGTCGTCAGGACCCGCAGAAGAAGGAGGCGCGGACCCGGGCCAAGGAGTTCGCCGAGATCTACGAGCCCTTCAAGCCCCAGGAGGCGGCGGGTCAGGCGCACCGCTGCCTGGCCTGCGGCAACCCCTACTGCGAGTGGAAGTGCCCGGTCCACAATTACATTCCCAACTGGCTGAAGCTGGTGGCCGAGGGCAATATCCTCGAGGCCGCCGAGCTCTCCCACCAGACCAACTCCCTGCCCGAGGTGTGTGGCCGGGTGTGTCCCCAGGATCGCCTCTGCGAGGGCGACTGCACCCTCAATGACGGCTTCGGCGCGGTGACCATCGGCTCGGTGGAGAAGTACATCACCGACACCGCCTTCGCCATGGGCTGGCGCCCGGACATGTCCCGGGTGACCCGCACCGACAAGAAGGTGGCCATCATCGGCGCCGGCCCGGCGGGGCTCGGCTGCGCTGATATCCTGGTGCGCAATGGCGTCACTCCGGTGCTCTTCGACAAGTACCCGGAGATCGGCGGCCTGCTGACCTTCGGCATTCCCGAGTTCAAGCTCGAGAAGCACGTCATGGAGCGGCGCCGGGCGGTGTTCGAGGAGATGGGCATGGAGTTCCGCCTCGGCGTCGAGGTCGGCAAGGACGTGGCCTTCGACACCCTGCTCGAGGAGTACGACGCCGTCTTCCTGGGCATGGGCACCTACAAGTACATGGAAGGGGGCTTCCCCGGCGAGAACCTGCCCGGGGTCCACAAGGCCCTCGATTACCTGATCGCCAACGTCAACCACTGCCTGGGCTTCGAGAAGGATCCCGCCGACTTCGTCTCCCTGGAGGGGCAGCGGGTGGTGGTGCTGGGTGGCGGCGATACCGCCATGGACTGCAACCGCACCGCCATCCGCCAGGGCGCGGCCAGCGTGTCCTGCGCCTATCGCCGCGACGAGGAGAACATGCCGGGCTCCAAGCGCGAGGTGACCAATGCCCGGGAGGAGGGGGTGGACTTCCTCTTCAATCGCCAGCCGGTGGCCGTGGTGGGCGAGGAGAAGGTCGAGGGCGTCAAGGTGGTGCGCACCCGCCTGGGCGAGCCCGACGAGAACGGCCGCCAGCGTCCCGAGGTGGTGCCGGGCTCCGAGGAGGTGCTGCCCGCCGATGCGGTGGTGATCGCCTTCGGCTTCCAGCCGAGCCCGGCGCCCTGGTTCGCCGACTTCGGCATCGAGGTGGACGAGCGCGGCCGGGTCAAGGCCCCCGAGCAGGGCGCCTACCCCTTCCAGACCACCAACGAGAAGATCTTCGCCGGTGGCGATATGGTGCGCGGCTCCGATCTGGTGGTCACCGCCATCTACGAAGGGCGCCAGGCCGCCGAGGGCATCCTCGACTACCTGGAGGTGTAAGCCGCCAGCGAGCTACAAGCGCCGAGCTACAAGCAAACCCTGAAGGCTGCGATCTTCGGGGTTTGCTTTGGCCCGGGGGGCAGGCTGCTGGCTTGCCGCTTGCCGCTTGCCGCTTGCCGCTTGCCGCTTGGCGGCCAAAATTGAGCCATTGGTCGCACTCTGCTATTCTGTCGTCCCATCCTGGCGCGGCTTCCTGCCGAGCCTTCCGATCACGTTTCGACAGGTTCTCCATGACACGATATATCTTCGTGACCGGCGGCGTTGTGTCCTCACTCGGCAAGGGCATTGCGTCGGCTTCGCTGGCGGCGATTCTCGAGGCCCGTGGCCTCAAGGTCACCATTCTCAAGCTGGATCCCTATATCAATGTGGACCCGGGCACCATGAGCCCCTTCCAGCACGGCGAGGTGTTCGTCACCGAAGATGGCGCCGAAACCGACCTCGACCTGGGCCACTACGAGCGCTTTATTCGTAGCAAGATGACCCAGGGCAACAACTTCACCACGGGTCGCGTCTACGAGCACGTGCTGCGCAAGGAGCGCCGCGGCGACTACCTGGGCGGTACCGTGCAGGTGATTCCGCATATCACCGACGAGATCAAGCGCCGGGTCTATGCCGGCAGCGAGGGCTACGACGTGGCCCTGGTCGAGATCGGCGGCACCGTGGGCGATATCGAGTCGCTGCCCTTCCTGGAGTCGATCCGCCAGATTCGCAGCGAGCTGGGCGCCAACCGGGCGATCTTTATGCACCTGACCCTGGTGCCCTATATCAAGACCGCCGGCGAGACCAAGACCAAGCCGACCCAGCACAGCGTCAAGGAGCTGCGCTCCATCGGTATCCAGCCGGATATCCTGATCTGCCGCAGCGAGGTGGAGCTGGAGGCCGGCGAGCGCCGCAAGATCGCCCTCTTCACCAACGTGGAAGAGCGCGCCGTGGTGCCGCTGCAGGACGCCGACACCATCTACCGCATCCCGCTGATGCTCCACGAGCACGGCCTCGACGAGATCGTCTGCGACAAGCTGCGCCTGGAAGCCGGTGAGGCCGACCTGGGCGAGTGGGTACGGGTGCTCGACGCCAAGCTCAACCCCTTGAAGTCGGTCAATATCGCCATGGTCGGCAAGTACATGGAGCTGCTCGACGCCTACAAGTCGCTGAACGAGGCGCTGATTCACGCCGGCATCCAGGGGCGGGTCAAGGTCAACGTCGACTATATCGACTCCGAGGAGATCGAGCGCAACGGCACCGACCGCCTGGCCGACAAGGACGCCATCCTGGTCCCCGGCGGCTTCGGCGAGCGCGGCGTGGAGGGCAAGATCGCCACCGCCCGCTTCGCCCGCGAGAACAAGATCCCCTACCTGGGCATCTGTCTGGGCATGCAGGTGGCGGTGATCGAGTTCGCCCGCCATGTGGTGGGCTGGGACGACGCCAACTCCACCGAGTTCACCCACGACACCCAGCACCCGGTGGTGGGCCTGATCACCGAATGGCTCTCCCCGGAGGGCAAGATAGAGCTGCGCGACGCCGCTTCCGACCTGGGCGGCACCATGCGCCTGGGTGGTCAGGTGTGTCGCCTCGAGGCCGGCACCAAGGCCCGCGAGGCCTACGGCAACGACGAGATCGTCGAGCGCCATCGCCATCGCTACGAGGTCAACGACCAGTTCGTGGCCGACCTGGAGAAGGCCGGCCTGGTGGTCTCCGGCAAGAGCGTCGACAACTCCCTGGTGGAGATGGTCGAGCTGCCGGATCACCCCTGGTACGTGGCCTGCCAGTTCCACCCGGAATTCACCTCCACGCCGCGCGATGGCCATCCGCTGTTCAGTGGCTTCGTCAACGCGGCCCTGGAGCACAAGAACGTGCGGGCCCGCCAGCAGGCCCAGGCCCAACCGCAAGGCTAAGGCCGAGGAGCCCCCATGGCCGTAACGCAGAAAACCCTCGAGTTTGCCGGTCTGCGGACCGGCAACGACCTGCCGCTGACGCTGTTCGGCGGCATGAATGTCCTGGAATCCCGCGAGCTGGCCCTGGAGGTCGCCGAGGCCTATGTGGAGGTCACCTCCCGCCTCGGCATCCCCTATGTCTTCAAGGCCAGCTTCGACAAGGCCAACCGCAGCTCCATCCACTCCTTCCGCGGCCCCGGCCTGGAGCAGGGGCTGGAGATCCTCGCCGAGGTGAAGGCGCGCTTCGGCGTGCCGATCCTCACCGATGTCCACGAGCCCTGGCAGGCGGCCCCCGCCGCCGAGGTGGCCGATATCATCCAGCTGCCCGCCTTCCTGGCCCGCCAGACCGACCTGGTGGTGGCCATGGCCGAGACCGGCGCGGTGATCAATATCAAGAAGCCGCAGTTCCTGGCGCCCCATGAGATGCGCCATATCATTCGCAAGTGCGAGGAGGCCGGCAACGATCGGCTGATCCTCTGCGAGCGGGGCTCCAGCTTCGGTTACAACAACCTGGTGGTGGATATGCTCGGCTTCGGCGAGATGAAGCAGACCGGCTACCCGCTCTTCTTCGACGTGACCCACGCCCTGCAGCGCCCCGGCGGGCGTTCCGACAGCGCCGATGGTCGCCGCCAGCAGGTGGCCGAGCTGGCCCGGGCCGGGGTCGCCGTGGGCCTGGCGGGGATCTTCCTCGAGGCCCATCCCGATCCGGACAACGCCAAGTGCGATGGCCCCTGCGCCCTGCCGCTGGATCGCCTCGCCCCCTTCCTGACCCAGCTCAAGGCCCTCGATGAGCTGGTCAAGGGCTTCCCGGCCCTGGAGATATCCTGAGCGGAGCCGTGACCTACCGACTCAATCAACGCTGACTCACTAAGGACGAAAAACCTATGACCAAGATCGTCGACATTCGCGCCCTCGAGGTACTCGACTCCCGCGGCAACCCCACCGTGCAGGCCGAGGTTGTGCTCGACGGCGGCGCCAAGGGCGTGGCTTGTGCCCCCAGCGGTGCCTCCACCGGTTCCCGCGAGGCCCTGGAGCTGCGCGACGGTGACAAGGCCCGCTACCTGGGCAAGGGCGTGCTCAAGGCCGTGGACGCCGTGAATGGCGCCATCCGCGAGCGCCTGGTGGGCCTGGATGCCGAGGATCAGCGCGCCCTGGATAACGCCATGCTCGAGCTGGACGGCACCGACAACAAGGCGACCCTGGGGGCCAACGCCATCCTGGCGGTGTCGCTGGCCGCCGCCAAGGCCGCCGCCGCCGCCAAGGGCGTGGAGCTCTACGCGCATATCGCCGAGCTCTACGGTCGGCCGGGGCAGTTCAATATGCCGGTGCCGATGATGAACATCCTCAACGGCGGCGAGCATGCCGACAATAACGTCGATATCCAGGAGTTCATGGTGCAGCCGGTGGGTGCCGCGAACTTCCGCGAGGCGCTGCGCATGGGCGCCGAGATCTTCCACGCCCTGAAGAAGGTGTTGAGCGCCCGTGGCCTCGCCACCTCCGTGGGTGACGAGGGCGGCTTCGCGCCCAACCTGGCGTCCAACGCCGAGGCCCTCGCGGTGATCCAGCAGGCCGTGGAAGACGCCGGCTACGCCCTGGGCCAGGACGTCACCCTGGCACTCGATTGCGCCTCCTCCGAGTTCTACCAGGACGGCCAGTACAACCTCGCCGGCGAGGGCAAGTCCTATGATGCCGCGGGCTTCGTCGACTACCTGGCCGAGCTGTGCGAGGCGTACCCCATCGTCTCCATCGAGGACGGCATGGACGAGTCCGACTGGGACGGCTGGAAGGCACTGACCGACAAGCTGGGCGACAAGGTGCAACTGGTGGGCGACGACCTCTTCGTCACCAACACCAAGATCCTCAAGCGCGGCATCGACGAGCGGATCGGCAACTCCATCCTGATCAAGTTCAACCAGATCGGCTCCCTCTCCGAGACCCTGGATGCCATCAAGATGGCCCAGGACGCCGGCTTCACCGCGGTGATCTCCCACCGCAGCGGCGAGACCGAGGACACCACCATCGCCGACCTGGCGGTGGCCACCTCCGCGGGCCAGATCAAGACCGGCTCCCTGTGCCGCAGCGACCGGGTCGCCAAGTACAACCGCCTGCTGGTGATCGAGCAGCAGCTGGGCGACCAGGCCGCCTACCCGGGCCGTTCCGCCATCAAGGGGCAGTAAGGCGTGTCATCCAGGGCGACATTTCGTGTAGGAGATCGCTTACACGGAGGCGAGGAAGTCGCCCTGGTTGATCAAGTTGTGATCAATGCAGTGTCGTGAAATAAAAGCCAAATGCATGATTTTTGGTGATTTTTTCGCGATGTCGCGGCCGCCCCAGGGGGCGGCCGCGGTCGTCTGGGCACCTTGAGATGTGCGCCGGAGCTGCCACAATGAACGCGGGATTAGGAAAAGCGGGGAGTGCTTTTCCGGCAGGATGCCACGGGATGCTAGTCAGGTGCGCCGGGTACGTAAGGGAAGAAGTTTCTCGGCAAGGAAGTCACCCAGGGAGTCGAACCGACGGAACGGTTCAAGGAATTGCTAGGAGCGGGCGGCCTTCGGGCCGCCTTTTTTTATGCCTGTGTCCTGCCTGAGGCGCACACGCAAGACGCCGACCCTAGGGTCGGCGTCTTGCGTGTGCGCGGTGCCGGGGGCGTCGGCTTAGGTTGTGCCTAGCGCTCCAGCAGCTCCAGCTTGCCTTCCTTGCCATCCCACGCCTCGGCGTCGGGCAGCGGATCCTTCCTCTCGGAAATATTCGGCCAGACGTCCGCCAGTTCGGCGTTGAGCTCGATAAAGGCCTGCTGGCCGTCCGGTAGCTCGTCCTCGGAGAAGATCGCCTCGGCGGGGCACTCCGGCTCGCACAGGGCGCAGTCGATGCACTCGTCGGGGTGAATCACCAGGAAGTTGGGACCCTCATAGAAGCAGTCCACCGGGCAGACTTCGACGCAGTCGGTGTACTTGCACTTGATGCAGTTTTCGGTGACGACGAATGTCATGGGTTTCCCCTCGGTCGGTTGGGGCTCGGCGGTCGCATGGCCACCGAGGCAGTAATGAATAAGGTTATAAGCGACGTCCCTATTATAAGCCGCCATTCTAATGGCGCCCTATTCTAGAGGCGTCTTTCCGGGCCAGCAAGCCGCGTCAAGCGGCTGACTGGACGATCGCTTCTGCTCTCGGGCCTGAAGGCGCTTCGGCTTGCCCCGGCGCCTCTCGGCCACTCCACCGGCGAGTGCCTGATTCTAGAGGCGCTTCTTCCACTGATATAGCAGCTCCAGGGCCTGGCGGGGACTGAGGTCGTCCACATCCAGCCCTTCCAGGGCCTCCACCAGGGGGTGGGGGGCGCTGGCGAAGAGGTCGTTCTGCAGCGGTGCGGCGCCGTCGGCGGCGGGGCGGGGCTGATCCACCTCCTGCTGTTCCAACTGGGCCAGCTTCTCCCGGGCCCGCCGGATCACCCCCTGGGGCACCCCGGCCAGTTGCGCCACCTGCAGGCCATAGCTCTGGCTGGCCGGCCCTTCCTCCACCCGGTGCATAAAGACGATACCGTCTTTATGCTCCGCCGCGGTCAGGTGCACGTTGGCGACCCCCTCGGCCTGTTCCGCCAGGGCGGTCATCTCGAAGTAGTGGGTGGCGAAGAGGGTAAAGGCGCGGGTGCGGGTCAGATGCTCGGCGCTGGCCCAGGCCAGCGACAGGCCGTCGAAGGTGCTGGTGCCGCGGCCGATCTCGTCCATCAGCACCAGGCTCTGGTCGCTGGCGTTGTGGAGGATATTGGCGGTCTCGGTCATCTCCACCATAAAGGTGGAGCGCCCGCCGGCCAGGTCGTCGGAGGAGCCGATGCGGGTGAAGATGCGATCCACCGGGCCGAGCCGCGCCGCGGCCGCCGGCACGAAGCTGCCGGTGTAGGCGAGCAGGGCGATCAGCGCCGCCTGGCGCATATAGGTGGATTTGCCGCCCATGTTGGGGCCGGTGATCACCAGCATGCGGCGCTCGTCGTCCATGATCAGGTCATTGGGCACGAAGGGGCCATCGGAGACCTGCTCCACCACCGGGTGACGGCCGCCGCGGATCTCCAGGCCCGGGGTGGCCTCCAGGGTCGGGCGGGTGAAGTCCAGGGCCTCGGCCCGCTCGGCGAAGGTGCTCAGCACGTCCAGGCCGGCCAGGGCGCGGCTGGTGCTCTGGAGGGCCTCCAGCTCGGCATTGAGGGTGTCGAGCAGGCCGTCATAGAGCAGCTTCTCCCGGGCCAGGGCCCGGGACTTGGCGGAGAGCGCCTTGTCCTCGAACTCCTTGAGCTCGGGGATGATAAAGCGCTCGGCGTTCTTCAGGGTCTGGCGGCGAATATAGTCCGCCGGGGCCTCCTTGGCCTGGGCGCGGGGAATCTCGATGTAGTAGCCGTGGACCCGGTTGTAGCCGACCTTGAGGCCGGGCAGGCCGGTGCGCTCCCGCTCCCGGGTCTCCAGCCGCACCAGGTAGTCGCCGGCGTGCTCGGCCAGGCCGCGGTGCTCGTCGAGCTCGGCGTCGAAGCCCTCGGCGATCACCCCGCCGTCGCGGATCACCACCGGCGGGTTCTCCACCAGGGCCCGGGAGAGGGTGTCGGCGAGCTCCGGGTAGGGGCGGATCTGGCGCTTCAGTTCGTCCAGGCTGGAGCCCTCCGGGTAGCCGGCCAGGGCCTCGGCCAGTTCCGGCAGGGCGATCAGGGCGTCGCGCAGCCGTGCCAGGTCCCGGGGGCGGGCGCTGTAGAGGGCCACCCGGGCGAGGATGCGCTCGCAGTCGCCGATCGGCTTGAGCCGCTCGCGCAACTCACCATAGCCCTCCGCCTCCAGCAGCAGGGTCACCGCCGCCTGGCGCCGGGTGACCAGGGTAGCGTCGCGCAGCGGGCGGTTGAGCCAGCGCTTGAGCAGCCGTGAGCCCATGGCGGTGGTGGTGGTGTCGAGCACGCTGGCCAGGGTGTTGTCACCGTTGCCGCCCAGGTTGATATCGATCTCCAGGTTGCGGCGGCTGGCGGCGTCGATCACCACGGCGTCGTCGCGGCTCTCCACGCCGATGGCGGTGACATGGGGCAGCCGCGAGCGCTGGGTGTCCCGGGCATAGTCGATCAGCACCCCGGCGGCGGTGAGGGCGGTCTCCAGGTGGGCGCAGCCGAAGCCACGCAGGTCCTGGACGCCGAACTGATCGCAGAGGATACGCCGGGCGCTCTCGGCGTCGAAGAGCCAGGCGCTCTGGCGGCGCAGGCCACGGCGCTCGGCCAGCTGGGGCGGCAGTTCCAGGTCCTCGCCCGCCAGCACTTCTGCCGGGTCGAGGCGCTGGAGCTCGGCGAGCATCTCGCCCTCGCCCTCGACCTCCAGCACCCCGAAGCGGCCGCTGGAGAGCTCCAGCCAGGCCAGGCCCCAGGTGCCCTGGTGCGGGTGCAGGGCCAGCAGCAGGTTGTCGCGGCGGGCGTCCAGCAGGGCCTCGTCGTAGAGGGTGCCCGGAGTGACGATGCGCACCACCTTGCGCTCCACCGGTCCCTTGCTGGTAGCCGGGTCGCCGATCTGCTCGCAGATCGCCACCGACTCGCCGGCGCTCACCAGACGCGCCAGGTAGCCCTCGGCGCTATGGTAGGGCACCCCGGCCATGGGGATCGGCGCCCCGGCGGACTGGCCGCGCTGGGTCAGGGTGATATCGAGCAGCGCCGCGGCGCGCTTGGCGTCCTCATAGAAGAGCTCGTAGAAATCGCCCATGCGGTAGAAGAGCAACGCGTCGGGATGATCGCGCTTGATCTTCAGGAACTGCTGCATCATCGGCGTATGGGTGGGACTGGCCTGTGACATCGGGGATCCTGTTGAGGCTCTGCACTCGCTGGCAAAAGGCAGTATTCTAACGCCCAGGCAGTGGCTCCGTCAGGAGCGAAAGTGCGTTATT
This sequence comes from Bisbaumannia salifodinae, assembly GCF_055388505.1. The sequence goes on from NZ_AP043781.1 coordinate 366,094, forward strand.
CAGGAGGCTCCCATGTCCGAGCGCGGACGCTACCTCGCCAATCTCGACCTGCTCACCCTGAGCGAGCGCCTGGGGCGGCTGTGCCGCGACCGGGGCATCGCCGTCAGCTGCGCCGAATCCTGCACCGGCGGCGGCGTGGCCAGCGCCATCACCGCGGTGGCCGGCAGCTCCGACTACTTCGAGACCGGCTATGTGACCTACTCCAACGGCGCCAAGACGCGGCTGCTCGGGGTGCCCGAGGCGCTGCTGGCGGCCCAGGGCGCCGTGAGCCGCCCGGTGGTAGAGGCCATGGTGGCCGGCGCCTGTCGCGATAGCGGCGCCGCCCTGGGTGTCGCCATCAGCGGCGTGGCCGGCCCCGGCGGCGGCAGCGCCGACAAGCCGGTGGGCACCGTCTGGTTCGCCTGGGGGGATGCCCAGGCCCAGCAGGCCGAGCGCCATCACCTTCCCGGCGACCGCCGGGCGGTGCGCGAGCAGGCGGTGCGTATCGCCCTGATCGGTTTGATTCAACGGCTTGAATCATCCGAAGAGTAGGCGCGGGCCGATTTTTTCGCCATACTACTGGCCAACCATACAGTAATTGACGGCGGCGCCCCGGGCGTCGCCCCAACCGATCCCAAGGAGACCTCCATGGCTCAGGATGACAACCGTTCCAAGGCATTGAATGCCGCCCTCAGTCAGATCGAGCGCCAGTTCGGCAAGGGCACCGTGATGCGCCTGGGGGACACCCCGCGGGTGACGATGCCCTCGGTCTCCACCGGCTCCCTGGGCCTGGATATCGCCCTCGGCATCGGCGGCCTGCCCTATGGCCGGGTGGTGGAGATCTTCGGCCCCGAGTCCTCGGGCAAGACCACCCTGACCCTGTCGGTGATCGCCCAGGCTCAGAAGCAGGGCAAGACCTGCGCCTTTATCGACGCCGAGCACGCCCTCGATCCCAGCTATGCCGAGAAACTCGGCGTCAACCTGGATGATCTGCTGGTCTCCCAGCCGGACACCGGCGAGCAGGCGCTGGAGATCTGCGACATGCTGGTGCGCTCCGGTGGCGTCGACGTCATCATCATCGACTCGGTGGCGGCGCTGACCCCGCGGGCCGAGATCGAAGGCGAGATGGGCGACTCCCACGTTGGCCTGCAGGCACGGCTGATGTCCCAGGCCCTGCGCAAGGTCACCGGGCATATCAAGAACGCCAACTGCATGGTGGTCTTCATCAACCAGATCCGCATGAAGATCGGCGTGATGTTCGGCAGCCCCGAGACCACCACCGGCGGTAACGCCCTGAAGTTCTACGCCAGCGTGCGCCTGGATATCCGCCGCACCGGCTCGGTGAAGCAGGGCGACGAGGTGACCGGCAACGAGACCCGGGTCAAGGTGGTCAAGAACAAGGTGGCGCCGCCCTTCCGTCAGGCGGAGTTCCAGATCCTCTACGGCAAGGGCATCTACCATGCCGGCGAGGTGATCGACCTGGGCGTGCAGTGTGGCCTGGTGAGCAAGGCCGGCGCCTGGTACAGCTACCAGGGCAGCAAGATCGGTCAGGGCAAGGCCAATGCCGCCCAGTACCTGGAGGAGAATCCGGCCATCATGGAGGAGATCGAAAGCCAGATTCGCGCCCAGCTGCTGGCCAATGCGTCTCCGGCGGAGGAGCCGGCCGAACCCGCCGAGGCCCCGCAGGCCGACGGCGAGGGCGACCTGCTCTAAACGATGAGTCGCGATGCCGATCGTGCCTCCCCCCGGGAGGACGCCATCCGCCTACTGGCCCGGCGCGACTATTCGCGTAGCGAGCTGGAGGGCCGCCTGGCTAATAAAGGGCATGCCGCCGAGGCCATCACCGAGTGCCTGGCTGCCCTGGCCGAGCAGGGCCTGCAGAGCGATGCCCGCTTCGCCGAGGCCTTCCTGCGCTCGCGGCTGGCTCGCGGACAGGGGCCGCTGAAGGTGCGCGCCGATCTGGGCCAGCGGGGCCTCTCCCGGGAGGCCATCGATACGCTCCTCAGGGAGGCCGAGGCCGCCGGCGAGCTCGACTGGTTCACCCTGGCCGCCGAGACCCTGGCCCGACGCTTCGCGGCCCCCGCCGCGACTCCCAAGGAACGGGCCCGCCAGGAGCGTTTCCTGGCCGGGCGTGGTTTCAGCTTCGACCAGGTGCGTCATGCTCTCGAGACGGCCTGGAGTGATGAAGAGTAAACGCTCAGGCGTTTCCTGCTCTCTATCCGCCCCGTGGTTTCAGCTTCGACCAGGTGCGTTATGCCCTTGAAACGGCCTGGAGTGATGAGGAGGAGTCGTAGCTCCGAGCCTCAGCGTCTGAAGAGAGGCCCTGTTGCGATAGATGCCTCCCGTCAGTCGCGGGGCTAACCGACTCGCTCCTCTCCAGGACGAAACCCTGATGCTGCGCTCGCGACTGACGCGTCGGGCCGGACCGAGGTCTCTCTCGCCGGCCCTGGATACGACATCCCTGTCGATCTCCGCTAGTCGCTCGCTACTCGTCAGCGTCCTGGCGACGTCGCTTCGCTAGTTAGCCCCGCTGTGGCCTCGTCCCAGCGTCTAGGGTGGTTGCTCCAGCGACCATGCTCGCTTCTGTTGGCCGCTTATCTCCCCGCGACAGCGGCGGTCGCCGATGCCCCGCTGAAAGTTCCTTGACGACTGCGTTATAATGGTCTTCTTTGCGACGGTGCCCCGGCGCCGGGCGCCCAGGCGTCTTCAGGCTTATCCACACGGACTTATTATGAAGAGTGCAGATATCAGACAGGCCTTTCTGAGCTACTTCGAGGCGCAGGGCCATACCATCGTGCCGTCCAGCTCCCTGGTGCCGGGCAACGACCCGACCCTGCTGTTCACCAACGCCGGCATGGTGCCGTTCAAGGACGTCTTCCTGGGCCGCGACCCGCGCCCCTATGTGCGGGCCACCTCGTCCCAGCGCTGCGTGCGCGCCGGCGGCAAGCACAACGACCTGGACAACGTCGGTTACACCGCCCGCCATCACACCTTCTTCGAGATGCTGGGCAACTTCAGCTTCGGCGACTACTTCAAGCGCGACGCCATTCGCTTCGCCTGGACCTTCCTCACCGAGACCCTGGGCCTGCCCAAGGAGAAGCTCTGGGTCACGGTGCATATCAGCGACGACGAGGCGGAGAAGATCTGGAAGGAGGAGATGGGCATCGACCCGGCGCGCTTCTCCAAGCTGGACGAGGACAACTTCTGGCAGATGGGCGATACCGGCCCCTGCGGTCCCAGCTCCGAGATCTTCTTCGATCACGGCCCCGAGGTCTGGGGCGGCCCTCCCGGCAGCCCGGAAGAGGACGGCGATCGCTATATCGAGATCTGGAACCTGGTCTTTATGCAGTATGACCGGGACGCCCAGGGCACCCTCAATCCGCTGCCCAAGCCCTCCATCGACACCGGCATGGGCCTGGAGCGCATCGCCGCGGTGATGCAGGGGGTGCACTCCAACTACGAGATCGACCTCTTCCAGAACCTGCTGAAGGCGGCGGCCGAGGCCACCGGTCATGATGACACCAGCACCCCCTCGCTGCGGGTGATCGCCGACCATATCCGCTCCTGCGCCTTCCTGATCGCCGATGGCGTGCTGCCCTCCAACGAGGGGCGCGGCTATGTGCTGCGCCGGATCATCCGCCGCGCCATTCGCCACGGCCACAAGCTGGGCGCCCAGGACGCCTTCTTCCACAAGCTGGTGGCGGCGCTGGATGCCGAGATGGGCGACGCCTATCCGGAACTGCGCCAGGGCCGCGAGCAGATCGAGCGGGTGCTGGCCAAGGAAGAGGCGCAGTTCGCGCGCACCCTGGATCATGGCATGGGCCTGCTGGAAGCGGCGCTGAGCGAGCTCGACGGCGAGGTGCTGCCCGGGGCGACGGTCTTCAAGCTCTACGACACCTACGGTTTCCCCTATGACCTGACCGCCGATGTCTGCCGCGAGCGCGGCGTGAGCCTCGACGAGGCCGGCTTCCAGCGCGAACTGGAGGCCCAGCGCGAGCGGGCCCGGGCCGCCAGCCAGTTCGGTGCCGACTATGGCGCGGCGCTCGAGCTCGACGGCGAGACCGACTTCACCGGCTACGACCGCCTGGAGGACGAGGCCACCGTCACCGCCATCGTCGATACCGCCGGCAACGAGCTGGCGGGCCTGACCGAGGGCCAGAAGGGCGTGGTGGTGCTGGATCGCACCCCCTTCTACGGCGAGTCCGGCGGCCAGGTGGGCGACACCGGCTACCTGGAGCTCGACGGCGGTCGCTTCCAGGTCACCGATACCCAGAAGCAGGGCGGTCATCACCTCCATCAGGGGCTGATGGTGGCGGGCGAACTCGCCGTGGGCGCCCATGTGAAGCCCCGGGTGGACGCCTCCCTGCGCGCCGCCACGGTGCGTAACCACTCCGCCACCCATTTGCTGCACCAGGCGCTGCGCGAGGTCCTGGGCGAGCATGTGCAGCAGAAGGGCTCCCTGGTCAGCGCCGAGCGGCTGCGCTTTGACTTCAGCCACTTCGAGGCGATGACGCCCGAGCAACTGGCCGAGGTGGAGGCCCGGGTCAACGCCCAGATCCTCGCCAATGCCGAGACCCGCGTCGAGCATATGAGCCTCGACGAGGCCAAGGCCCGCGGTGCGGCGGCGCTCTTCGAGGCCAAGTACGCCGACAGCGTGCGGGTGCTGACCCTCGGCGCCGACGGCTACTCCGTGGAGCTGTGCGGCGGCACCCATGTGGCGCGCAGCGGCGACATCGGCTGCTTCCATATCGTCGGCGAGGCGGGCATCGCCGCCGGGGTGCGCCGGGTCGAGGCGCTCACCGGCGAGGCGGCCCTGGCCTACTTCCGCGAGCAGGAGGCCCGGGTGGCGCGCATCGGCGAGCGCCTCAAGGCCAAGCCGGAGCAGGTCGAGGAGCGGGTCGCCGCCCTGACCGAGCGCAACCGCGGCCTGGAGAAGGAGCTCGAGCGCCTCAAGGCCCGGCTTGCCAGCGCCGCCGGCAGCGACATGCTCGCCGAGGCCCAGGAGGTGGGCGGCGTCAAGCTGCTGGCCAAGCAGCTCGAGGGCGTCTCCGGCAAGGAGCTGCGCGGTGTCCTCGATCAGCTCAAGAACAAGCTGGGATCCGGCATCATCGTGCTCGGCGTGGCCGACCCGGAAGGCGGCAAGGTCAGCCTGATCGCCGGGGTCACCGACGACCTCACCGGTCGCGTCAAGGCCGGCGAGCTGGTCAATCACGTGGCCGCCCAGGTGGGTGGCAAGGGCGGCGGCCGCCCCGACATGGCCCAGGCCGGGGGCAGCGATGCATCCGCCCTGCCGGGGGCCCTGGATAGTGTGCCGAGCTGGCTCGAGGCCAAGCTCGCCTCTTGATACGAAGGGCCGAGTGGCAGCGATGCCCCGGCCCTTTTCTTTGCCGGTTCCCGATCATTCATCGATTCACTGACCAATCAGGACACTTGCATATGGCGTTATACGTACAGAAATTTGGCGGCACCTCGGTGGGCTCCGTGGAGCGCATCAAGGCCGTGGCCGAGAAGGTCAAGGGGTTCCGCGACGACGGCCACCAGGTGGTGGTGGTGGTCTCCGCCATGAGCGGCGAGACCAATCGCCTGATCGGCATGGCCAACGAGATCAATGACGAGCCCACGCCCCGCGAGATGGACATGCTGGTCTCCACCGGCGAGCAGGTGACCATCTCCCTGCTGGCCATGGCCCTGCACAAGCTGGGCGTGCCGGCCACCTCCTACACCGGTTCCCAGGTGGGCATTCTCACCGACAGCGCCCATACCAAGGCGCGCATCCAGCGCATCGAGACCGACGAGATGCGCGAGGACCTGGACGAGGGCAAGGTGCTGGTGGTCGCCGGCTTCCAGGGAGTAGACGAGGAGGGCAATATCACCACCCTCGGCCGCGGTGGCTCCGACACCACCGGTGTCGCCCTGGCCGCGGCCCTGGGCGCCGACGAGTGCCAGATCTATACCGACGTGGACGGCGTCTACACCACCGATCCGCGGGTCTGCTCCAAGGCGCGTCGCCTGGACACCATCACCGTGGAGGAGATGCTCGAGCTGGCCAGCCTGGGCTCCAAGGTGCTGCAGATCCGCGCCGTCGAATTCGCCGGCAAATACAATGTGCCGCTGCGCGTGCTGTCCAGTTTCCAGGACGGCCCCGGCACCCTGATCGTCGCTGACACAGATGAAGAAGAGGATTCCATGGAAGAACCGCTGATCTCCGGTATCGCCTTCACCGCCAACGAGGCCAAGCTGACCCTGCTCAATACCCCGGACGTGCCCGGCGTGGCCTCGCGGATCCTGGGGCCCATCGCCGACGCCAATATCGAAGTCGACATGATCGTGCAGAACGTGGCGCCGGCCGGCGACTACACCGACTTCACCTTCACCGTGGCCAAGGGCGACTACAAGCAGACCCTGAGGATCCTCAACGAGCAGGTGCTGCCGGACCTGGGTGAGGGCGAGGTCAAGGGCGATGACAATATCGCCAAGGTCTCCCTGGTGGGCGTGGGCATGCGCTCCCACGCCGGCGTGGCCTCCAAGATGTTCCGCGTGCTCTCCGAGGAGAACATCAATATCCGCATGGTCTCCACCTCCGAGATCAAGATCTCGGTGGTGATCGACGAGAAGCAGATGGAGCTCGCCGTGCGTGCCCTGCACAGCGCCTTCGGCCTCGACAAGGACGATATCGAGAGCGAGTGACGCCGCCGGCCGCCATCCCTTCTACGCTGAAGGGAAGGCCCGAATGCCGAGGCCCCCAGGGGTCTCGGCATTTTCGTTAAGCGGGTCATTTGGCCTGGAGGCCTCCCATGACGCATAATTCGGTTTGGTTACATAAAATAATGCGCATCCCGTGCAACCATAAGTCTGAGAAGGAGATCAGCCATGCTCATCTTGACCCGCCGTGTCGGTGAGACGTTAATGATCGGCGACGACATCACCGTCACCGTCCTGGGCGTCAAGGGCAACCAGGTACGCATCGGCGTCAATGCCCCCAAGGATGTCGCGGTACATCGCGAAGAGATCTATCAACGCATCCAGCGAGAACGGGCCGATGAAGACGAGGGCAACCCCGTCTAAGGCAGGAAATTCGCCCGCTCCCGCACCTCGAATAAAAAAGTTCCTTCGAGTGTTGGACAAACCCCATCGGAAACGGTAACATACGCGCCGTGTTGATGAGGGAGAGGTGGCCGAGTGGCTGAAGGCGCTCCCCTGCTAAGGGAGTATGGGGTTTATAGCCTCATCGAGGGTTCGAATCCCTCCCTCTCCGCCATAATGGCTTAGGCCGGCATCGACACACAGGCAAGCGCCCGTAGCTCAGCTGGATAGAGTACCTGACTACGAATCAGGTGGTCGGAGGTTCGAATCCTCCCGGGCGCGCCATTATCGATATCGTATTGATGGCTCATATCGATAAGAGTTGCCTGAGTTTTCTGATAAGCGCCCGTAGCTCAGCTGGATAGAGTACCTGACTACGAATCAGGTGGTCGGAGGTTCGAATCCTCCCGGGCGCGCCAGATACCTAACCCGCTCCAATCGGAGCGGGTTTTCTGCTTTTCACTAGCGAGTCCTGCCAGCGAGGGCGGGGCTCGACGATCGTTCGGCGCCCGGCCTAGCCGCAGGCGCCTTCTTTTTGTCCGTACTCTGTCAATAACTTTATGGCCGTGCGTTTCGGGTTCGCCCGGGGCGCCGACGGTATTCGCGTCCCTTCTGTATCCGAGGGCGGCGTTTCTAGCTTGCCCGCGCCAACTCGTCTTGTGTCGCGACGAGACCCTCGAGAAAATCGTCCAGCCTTGTGATGCGGCGCAGCGTGGCGAAGCGGCGTGCCGCCTCCGGGTCGCGGCCGCGCATCTGGTTGAGCCATTGCTTGAGTAGCGACACCACGACGCGCTCGGGAAGTATGCTATGCTGCAATGCCGCATAGGCGCGGAGGATCTCGGCCCGGGCCGCCCAGGGCGTGGCCGGCAGGCGCTCGCTCGTGGTCTGCCAGTGGCGGATGCGCGGTGCCAGCCAGGGGTCCGCCAGGGCGCCACGGCCCAGCATCACGTCCCGGCAGCCGGAGAGGGTGCGCGCCTTCCAGTAGTCCTCCAGGGTCCAGATATCGCCATTGGCGATCACCGGGATGCTCAGGGCGCGACGGATGCGGCCGATCCACTCCCAGTGGGCCGGCGGGCGGTACCCCTCGTCCCGGGTGCGGGCATGCACCACCAGGTGGCGGGCGCCGCCGCGTTGGGCCGCCAGGGCGCAGGCCAGGGCCAGGCGACGATCGGAGAAGCCGAGGCGGATCTTGGCGGTCACCGGAACCCTGGTGCCCACGGCTTCCGCCACGGCGGCCACGGCGCGCTCGACCCGCCGCGGGTCGCGCAGCAGGGCGGCGCCGCCATCGTGACGATTGACGGTCTTGGCCGGGCAGCCGAAGTTGAGGTCGATGCCGCTGGCGCCCAGGCGCAGGGCCTGGTGGGCATTGGCGGCCAGGGCCTCTGGGTCGGAGCCCAGTAGCTGCAATTGCACCGGGATGCCGCTGGGGGTGGCGGGGGGCGCGACCCTCAGTTCCGGGCAGTGCTTATGGAAGACCCGGGGCGGCAGTCGGGCATCGACGACGCGCACGAACTCGGTGACCGTCCAGTCGAAGCCGGGACGCTCGGTGAGCAGGGTGCGGGCATGGGCGTCGATCACGCCCTCCATGGGCGCTAGGCCGATCCGTCCCTGATGTAGTAAATTAACAAGCTGGTCAACCATGGTGCCATTGCAAACTTTGTAGATTCAGGCAGCGTATTGTATCAGCCGAATAGCGCTCGCCGCCCGGCAAGTTCACCGGCAGCGAGCGAAGCAAGGGGGAACATTGAGATGCTGGACACGGAACTCTTACAAGAAGGCCTGGCCCTGATGGGCTTCGGCATGGGCTTCGTCTTCGTCTTCCTGACGTTGCTGGTCATCGCCACCACCCTGATGAGCCGGGTGGTCAATCGACTGGTGCCGGTTCCCGAGCCGAAGGCGGCGGCCGCGGCGCCGGCCCGGCAGGATGACGAGGAACTGCTGGCGGTGATGAGTGCCGCCGTGCACCGCTATCGCCGGCGTCATCGTCGCTAAGGCGAAACGCTTCGCACCGGGATTCGCCCTCCCGACTGTCACGCTTCGACTTCCAATCATAAGGACGACAAGGTCATGAGTCAGACCCAACGCCCGCTGGGCATCACCGATGTGGTGCTACGAGACGCTCATCAGTCACTGCTTGCCACCCGCATGCGCCTGGATGACATGCTGCCCATCGCCGAGAAGCTCGACCGGGTCGGCTTCTGGTCGGTGGAGTCCTGGGGGGGCGCCACCTATGACGCCTGTATTCGCTACCTGGGCGAGGATCCCTGGGAGCGCATCCGCGCCCTCAAGGAGGCGATGCCCAATACTCGCCAGCAGATGCTGCTGCGCGGCCAGAACCTGCTGGGCTATCGCCACTACGCCGACGACGTGGTGGACAAGTTCGTCGAGCGGGCGCGCACCAATGGCGTGGATGTCTTCCGGGTCTTCGATGCCATGAACGATCCGCGCAACCTGGAACGGGCCATCGCCGCGGTGCGCAAGGTGGAAGGTCATGCCCAGGGCACCCTCTCCTACACCGTCAGCCCGGTACATACCCTGGATGGCTGGGTCGAGCTCGGCAAGACCATCGCCGCCATGGGCGCCGACTCCCTGGCCATCAAGGACATGGCCGGCCTGCTCAAGCCCTACGACGCCTATGAGCTGGTCACCAAGCTCAAGGCCGCGGTGGACATCCCCATTCATATGCAGTGCCATGCCACCACCGGCATGTCCACCGCCACCGCCCTCAAGGCCGCCGAGGCGGGCATCGACAACGTCGACACCGCCATCTCCTCCCTGTCCATGACCTATGGCCACAGCCCCACCGAGTCGGTGGTGGCTATCCTCCAGGGTACCGAGCGCGACACCGGCCTCGACCTGGAGCTGCTCGAGGAGATCGCCGGCTACTTCCGCGAGGTGCGCAAGAAGTACGCCGCCTTCGAGGGCTCGTTGAAGGGCATCGACTCGCGCATCCTGGTCGCCCAGGTGCCCGGCGGCATGCTCACCAACATGGAGAGCCAGCTCAAGGAGCAGGGCGCCGGCGACAAGCTCGACGACGTCCTGGCCGAGATTCCCAAGGTGCGCGAGGACCTGGGCTTTATTCCCCTGGTCACCCCCACCTCCCAGATCGTCGGCACCCAGGCGGTGATGAACGTGATGATGGGTGAGCGCTACAAGTCGATCTCCAAGGAGGTCCAGGCGCTGCTCAAGGGCGAGTACGGTGCCGCCCCCGCCGCGTTCAACAAGGAGCTGCAGGCGCGGGTGCTGGAGGGCAAGGAGCCGATCACCTGCCGTCCGGCGGATCAGTTGGCGCCGGAGATGGAGCGCCTGGCCGCCGAGCTCAGGGACAAGGCCAAGGCCGAGGGTATCCGCCTGGCCGAGGGCGAGCGCGAGATCGACGATGTCCTGACCTATGCGCTCTTCCCGCAGATCGGCCTGAAGTTCCTCAAGAACCGCGACAACCCGGACGCCTTCGAGCCGGCGCCCCAGGCCGCGGACAACGGCGCTTCCCAAGTGCCGGCCAAGACCGAGGCCAAGGCGCCGGCCAGCGGCCCCGAGACCTATACCCTCACCGTCAACGGCAAGCAGTATGTCGTCGAGGTGGCCGAGGGGGGGCAGATTCAGCAGGTGCAGGCCCAGGGCGGTGCGCCTCAGGTGGTCGCTCCGTCCGCCCCGGCGGCACCCGCCGCCGGCAGCGGCGTGGCCATCGCCGCGCCCCTGGCCGGCAATATCTTCAAGGTCAACGTCAAGCCGGGGGATAGTGTCGCCGAGGGGGACGTGGTAATCATCCTCGAGGCGATGAAGATGGAGACCGAGGTGCGCGCCGCCAGCAGCGGCACCGTCGCCGAGGTCAAGGTCAAGGAAGGCGACAGCGTATCGGTCGGCGATACGCTGATCGTTCTCTAAGGGCATCATCATGGATAAGCTACTGACTCTCTGGTACGGCTCGGGGCTCTACAACCTGGGCCTGGGCCAAGTCGTGATGATCGCCATCGGACTGCTGCTGCTCTACCTGGCGATCTACAAGAAGTTCGAACCGCTGCTGTTGGTGCCCATCGGTTTCGGCGGCATCCTGGCCAATATCCCCGAGGCGGGCCTGGCGCTTTCGGCGCTGGATCAGGCTATCGAGGTGGCGCGGCCGGCGGTGCTCCAGGAGCTGGCCGCGGTCATGCAGGTGGGCCTGACCGGCAGCGACGTGGAGGCGTGGCGCACCACCCTCTATGGCGTTGCCCATGATGGCCTGCCGCCGGAGCTGGTGCGGGCCGCCACCGATATCGCCAAGGGCGCCGGCTACAGCAATGGCATGCTGTATCAGTTCTACAGCGTGGCCATCGCCTCCGGCGTGGCGCCCCTGGTGATCTTCATGGGGGTGGGGGCCATGACCGACTTCGGCCCCCTGCTGGCCAATCCGCGCACCCTCTTCCTGGGGGCCGCGGCCCAGTTCGGGATTTTCGCGACCCTGATGGGCGCCGTGGGGCTGACCGCCCTGGGGGTGATGGATTTCTCCCTCAACCAGGCCGCCGCCATCGGTATCATCGGTGGCGCCGACGGGCCCACCTCGATCTATGTGGCGAGCATCCTGGCGCCGGAGTTGCTGGGGGCCATCGCCGTGGCGGCCTACGCCTATATGGCGCTGGTGCCGCTGATCCAGCCGCCGATCATGCGTGCCCTGACCAGCGAGAAGGAGCGGGCCATCGCCATGAGCCAGCTGCGTCCGGTCTCCAAGCTGGAGAAGATCGTCTTCCCGATGGTGCTGCTGGTGCTGGTGGCGCTTTTCCTGCCGGATGCGGCGCCGCTGCTGGGGATGTTCTGCTTCGGCAACCTGATGCGCGAGTGTGGCGTGGTGGAGCGGCTCTCCGATACCGCCCAGAATGCCCTGATCAATATCGTCACCATCTTCCTGGGACTCTCGGTGGGCTCCAAGCTGGTGGCCAGCCAGTTCCTGGCGCTGGAGACCCTGGGCATCATGGGGTTGGGGATCGTGGCCTTCGGCATCGGTACCGCGGCGGGCATCCTGATGGCCAAGCTGCTGAATGCGGTCAGCAAGATACCGATCAATCCGCTGATCGGTTCGGCGGGGGTCTCGGCGGTGCCCATGGCGGCGCGGGTCTCCAACAAGGTGGGCCTGGAGGCCAACCCGCACAACTTCCTGCTGATGCATGCCATGGGGCCCAACGTGGCCGGGGTGATCGGCTCGGCGGTGGCCGCCGGCGTGATGATCAAGTACCTGGGCTAAGGCTTCGGCCGGCTCGCATGCTCTTCGATGGCGCCCCAAGGGGCGCCATCGTCGTTAGGGGGAGAGCTGGCTGACTGGAGACCTCTCCCGCGGCTTTCCTGGGGGCAGGTCTCGGCGGGGCGCTGTAAACCCCTCCCTGGGCGCTACCGATGCCCTGCTTCGCTCTCGCATCCTGCTCCGCTCGCAGGACCGGGGCTAACCCTCCATGGCCAGCCCGTTCGGAGCCGTGCTCCTCACCCCTGGCATAGGACCCCCGCCTCGACCTGCCCCCAGCGCCGCTCATCTCTCTGGTCATCCTTGTCTCGGGTTGGTGGCTGTGGCGTTGCTCCGGTAAGTGCGGGGCTGGCTAGCGAAGCGACGTCACCGGGACGCTGACGAGAAGCGAGCGACTAGCGCGGGATCGACAGGGATGTCGAGCCCAGGGGCGGCGAGAGGGACCTCGGTCCGGCCCGGCGCGTCAGTCGCGAGCGTATCGTCAGGGTTTCGTCCCGGTGAGGAGCGAGTCAGCCAACCCCGTTACCCGCTGCGGCGCGAGGCCTTAGGGATGGTCGAGCAGGCGCACATCGCCCTTGAGGCGGGCGCTGAGCGGGGTGATATCGACGGCCTCGCCCTGGGGCCAGCCCACGGTAAGGATGACCCCGTCGGCACCATAGTCGACGGCCTCGATGGGCACGTCTCGGCCCTCCAGCCAGTGCCGGGCCTCCGCCTCGCCGGCGAAGGCCACCGCCAGGCGCCGCGACTCCCGGGGGGTGAAAGTGCGGGTGGGCAGGGCCTCCAGGGCCTGGGCCACCGCCTGGGCATAGGCCCGGGCCAGGCCGCCGGTGCCCAGCTTGGTGCCGCCGAAGTAGCGGGTTACCACGCAGCCCACCTGGCCCAGGCCGCTGCCCTCCAGTACCTGGTACATGGGGCGGCCGGCGGTGCCGCCGGGTTCGCCGTCATCGGAAAAGCCGATGGCCTGCTGTTCGCCGGGTGGGCCGGCGATAAAGGCGCTGCAGTGATGGCTGGCATTGGGGTGCTGGCGCCGCGCCTCGGCGAGCAGGGCCTCGAAGTCGGCCGGGCTGGGCGCATGGCAGACCCAGGCGAGGAAGCGGCTCTTCTCCACCTCCAGCTCATGGGCCAGCCACTCATCCGCGGGCAGGTCGGGAACCGGGTAGCTCATCCATCCAGGCCCTGGCGCACCACGCCCATCACCAGGCCCAGCACCTGGACGTCGTCGTTCTTGAGGAAGATGGGGGCCATGCTCTCGTTGGCGGGCTGCAGGCGCACGCCGCGCTTCTCGATATAGAGCTTCTTCAAGGTGACCTCCTGGTCGTTGATCATCACCACGGCGGTTTCGCCATTCTCGGCGCTCTCCTGGCGCTCGATGATGATAACGTCGCCATCATGGATATTGCAGTCGATCATCGAATCGCCGCGCACCCGGAGGGCATAGGTATTGCGGCGTACCATGCGACTGGGCACATGGATGGCGCCGGCCTGATGGCAGGCCTCCATGGGCATCCCGGCGGCGACCTGGCCGAGCAGCGGGATCTCCACCAGGTCGCTGTCATCGAGGGCTTCCCAGGCGTCGGCCAGGGGCAGGTTGGGGCGGCGGTAGAGGTAGTGGGTGGCGACAGACTGCATGCTCCATCTCCCTTGCGAGGCGGCGCGAAGCCGGAAGGCCGGTTCACTGTAACTATTTACAGTAGTCTGAATCATAGCAAGGCCTGGCCAACTGGCAAGCGCCACCTTCGACCGAGTCGCGATGCGACCGGCTGACGCACGGCCCATGCTGGTCTGGGAAAGGCTTTCCATGTAAAGTGCGCGGCTGACCATCGACGCCGGGAGAGTGTGGTGAGCTTCCGCCTGCAAGGCTGCCAGTTGAGCTGTGAACGCGACGGGCGCGAGCTGTTTCGCGACCTGGATTTCGACGTCGAAGGCGGCCAGATCCTGCGTATCGAAGGACCCAATGGCAGTGGCAAGACCAGCCTGCTGAAGATTCTCTCCGGCCAGTTGCACGACTTCGACGGCGAGCTGCGCTGGTGCGATCAGCCGCTGGCCCGGGTGCGTGACCATTACCTGACCAACCTGCTCTACCTCGGCCATGCGCCGGGGGTCAAGGCGGCCCTGACGCCCCTGGAAAACCTCGCCTGGTACCAGGCCCTGGCCGGCGACGCCGGCAGCGAGGCGGCGCGCCTGACGGCCCTGGAGCGGGTCGGCCTGCTGGGCTTCGAGGATGTGCCGGCGGCCCAGCTGTCGGCGGGGCAGCAGCGCCGGGTGGCCCTGGCCCGCCTGGAGCTGACCCCGCGCCCCCTGTGGGTGCTGGACGAGCCCTTCACCGCCATCGACAAGCAGGGCGTCGAGGCCCTGGAGCAGCGGCTGCTGGCCCATGCCCGCCGCGGCGGCAGCGTGATCCTCACCACCCACCATGACCTGACGCCCCTGGGCGAGCTGCGGCGGATTCGCCTGGGCGAGGGAGGGCGCCATGTCATCCAGTAATACCCTCGATCGGCCCCTGGCGATCATGGAACCCCACGGCGGCCTCGGGGTCGCACTTATCGCGACCCTCAGGCGCGACCTGACCCTGATGCTGCGTCGGCGCAGCGAGGTGATGAACCCCCTGGCGTTCTTCGCCCTGGTGATCACCCTGTTTCCCCTGGGGCTCTCCCCGGATCCCGAGTTGCTGGCCACGGTGGCGCCGGGGCTGCTGTGGGTGGCGGCCCTGCTCGCGACCCTGCTGTCGCTGGATTCGCTGTTCCGTGCCGACTTCGAGGATGGCAGCCTCGAGCAACTGCTGCTGGCCCCCCAGCCCCTGGCCGCCATGGTGCTGGCCAAGGTGATGGTACACTGGCTGCTGACCGGCCTGCCCCTGGCGCTGATGGCGCCGGTGCTGGGCCTGATGCTGGGGCTGCCCGCGGGCAGTCATCTGATCCTGATGCTGGCCCTGGCCCTGGGCAGCGCCAGCCTCAGCCTGGTGGGCGCCATCGGCGCCGCCCTGACGGTAGGCCTGGCGCGGGGCGGGGTCTTGTTGTCGCTGCTGGTCTTGCCGCTCTATATCCCGGTGCTGATCTTCGGCGCCGGCGCCGTTCAGGCCGCCCTGCTGGGGGATGGGGTCGCCGCCCATCTGGCGATTCTCGGGGCCCTGCTGGCCCTGGCGGTGATGCTGGCGCCCTGGGCCATCGCCGCGGCGCTGCGCATCAGCGTCAACGGATAATTTTTTCGAGGGTTTCGACGCACATGTGGGCCTTTATTCATAAGCTCGGTTCGCCCAAATGGTTCTACGGTATCAGTGCGCGCCTGATGCCCTGGTTCTGGATCGCCGCCGCGGCCCTGATCCTGGTCGGCAGCGTCTGGGGCCTGGCCTTCGCCCCCGCCGATTACCAGCAGGGCAACAGCTTCCGCATCATCTATGTGCATGTGCCGGCGGCCTTCCTGGCCCAGTCGATCTTCGTCAGCATGGCGATCGCGGGACTGGTGTTCATGGTCTGGAAGATCAAGGTGGCGGACATGGCGGCGGCGGTGATGGCGCCGCTGGGGGCGGCCATGACCTTTATCGCGCTCTTCTCCGGCGGCGTCTGGGGCATCCCCACCTGGGGCACCTGGTGGATGTGGGATGCGCGCCTCACCGCCATGCTGATCCTGCTGTTCCTCTATATCGGCGTCATCGCCCTGCGCGGTGCCTTCGCCAGCCGTGACAGCGGCTCCCGGGCCGCCTCGGTGCTGGCCATGGTGGGGGTGATCAATATCCCCATCATCAAGTACTCGGTGGACTGGTGGTACACCCTCCACCAGCCCGCCTCCTTCACCATCACCTCGCGCCCCGCCATGCCGCTGGAGATGTGGGCGCCGCTGCTGCTGATGGTGCTGGGCTTCTACTGCTTCTTCATCGCCCTGACCCTGATGCGCACCCGCAACGAGATCCTGCGTCGCGAATCCAACAAGCGCTGGGTGCGGGCGCTGGCCGAGGAGACGCCCTAATGGCCTTCGATAGCTTTCAGGACTTCCTGGCCATGGGCGGCCATGCCCCTTATGTCTGGACCGCCTGGGCCCTGACCGCCGTGTTGCTGGTGGGCAGCGTGCTGTACGCCCGTGCCGAGCGCCGCCAGCTGCTGCGAGAACTCAAGCGGCGTGCCCGGCGGGAGCGCCGGGCGGCCCGCGAAACCGATGTCGAGGAAGGTGCATGAACCCGAAGCGTAAGCAGAAACTGTTCGTCATCCTGGGCCTGGTGTCGCTGGCGGCCATCGCCATCGGCCTGACCCTCTATGCCCTGCGCTCCAATATCAACCTGTTCTTCAGCCCCATCCAGATCGCCGCCGGCGAAGCCCCCATCGATCGCCAGATTCGCGCCGGCGGCATGGTCAAGGAGGGCAGCGTGGCGCGCAACCGCGATAGCCTCGACGTGGAGTTCGTGGTCACCGACTTCGTCGAGGACCTGGAAGTGCACTACAGCGGCATCCTCCCCGACCTGTTCCGCGAAGGCCAGGGCGTGGTGGTGGTGGGGCGCCTCACCGACGAGGGGGTGCTGCGCGCCGACGATGTCCTGGCCCGCCACGACGAGAACTATATGCCCACCGAAGTGGCCGAGGCCCTGGAGGCCGCCGGCTACTCGCCCGCCGACTACGGCGTGAAGATCGATTGAGGCCACCGGAGTCACCATGCTGATCCAGATGATCCCCGAAATCGGCCACTTCGCCCTGGCCCTGGCCCTGCTGATGGCCCTGGTGCAGGCGGTGATGCCGCTGGCCGGGGCGGCGACCCGCCGCCCGCTGTGGATGGCCTATGCCCGCCCCATGGCCGGCGGCCAGTTCGCCTTCGTCTTGCTGGCCTTCCTGTGCCTTTCCGCCAGCTACCTGCTCGACGACTTCAGCGTCGCCAACGTGGCCAACAACTCCAACTCCCTGCTGCCCTGGTACTACAAGGTCAGCGCCGTCTGGGGCAATCACGAGGGCTCGATGCTGTTGTGGGTCCTGATGCTGGCCGCTTGGGGCTTCGCCGTGTCGCGTTTCTCCCGCAACCTGCCCGAGGCGATGCTGGCCCGGGTGCTGGGGGTCATGGGCACGATCAGCATCGGCTTCCTGGCCTTTATCCTGATCACCTCCAACCCCTTCGAGCGGCTGCTACCCAACATGCCCGGCGATGGCGCCGACCTCAACCCGCTGCTCCAGGACTTCGGGCTGATCATTCACCCGCCGACCCTCTATATGGGCTATGTGGGCTTCTCGGTGGTCTTCGCCTTCGCCATCGCCGCCCTGCTGGGCGGCCGCCTGGATGCCGCCTGGACCCGCTGGGCGCGGCCCTGGACCAATATCGCCTGGGCCTTCCTCACCGTGGGGATCGCCCTGGGTAGCTGGTGGGCCTATTACGAGCTGGGCTGGGGGGGCTGGTGGTTCTGGGACCCGGTGGAGAACGCCTCCCTGCTGCCCTGGCTGGCGGGCACGGCGCTGATCCACTCCCTGGCGGTGACCGAGAAGCGTGGTGCCTTCAAGAGCTGGACGGTGCTGCTGGCCATCACCACCTTCTCGCTGTCGCTGCTGGGCACCTTCCTGGTGCGCTCCGGGGTGCTCACCTCGGTGCACGCCTTCGCTAATGACCCCAGCCGCGGCTTCTTTATCCTCGCCCTGCTGGGGGTCACCGTGGGCCTGTCGCTGCTGATCTTCGCCCTGCGCGCGCCGCGGGTCAGCCATGCGGTGGGCTTCCACTGGATGTCCCGGGACGCCCTGCTGCTGATCAACAATATCCTGCTGGTGATCATGACCGTCACCGTGCTGCTGGGCACCGTCTATCCGCTGCTGCTGGACGCCCTGGGGCTGGGCAAGATCAGCGTGGGCCCGCCTTACTTCAACGCCCTCTTCGTGCCGCTGACCGTGGTGCTCTGCCTGTTCATGGGGCTGGGGCCGGTGTCCCGCTGGAAGCGCATGGCGGGGCGTGAGCTGGGGCGGCGCCTGGCGCTCTCGGGCCTCGCCGCCCTGGTGATCGGGATCCTGGCGCCGCTGCTCTATGGCGGCGAGTGGAACCTCTGGGTCAGCCTGGGGCTGGTCAGCGCCCTGTGGCTGGTGCTGCCGATCCTCCGCGACCTCTACGACAAGAGCCGCAAGGCCTCGTCGTGGCTGGCCGCCCTCAGGCGGCAGTCGCTGGCCTACTGGGGCATGGTGCTGGGGCATATCGGCGTGGCGGTGACCATCGTCGGGGTCGCCGTGGTCTCCAATTACAGCGTGGAACGCAATGTCCGCCTGGCCCCCGGCGACAGCGTCCAGGTGGCCGGCTACGAGTTCACCATGACCGAGCTGCGGTCCCGGCGCGGCCCCAATTTCCTGGCCGATACCGCCATCATCGCGGTGAACCGAGAGGGCCGCTCCCGCGGCTTCACCATGGCGCCGGAGAAGCGCATCTATATCGCCCGGGGCATGCCCATGACCCAGGTGGCGCTGCGCCCCGGCCTGTTCCGCGATCTCTATGTGGCCATGGGCGAGGACCTGGAGGACGGCAGCTGGGCCATGCGCATCCAGTACAAGCCCTTCGTGCGCTGGCTATGGCTGGGCGGCCTGCTGATGGCCGCCGGGGGCGTGCTGGCGGTGGCGGATCGCCGCTATCGCAGCCGCCGCCGTAGCGAGGAGGAGGCCACCGTGTCCCGCGCCTCCCGGGAGGCTGCCGTATGAAGCGTCGCCTGATCCTGCTGGTGCCCCTGCTGGGGTTCCTGGTGCTGTCGATCTTCCTCTATCGCGGCCTCTCCCTGAACCCCGCCCATCGCGACTCGGCGCTGCTGGCCCGGGATTTCCCCGCCTTCGAGGCGGCCACCCTGGAGGACCCCGAGCGGCGCGTCGACCGCTCCCTGCTGGAGGGCCAGGTGACCCTGGTCAATGTGTGGGGCGAGTGGTGCCCGACCTGCAAGCAGGAGATGCCGCAGTTGCTCGACCTGGCGGAGCGTGGCATCCGCCTGGTGGGCATCGACTACAAGGATACCCGCGAGAAGGGACTGGAGTTCCTGGAGGAGTTCGGCAACCCCTTCGAGGTCAATATCTTCGACCCGGACGGCGAGCTCGGCTTCGAGCTCGGCGTCTATGGCGCCCCCGAGACCTTCCTGGTGGATCGCGACGGCATCATTCGCTACCACCACACCGGCTATATCACGCCGGAGGACGTGCGTGAGGTGATTCTTCCGGAGGTGCAGAAATGGCAGTGATGCGTTCCCTGGCCCTGTTGCTGGCGCTGCTGCTGGGCGGTGGCCTGGCCTGGGCCGGCGCCATCGAGACCCGGGAGTTCGATGACCCGGTGCTGGAGCAGCGTTACCACAGCCTGACCGCCTCGCTGCGCTGCCCGCTATGCCAGAACCAGGCCATCGACGATTCCGATGCCCCGGTCTCCGCCGATATGCGCGAGCGGGTCTATGTGCTGCTGATGGACGGTCGCTCGGATATCGAGATCCTCGGCCATATGACCGAACGCTTCGGCGACTATGTGCTCTATAACCCGCGCCTGGAAGGCCGCACCTACCTGCTGTGGGGCCTGCCCGGCGCCCTGGTGGTGCTGGGTGGCCTGCTGGTGGTGCTGGTGGTTCGAGCGCGGCGCAATGCCTCCGCCCGGCGCCTCAACGCCGACGAGCGCGCCCGCCTCGATGCCCTGATCAACCGCGAGAGGTCAGAATGACGTTACTCTGGATCGCCTTTGCGCTGCTGCTGGTACCGGCCCTGTGGCTGCTCAGCCAACCCCTGCGCCGGGCCGCCTCGGTGCATGCCGCCCAGCGTGACTTCGAGGAGAACGACCGCTCCGCCGAGCAGAACGTGGCCATCTTCCGTCGTCGCCTGGCCTCCCTGGAGGAGGCCCGGGAGCGTGGCGAGATCGACGCCGAGCGCTTCGCGGAGGACAAGCTGGAACTGGAGCGCAGCCTGCTGGAGGATACCGCCAACCTGGCGCCGCGCCCCCTCAAGGCGGCGCTGTCTGGCCGCCCGGCGGTACCGCTGGTGATGGTGGCGGTGGTGATCGCCGCCGTGGCCTGGTACCAGCAGGAAGGCGAGGAGGATAACCTAGCCCTCTATGCCGCCATCCAGGAGGTTCGCCAGGCCCCCGAGGCCTCGGCGGGCGTGATGATCCAGCGCCTCGAGCAGGAAGCGGCCCGCCAGCCGGATAACCCCAATGTGTGGATGACCCTCTATCCCCTCTATCGGGATACCGGTCAGGGGGAGGCGGCGATCCGTGCCCTGGAGCGGCTGATCGAGCTGGAAGGCCGCCAGGTGACGCTGGTCGCCCAACTGGCCCAGATCGAGTTCTTCGTCGCCAACCGCAGCCTCACTGAGGAGGTCCAGGCGCTGGTGGACGAGGTGCTCGAGCGGGATCCTCGCCAACCCACGGTGCTGGGCATGCTGGGTATCGCCGCCTTCGACCGCGGCCGCTACGAGGAGGCCATCGACCACTGGCGCCGCGCCGTGGCGGGCTTCGAGGACCCGGCCTCCGCCGATGCCCTGCGCCAGGGCATCGCCGTGGCCCAGGAACGCCTGGGCGCCTCCCAGGACGAGATCGACGCCACCCTGGCCGCGGGGCCGGGACTCAATGTGCGTATCTCCCTCGACGAGGGCCTGGGCGAGGGGCTCGACGAGGAGGCCGCGGTCTTCGTGGTGGCCCGGGACGTCGACGGCGAGCTGCCGCCCCTGGCGGTGGCCCGGCTCAGCGTCGCCGACCTGCCCGCCACCCTGCGCCTCAGCGATGCCAACGCCATGAGTCCCCAGGCGCGTCTCTCCCAGGTGTCGGAGGCGCGGCTGCTGGTGCGGGTCTCCCGCAGCGGCCAGGCCACCCCCCAGGCCGGCGACCTCCTCGGTGACCACGCCGCGGTGGCCCTGCAGGACGCCGACGCCGAGCCCATCGAGGTCCGCATCGACCGTATCGTCGACTAGCCGCCAACCAGGGACGGGTTATGCGCCTCACTTCCATCAAGCTGGTCGGCTTCAAGTCCTTCGTCGACCCCGTGACCGTGCCCTTCGATGGCAACATGACCGCCATCGTCGGGCCCAACGGCTGCGGCAAGTCCAATATCATCGACGCGGTGCGCTGGGTGATGGGGGAGTCCTCCGCCAAGACCCTGCGCGGCGAGTCCATGGCCGACGTCATCTTCAACGGCTCCACCGGGCGCAAGCCAGTGGGCCAGGCCGCTATCGAGCTGCGCTTCGATAACCGCGACGGCGGCCTCGGCGGCGCCTATGCCCAGTACGCCGAGATCTCGGTGAAGCGCCAGGTGACCCGGGACGGCCAGTCCGGCTACTTCTTCAACGGCCAGAAATGCCGGCGTCGCGATATCGCCGACCTCTTCATGGGCACCGGCCTGGGGCCCCGCTCCTACGCCATCATCGGCCAGGGCATGATCTCGCGGCTGATCGAGGCGCGTCCCGAGGAGCTGCGTTCCACCCTGGAGGAGGCCGCCGGCATCTCCAAGTACAAGGAGCGCCGCCGCGAGACCGAGAACCGCATGCGCCGCACCCAGGAGAACCTGGAGCGCCTGGACGATATCCGCGAGGAGCTCGACAAGCAGCTCGAGCGCCTCAAGCGCCAGGCCGAGGCGGCGCGCCGCTACCGTCAGCTCAAGGAGCAGGAGCACCGCCTCAAGGGCGAGCTGGCGCTGCTGCGCGGCCGCGCCCTGCGTGCCGAGCAGGGCGAGCAGGAGCACCGGGTCCGCGACCTGGAGACCGCCGTGGAGCGGGAGCTGCTGGGCCAGCGCCAGTGCGAGTCGCGGCTCGAGGAGGCGCGGGTCGAGCACGACCGCCTGGCCGAGGAGCTGGAGGGCCACCAGGCGCGCTTCTACGAGAGTACCGCCGCCGTGGCGCGCATCGAGCAGAGCCTGGAACATGCCCGCGGCCGCGAGGCCCAACTGGCCCGGGACCTGGAGAGCGCCCGCCGCGAGCTGGCCGACCTGGACCGCCTGGGCGAGGCGGATGGCGAGCGCCTGGCCGCGGTGGACGAGCGCCTGGAGACCCTGGGCCCCGAGCAGGAGGAGGTGGCCGAACGACTCGCCGAGCTGGAGGCCGCCCTGGAGGAGGCCGAGGGCGAGGCCCTTGAGGCCGGCGAGCGCTGGGAGGCCTTCAACGACGCCTACCGGGAGGCGAGCCGCGAGGCGGAGCGTGCCCAGGATCGCATCAAGACCCTGGAGCAGGCCCTGGCCGGCATCGCCAATGAGCGCCAGCGCCGCCTCCAGCAGCGCGACGAGCTGCCCGGCCTGGCCGAGCTGCGGGCCCAGCGGGACGAGCTCGCCGAGCAACTGGCGGAGGCCGACCTGGCCCAGGAGAGCCAGGAGACGCGTCGTGAGTCGCTGCAGGGCGAGCGTCAGGTCATCCGCGAACGCCTCGCCGAGCGCGAGAGCGAGCGCGAGACCCTGCGCCAGCAGCGCAGTCGCCTGGAGGGCGAGCTGGCCTCCCTGGAGGCCTTGATCGCCGCCGCCCTGACCGACGACGACCAGGCCCTGGAGCAGCACCTGACGAGCCACGGCCTGGCCGCGGCGCCGCGCCTGGGCGAGCGACTCCAGGTGGCGGCGGGCTGGGAGGAGAGCCTGGCCTGGGTGTTGGCGCCCTGGCTCAATGCCCGCCTGGTCCCCTTGGAGGGGGGGCGCGAGGTGCTGGGCGGCCTGGTAGAGGGCGAGCTGGTGTTGCTCGACCCCGACACCGGCCCGACAGACGGCGAGGCCGACAGCCTGGCGGCCCGGGTCGAGGGCGCCGGCCCCCTGCAGGCGCTGCTGGCCGGCATCCGCTGCGTCGCCGATCAGGCCGAGGCCTGGCGGCGCCAGGCGAGCCTGGCCCCCGGCGAGAGCCTGATCAGCGCCGATGGCCTCTGGCTGGGTCGCGGCTGGGCGCGGCGTCGCGGCGCCCAGGCCGGGGGCGATGGCCTGCTGCTCAACCGTCGCCGCCGGGACGAGGTGGCCGAGTCCCTGGCCCAGGCCGGCGAGCGCCTGGAGGCCCTGGAGGCGGAACTCGCCGAGCTCAAGGAGCAGGAAGGCGACCTGGAGCAGGCCCTGGAGCGTTGCCGCGAGGACGAGCGGGAGCAGCAGGGGCGGCGCCAGCAGCTGGCCCTGGCCGAGGCCAACCTGGCCAGCCGCCTGGAGCACCTGGCCAGCCGCGCCGAGGAACTGGACGAGGAACTGGCGCGGCTCGCCGAGCGTCACGAAGAGAGCGAGCTGACCCTGGAGGAGGCCCGGGAGGCCTGGCAGCAGGCCATGGCGCGCCTCGAGGCCCAGAGCGAGACCCGCGAGACCCGGGACCGCCAGCGCCGCGAGGCCGCCGAGCGCCTGGCCCAGCTGCGCGGTCGCCAGCGCCCCCTGGCGGAGCGCGCCCAGCAGCTGGCCCTGGAACACCAGCGGCTGACCACCGAGCGGGCCGGCCTGGCCCAGCAGCAGGGCCGCGGCGAGGAGGCCCGGGCCCGCCTGGAGGAGAAGTGTGCCGAGCTGGAGGAGCAGCGCGAGATGCTCCGCGAGCCGGAGGAGGAGCATCGCGAGCGCCTCGACGAGCTGTTGCATGAACGCGACAAGGCGGAACGCGCCCTCAACGCCTGCCGCAACCAGGCCGCCGCCCTGGGCGAACGGCTGCGCGAGGACGAGCTGGCCCGCCAGGCCCACGAGCGCAACCTCGAAGGGGTCCGCGAGCGCCTCCAGGAGGCGCGGCTGCAGGGCCAGGCCCTGGCCATGAAGGCCGAGGCCCAGGACGAGCAGCTCGCCGAGCTGGGCCACGATGTCGCCACCCTGGAGGCCGGGCTCGATCCCAACGCCACCGAATCCGCCTGGCAGGCCAACCTGGAGGCCACCGCCGAGCGGATCCGCCGCCTGGGGGCCATCAACCTGGCCGCCATCGAGGAGTACGAGCAGCAGGCCGAGCGCCGCGACTACCTGGAGGCCCAGCACGCCGAACTGAGCGAGGCCCTGGAGACCCTGGATCGGGCGATCCGCAAGATCGACCAGGAAACCCGCACCCGATTCAAGCAGACCTTCGATCAGGTCAACGAGGGGCTACAGACCCTTTTTCCCAAGGTCTTCGGCGGCGGGACCGCATGGTTGACGCTCACCGGCGACGATTTGCTGGAGACCGGGGTGGCCATCATGGCACGCCCCCCGGGCAAGAAGAACAGCACCATTCATCTGCTCTCCGGGGGCGAAAAGGCCCTGACTGCCCTGTCGCTGGTCTTCGCCATCTTCCAGCTCAATCCGGCGCCCTTCTGTATGCTCGATGAGGTGGATGCTCCCCTGGATGATGCTAACGTGGGGCGCTACGCCAAGCTGGTAAAGGAGATGTCGGAGTGGGTACAGTTCATCTATATCACCCATAACAAGATCGCCATGGAGGCAGCGGATCGCCTTATGGGGGTGACCATGCAAGAGCCGGGCGTCTCGCGACTGGTATCCGTGGGCGTGGAAGAGGCCGCGGTGCTGGCGGAGGCGTGATGATTCCGGTGGCTGGTGTCGCAAGATGGGGACGGATAGGCTCCCCTCGATCAGGGAATAAGAAGGGGCGATTGCACGGGGCCGGGTCAATACTTGACATTCAAAAAAGTGGCCCCGTTTTTGGTAATCGCGCTATGCTGGTGTCGAACGTTTCATTCAGGCATGGCGCCTTAGCAGATAGGCAAGACGACCCATGGAACTAAGAGAGTGGCTAATCATCCTGGGGCTGGCCCTGGTGACCCTCATCGTTATCGATGGTGTGCGTCGCCTGCAGCGTCAGCGTCGAGTGCCCCGGCTGGACCGTGTCGATGGCAGTGCCGTCGATGACGCCCGGGGGCAGGAAGAGGATCCCGAGGCGGCGGCCCGTGAGGCCGAGCTGAACTGGGAGTTGCCCAACGGAGGGGCTCGGGTCGTGCGACCCGCCAGCTACGAGAGTGAGCCCCCACGTCCGGCGGCCAAGCCCAAGTTGACCCGCCAGGAGCACCCCGGGCCTTCCCGGGTGCTGGCCGAGTGGCAGGCCAAACGCCCGGCGGCTCCCGCCGAGGCGGCCGCGAGGCCATCCCGTGGAGCGGCACCCGACACCGAGCGGGAGTCCACCGCGGGCGACGCCCCCGAGCCGGTCGCGTCACCGGAAGCGACGCGGACGGCGCCGCCCGAGGCCGCATCCGGCCTGGAGCAAGCCGAGCCGGCCCGCTCCAGCGACGCGGAGGCGATGGAATTCCCATCGGAGCCTCGGCCGGCCGAGCCCAAGCGAGAGGCCAGGGGCGAACTTAAGCAGGCCGAACCCAGGCAGGCCGAACCCAGGCAGGCCGAACCCAGCCTATCGCTACCGGATGCAGGCGATACGCCGCCCGCCGAGCCGGCGGTGGGCGAAGGCGTTACATCCGAGTCAGGCGAAGCGAAGGCGGCTCCCGCCCTGGTCACCGATCCCGCCGATCATGATTTTCACGGCGACGACGAGCGCTATCGGCTGGTGGATTTCGACGGCATGGCGGACTCCTTCAAGAGCGGTTCGGTGAAGATGGGGCACTCGATGCAGCGTTTCGGGGCCGGCATCAAGAAGGGGTTGAGCGAGCGCCGCGAGCAGAATCGCAAGCGCAAACAGGAGCGCGAGCGCCTGAAGGCCGAGCAGGCCGCCGCCGAGGCGGCGCGTCGCCAGCAGCAGGAGGTCGAGCGTCAGCGCCTGGCCGCCGAGCAGCAGGCCGCCGAGCAGCAGCGCCTGGAGGCCGAGAAACAGGCCGCCCCGAGCCATGAGATCGAGCAGGAAGATCCGCTGTTCACTTTCGCGGGGCCCAGTCATCGGGACAGTCGCTATTCGGACGAAGTCGTCGAGTCCAATAACCTACCCGGGGCACACCATGGCGAAGTGGCCGCTCCCCATCCGGTGGTGGAGAAGGCGCTGCGCAACGACGTGGAAGCCCCCCAGGCCCGGGAAGCCCTCTCCCATGCCGAGGAAATCATCGTCATCAGCGTGATGTGTCGCGAGGAGCAGGGCTTCTCCGGCACCGCCCTGCTCAAGCTGATGCTGGCCTGCGGCCTGCGCTACAGCCGCGAGATGGGTATCTTCCACCGCTTCGAGACCGAGGCCGAGGATAGCCCGCTGCAATTCTCCATGGTCAATGTGGTCAAGCCCGGCACCTTCCCGCTGGATGCCATGGACGAGTTCACCACCCCGGGCATCACCTTCCTGATGCCGCTGCCGGCCGCCGAGGACACCTCGGCGGCCTTCGAGGCCATGGTGGAGTGCGCCATGGTGGTGGTGCGTCACCTGGGTGGCGAGCTCAAGGACGAGAACCACAGCGTGATGACCGCTCAGACCGTGGAGTTCGCCCGCCAGCGGGTCCACGAGTTCGAGCGCCGCCATCGCCTGCAGCGTTATCAGGTCAATTAAAGCCACAAGCTCGAAGCCCGAAGAAAACACCCCCCGATGGTCTCCGTCGGGGGGTGTCGCTTTGGTAAGCTAGGCACCGATGCCGGCCTTTTGCCCTAGACCGAGACCCTTGATTTCCATGAGTCAACCCGACCCGACGATCCACGACGAGGTGGCGCGGCTGCGCGCCGAGCTCGACGATGCCAACTACCGCTACTACGTCCTCGACGATCCCCGCCTGACCGATGCCGACTACGATCGCCGGCTGCGGCGCCTGCAGCAGCTGGAGGACGACTACCCGGAGCTTGCCAGCGAGGACTCCCCCACCCAGCGGGTGGGGGCCGCCCCGGCGGCGGGCTTCCCCGAGGTGCAGCACGCGGTGCCCATGCTCTCCCTGGACAACGCCTTCGACGAGGAGGAACTGGCCGCCTTCGTCAAGCGCCTCGCCGAGCGTCTGGAAATGGACGGCGACGCCCTGGCCTTCTGCTGCGAGCCCAAGCTGGACGGTGCCGCGGTGTCGCTGGTCTACGAGCAGGGGCGCCTGGTCAGCGGCGCCACCCGGGGCGACGGTCGCACCGGCGAGGGCATTACCTCCAATCTGCGTACCCTGCGCTCCATCCCGCTGCGCCTGCGCGGCGAGGCGCCCCCCGAGCTGCTGGAGGTGCGCGGCGAGGTGACCATGCGCCACGACACCTTCGAGGCGATGAACCAGCGCGCCCGGGACGAGGGCACCAAGGTCTTCGCCAACCCCCGCAATGCCGCCGCCGGTAGCCTGCGCCAGCTCGACCCTCGGATCACCGCCACCCGGCCCCTGGAATTCAGCGCCTACCAGATGGCCCGCATCCAGCCGGACCCCGGCGATGCCACCCATAGCCAGCTGATGGCCCGCCTGGGCGAGGTCGGCCTGCGCACCAGCGCCGAGCTGGCCGTGGTGACGGGCGCGGCGGGGGTGATCGACTACTGCCGGCGCCTGGGCGAGAAGCGCGACGCCCTGGGCTACGATATCGACGGCGTGGTGATCAAGGTGGACGACCTGCGCCTGCAGCGCGAGCTGGGCTTCGTGGCCCGGGCGCCGCGCTGGGCCATCGCCTTCAAGTTCCCCGCCCAGGAGCAGGTCACCCGCCTCAACGACGTCGAGTTCCAGGTCGGCCGCACCGGTGCCATCACCCCGGTGGCGCGCCTCGAGCCGGTGGCGGTGGCCGGGGTCACCGTCGCCAATGCCACCCTGCATAACGCCGACGAGATCGCTCGCCTGGGCGTGAAGATCGGCGATAGCGTGGCCATTCGCCGCGCCGGCGACGTGATTCCCCAGGTGGTGCGGGTGGTCACCCCCGCCGAGGCGGGCCGGGAGATCGTCTTTCCCAGCCGCTGCCCGGTCTGCGATTCCCAGATCGAACGCCTGGAGGGCGAAGCGGTGGCGCGCTGTTCCGGCGGCCTCTACTGCGCCGCCCAGCGCAAGGAGGCCCTCAAGCACTTCGCCTCCCGCCGTGCCCTGGATATCGAGGGCCTGGGGGTCAAGCTGATCGACCAGTTGGTGGAGCGGGACTGGGTCAAGACCCCGGCGGACCTCTTCCGGCTGCGCGCCGCCCACCTGGCGGAGCTGCCGCGGATGGGCGAGAAGTCCGCGGAGAACCTGGTGGCGGCCCTGGAGAAGGCGAAGCAGACGACGCTGGCGCGCTTTATCTATGCCCTGGGCATCCGCGAGGTGGGCGAGGCCACCGCCGCCAACCTGGCCCGCCACTTCGGCACCCTGGAGGCGCTGATGGGCGCCGACCAGGAGGCCCTGGAGGCGGTGGATGACGTGGGCCCCATCGTCGCCCGCCATGTGCATACCTTCTTCCGCCAGCCCCATAACCACGAGACCCTCGAGGACCTGCTCGGTTGCGGCCTGCGCTGGGAGGAGGCGGCGGTGGAGGCGCTGCCCCAGCCCCTGGCTGGGCAGACCTGGGTGCTCACCGGCACCCTGGAGAGCATGACCCGGGACCAGGGCAAGGCGCGCCTCCAGGCCCTGGGCGCCAAGGTGGCCGGCAGCGTCTCCAAGAAGACCGCCGGCCTGGTGGCCGGCGAGGCCGCCGGCAGCAAGCTGACCAAGGCGCAAGAGCTCGGCGTGCCGGTGCTGGACGAGGCGGCCTTCCTGGAGCGCCTGGCCGCCTGGGAGAGTGGCGAGGCGGGGAACCTCGAGGAGAGCGACGAAACGAACGAGGAGAATCAAGCATGAGCGGACGCTTCGTGGAGGTGCCCCACCGGATGCTGCCGGGGGCGACCCTGGTCGCCCTGCTGGAGGCCTTCGTTACCCGCCAGGGCTATGACACCACCGACACCGGGGGCGGCATGGCCGCCTGGGTGGCGGAGCTGGAGGCCCAGTTGGAGCGGGGCGAGCTGCTGATTGCCCACGACCTCCAGACCGAGAGCACCGAGGTGATGACCCTGGCCCAGTGGCGCGCCTTCGGCCGCGACCTGGCCGACGACGAGGAAGACTAGGCGCCTGGTATTGTCGGCGCCCAGTCGGCATCCTGTCAGCCATGACCCTCGAGCCTCCACGGCGTTCCGGCAGCGTCGAGCGCAGCTACCCCCTCGACTGCCTGAGCGACACCCACGACTACCACCAGCTGCTGGTGGGCCTCGACGGCCGCCTGGACGTCGAGATCGAGGGGCGCGGCGCGGCCGTGGCCCCGGGGGGCGTCTGCCTGATTCCCGCCGCGGCGACCCATCACTACCTGGGGCTCGACGCCGACAACCGCTGCCGGGTGCTGGACCTGCCGGCCGGCGAGCCGGCGTACGACGCCCTCTTCGCGGGGATCCGCTTCCTGCGCCTGGCGCCCGAGGCGGCCCGGCGACTGGACGATGGGGCCCTGTTGGCGCGGCTCGGCGCCGCGCCGCCCTGGCGCGGCCCGCGCCTCAATATGGCGCGGCTGACCCGGCGGGTGCAGGCCGACCCGGCCACGCCCTGGGACCTGGCGCGGCTGGCCGAGGTCTCGCGACTCTCCGAACGCCAGCTGCGGCGCAGCCTCTCCGCGCTGACCGGCCTGACCCCCTGGCAGTGGCTCACGCGCCAGCGCCTGGCCCGGGCCGCCCGGCTGCTGGCCGAGGGCGAGGCGTCGATCACCGAGATCGCCCTGGCCTGTGGCTTCGCCGATGGCGCCCAGTTCAGCCGTCACTTCCGACGTTGCTGGGGCATAACGCCGAGCGACTTCCGCCGACGGCGCCCAGTTTAGGTTCATCGCAGATCAGCGTGAAGCCACGACATGAGTGATTCCGGCTTGCTATCGTGGGAGTTCGGCTATGCCGAACGATTGGGCGACGAAGTCGCCCCTGGTGGCAGCCAGGATCGCCCTTCGGGCGATATCGCGCGGAATCCGCGCTCCCACGGGGCATAACGCCGAGCGACTTTCGCCGCGGGTCTTGATGGCCGAAATCGACAAGCCAGGGCCCTGGCCTCCGGCCACACTGGGCGACCGATCCCCGAATGGAGAAGCGAGATGTCGGCCGTTCCCCCCGCCGAGGCGCGCCGCGCCACCCTCTGGGGTGCCAGCACCATCCTCAGCTGGGCGACCCTGGCGCTGTTTACCCAGTGGGCCGGCCCGGTGCCGCCCTTCCTGCTCACCACCTTGTGCTTCGGCCTGGCCGGCGGCCTGGCGCTGCTGGTGTTCCTGGCCCGTGGCGAGGGGCCGGCCCTGGGCGAAGCCCTGCGCCAGCCCCCGGCGGGCTGGTTGCTGGGCGTCGGCGGCCTGTTCGGCTATCACCTCTGCTACTTCGTCGCCCAGCAGAACGCGCCGGCGGCCAATGCCGGCCTGATCAGCTACCTCTGGCCGTTGCTGATCGTGATCTTCGCCGGCTGGCTGCTGCCGGGGGAGCGGTTGCGCGGCATCCATCTGCTGGGCGGCGTCTGCGGTTTCCTGGGGGCGGCGCTGCTGGTGGGGCCGGACGGCCTCGACTGGGCGGGGGAGTACACGCCGGGCTACCTGGCGGCCTTCGCCGCGGCCTTTATCTGGAGCGGCTACTCGGTGGCCTCGCGGCTGCTGTCGCGGATCCCCACCACGGCGGTGGCCTGGAACTGCCTGGGGGCGGCGCTGCTGGCGCTGCTCTGCCACCTGGCCTGGGAGCCCCGCGGCTGGCCCGAGGGCGCCAACCTCTGGGCCATCCTGGCCCTGGGGCTGGGCCCGGTGGGCAGTGCCTTCTTCACCTGGGACCTGGGCATGAAGCGCGGGCAGGTCCGCCTGCTGGGGCTGCTCTCCTACGCGACGCCGCTGCTCTCCACCCTGGTGTTGATCGCCGCGGGCCTGGCCGCCCCCGGCCCGACCCTGCTGATCGCCGCCCTGCTGATCTGCGGCGGCGCCCTGATCGGCAGCGGCCGGCTGGGGCCACGGGCAGGCCATGGCACCCGGCACGAGTCGACGGGCTCCTAGCCGCGAATCAGCTCGCGAATCAGCCGCCGCCCCGGATGCAGGTGATCCACCAGGTCGCGGGGCAGTGGCAGGGGCTCGTCGCAGAGCATCGAGGCCAGCAGCTCGGCGCATAGCGGCGCGCTGGCCAGGCCCCGGGAGCCGTGGGCGGCGCTGATCCACAGCCCCGGATGGTGGCGTCCCGGCGTCTCGGGGATGCGCTTGGCGTCCTTGCTGAGCGGTGCATAGTCGCGCCGCCAGGCCTCGGCGTCCGGCAGCGGCCCGGCGTAGGGGCTCTTGTCGGGGCTGGCCGCCCGCACCGCGGCGCGCCCCGTCAGGCGCGAGGCGTCCAGCTCGGCGCCGGCCGCGCGCAGCGCCGCCACATAGCCGGGCAGGGTGGCCTCGAGCTCCGCCAGGTTGGCGGCGTGATCCGCCTCCCGCACCGCGTCGCTTTCGTCATGGGGGGCGAAGGTGGCGCCGAAGGTCAGCACCCCGTCCAGGGGCGGCGGCAGGTAGCCGCCGGCGCAGATCACCCGGGTCGGCGCCGGGGCCCCCTCGGGCAGCGACAGCTCGCTGACCTGGCCGCGGATCGCCTGCAGGGGCAGGGCGGCGCTCTGGGCGAAGCGATTGGCGGCCCGGGCATTGGCCAGGACGACTTGATCCACCGCCAGGCTGTCCCCATCGGCGAGAACCAGTCGCCAGCCCTCGCCCTCCGGGGCGATGGCCTCCACGGCCGCGGGGCGATAGTCGATGCCCGGGGTGGCCGCCAGCCGCGCGCAGAGGGCCTTGGGCCGCACCCAGCCCGCCGCCGGGTAGTCCAGGCCGCCGCAGCCGGGGGCCAGGTCGCCGCTCAGGCCGCAGCGCCGGGCCAGGGTCTCGGCATCGAGGCCCGCCACCACCGAGGCCGGCAGCGCATGGTGCTCGAGAAAACGCGCCTGGCGCCGGGCTTCCCGCTCGCCCTTGGCCAGCTGCACCACGCCGCTGGGTTGCCACAGGGCCCGGTCCGGGTCGCGGTGGGCCAGGAAGCGGCAACTGTGCAGCAGCCCCGCCAGATAGACCCGGCTCTGGTCGTTGGTCTCCGCGGCCAGCTTGACGTAGAGGGCCCCCTGGCGGTTGCCGGAGGCGCCGGCGGCGATGCCGGCGGGGTCGAGCAGGGTCACCGCCACGCCGCGGCGGGCCAGGGCCTCGGCCACGGTGGTGCCGGCCAGGCCGGCGCCCACCACCGCCACCCGGCGGGCCGGGCGCGGCGGCGGCGGGGTGAACCAGGGCGCCCGGCGACGGCCGTCGTCCCGGGGCGGCGCCTCGATCTCGCCGGCCAGCATCTCCCGCTTGCGGCCGAAGCCGGGCACCTTGCGCCAGGCGAAACCCGCCGCCTTGAGGCCGCGCTTGACCACCCCGGCGCAGGTGAAGGTGGCGAAGCTGGCGCCGGGGCGGGAGCGGGCCGCCATGGCCTCGAACAGCGCCGGGTGCCACATCTCGGGATTCTTGGCGGGGGCGAAGCCATCCAGGAACCAGGCATCCACCCGGCCCTCCAGCTGCCACAGGCCCTCGGCGCTGTCGCCGAAGTGCAGGTCCAGGGTTACCCGCTCGTCGAGCCACAGGCGATGCACCCCGGGCAGCGGCTCCGGCCACTGTTCGACCAGCCGCGCCGCCGGCTCGGCGAACTCGGGCCAGGCCGCCAGGGCCCGGGCCAGGTCGTCGCGGCGCAGCGGGAAGAGCTCGGTGGAGACCAGGTGCAGGCGCGCCCCGGCCGGGGCCTGGGCGCGGAAGCAGGCCCAGGCGCAGAGCATATTGAGGCCGGTGCCGAAGCCGGTCTCGCCGATCACGAAGGGGCGCGGCTCCCGCCACTCCCGGAAGCGCCGCGGCAGGTCGTTGGCGGCGATAAACACATGCTCGGTCTCGGCGCGGCCGTCATGGCGCGAGAAGTAGACGTCGTCGAAGTGGGTCGAGTGGGGGGCCACGGCCAGGGTGTCATCGGCTCGCCAGTCCAGGCTGGCCTGGGTCAGGGGGCGCAGGGGGGGCAGCGTCACGGCTCGGGCCTCGCAGGCAAGGGGTCGCAGGGTGGTCAAAGCGTAGCCAGCCCGCCCGAGGCGAGGGCGGCTCTGGGCTGGCGCCAGGCATCCGCGGGCTGTTAACAGAGTTTTCCACAGCCGCTGTGCAAAAACCGGCTGTGGAAAACCGCCGGTTAGGGCAGCACCTTCTTGAAGGGCTTGACGATGACCCGGGCGTAGACGCCGGCGATCACATAGGGGTCCACGTCCGCCCAGGCCTGGGCGGCCTGGAGATCCTCGAATTCGGCCACCACCAGGCTGCCGCTGAAGCCCGCCTCGCCCGGGTCGTCGCTGTCCGCCGCCGGATGGGGGCCGGCCAGCACCAGGCGGCCCTCGTCACGCAGTTTCTCCAGGCGGGCCAGGTGATCGGGACGAGCGGCCATGCGGCGCTCGAGGCTGTTATTCACATCTTCACTGATGATGGCGTAGAGCATGGGTGAATCCTTGCAGGAAAACCGACGAACCGGCAGCGCCCCCTGGCGCGGCGCGCGGTTGACCGCGGCCGGCGGGGCGCGCACCATGGAGGCCCTATTTTGACAAAGACGCCCGCCGGCGTCATGCCGATGACCGATTCTTCCCCGCTCGCCGATTCCCTGGCCGAGGTCACCGGCCTCGACCTGCATATGCATTCCACCGCGTCCGACGGGGCCCTGGCCCCCGCCGAGCTGATGGCCCTGTGCCGGACCCGGGGCCTGACGCACCTGGCGCTGACCGACCACGACACCGTGGAGGGCGTCGCCGAGGCGGATGTGGCCGCTCGGGAGCTGGGCCTGCGCCTGCTGCCCGCCACCGAGCTCTCCTCCCAGTGGAGTGGCATCAATATCCATGTGGTGGGGCTGCTGCCCGAGGGGGCCCGGGGCCCCCTGGCCGAAGGCCTGGCCGAGCAGGCTCGCGCCCGGGCGGCTCGGGCCGAGGAGATCGCCCGGCGCCTGGAGGCCATCGGCCTGGACGACGCCCTGGCCAAGGCCCGGGCCCAGGCCGGCAGCGAACGCCCCCTGGGGCGCCCCGACTTCGCCAGGGCGCTGGTGGCCGATGGCCTGGTCAAGGATATCGGCACGGCCTTCAAGAAGTACCTGGGCAACGGCAAGCGTGGCGATATCAAGGCCCACTGGCCCGCCCTCGAAGCGGTGGTGGCCTGGGTGGTGGCTGCCGGCGGGGTGGCGGTGCTGGCCCACCCGCTGCGCTATGGCCTGACTCGGCGCAAGCGCGGCCTGTTGCTGGACGCCTTCCGGGCCGCCGGCGGCGAGGCGGTGGAGCTGGTCAGCGGCTTCCAGAACCCCGACCAGACCCGCGACCTGGCCCGACAACTGATCGAGCGCGACCTCTCGGGCTCCGTGGGCAGCGACTTCCACGCCCCGGGTGGCCCCCTGGCCCCGGGCAGCATGAGCCCGGTGCCCCGGGTCGCGGTGACGCCGGTCTGGCATCACCCCCGCCTGGCGGGCTTTGCCGCCGCCTGAGCCGCGGCGTATGCTGATTCCCAGGCCCGAGCCGCGGCGGCTTCCCTAGCCGTCCTTTGGCCACCCCATCCAGGACTCAGCGCAAGGAGCCCGCATGAGCCAGTTCTTCCAGATCCATCCCGAGAATCCCCAGAAGCGCCTGATCGACGGCGCCATCGACATCATTCGCCGCGGCGGCGTGATCGCCTACCCCACCGACTCCGGCTATGCCCTGGGCTGCCACCTGGGGGACAAGAAGGCGGTGGAGCGCATCAAGCGCCTGCGCCAACTGGACGACAAGCACAACTTCACCCTGGTCTGCTCGGACCTCTCCGAGATCGGCACCTACGCCAAGGTGGACAACGACGTCTTCCGCCTGCTCAAGGCGCATACCCCCGGCGCCTACACCTTTATCCTCCAGGCCACCACCGAGGTGCCGCGGCTGCTGCTGCACCCCAAGCGCCGCTCCATCGGCGTGCGGGTGCCCGATCATCGCATCACCCATGCCCTGCTGGAGGCGCTGGGCGAGCCGCTGATGAGCGTGACCCTGATCCCGGTGGGGGAGGAACTGCCGATGACCGACGCCGAGGAGATCCGCGACCGCTACGCCAATCAGCTCGACCTGATCATCGACGGCGGCGCCTGCCAACTGGAGCCCACCAGCGTGGTGGACCTGCGCGAGCTGCCCCCCACCATCGTCCGCGAAGGGCGCGGCGAGCTCTCGTCGTTCCAGTAATCCTCGCCGCAGTTCTCCGCTTGAGTCACGCCCGGCCCTTGGCCGGGCGTCGTGGTTAGGGCCGTCGTAAACAGGATGACAAGGGGCGTAAGGGGGAGGGCAGAGGCGCGAAAGCGGGCTAGAGTTAATTTGAATGATCAATAAAAATAAAATACGCTGGTTTGTGTCGATTTCGATAACGTTGTGTAATGGATTGGCTCCGGCCGGTCCTCACAGGAGAAAAGCATGACCCCGAACAAGAAGCGATTCCCCGCCCTGCTGGCCGGCCTGGCCGCCGCCTCCTTCGCCGTCACCGCCAGTGCCGAGGCGCCCGCCGAGGAGGCGACCCTCTGCGATCAGCAGGCCTATGCCATGGGCCTGCGCTATCAGCAGCAGTCCGCCGAAGTGGCGGCACTGCAGCGCCAGGGGTATGCCCTGGCCACCCTGCGCCTGGAGCAGGCCATCGAACGCCATGGTGAGGACGCCGACCTGGCGATCATCACCGACCTGGACGAGACGGTGATCGACAACGGCGCCCTGCTGGTGCGCGATATGCAGCGCTGCCACGATTACACCAGCTGGGACACCTGGAAGCACTGGGAGCGTGAGGGCGAGCCGCGGCTGATCCCCGGCGCCGGGGACTTCCTCGAGTATGCCGATGCCCAGGGCGTGGCCATCTACTATGTCTCCGACCGCTACGACGAGAACAAGGCCGCGACCCTGGCCACCCTGGAGGGGCTGGGGCTGCCCCAGGTCGGCGACGACAGCGTGCTGCTGCTGGGCCCTCCCAAGCAGGAGCGTCGTGACCTGGTGGAAGAGCATCACACCCTGGTGATGCTGCTGGGCGATACCCTGCACGACTTCTCCGAGGCCTTCGTCAGCAGCGTGCCCCTGGACGAGCAGCACGCCGAGCTGGAGGCCAATGCCGAGCGCATCGGCGTCGACTGGATCGTCTTCCCCAATGCCACCTATGGCACCTGGGACGATGCCGAGCTGGAGGCCTGGGACGCACCCTTCGTGACCGAATAAGCGGGAGTCGAAGGCCCCGTGGTCGGGGCAAGCCGGGGAGGCGTCCGCTCAGGCGGGCGCCTCCTTGTCGTTGGAGGCGCCGTCGTCGCGCTTCTCCCGGGGATCCGGCGTTTCCTCATCGAGCCAGGTGCCGCAGCGCAGGCAGTATTTGGCGCGCTTCTCGTGGCGGTCGTGGCCACAGCCGGGGCAGGCCTCGTCGGAGTAGCGGTCGGCACGGATCGAGCGGATCACCTCCGCGGAGAAGACCCCGGTGGGCACGGCGATGATCGAGTAGCCGGTGAGCATCACCATCACCGAGATCGCCTGGCCCAGGGGGGTGACCGGCACGATATCTCCATAGCCCACGGTGGTCAGGGTGACGATGGCCCAGTAGATGGCGGTGGGAATGCTGCTGAAGCCCGCCTCTTCCGGCTCGATCAGGTAGACCAGGGAGGCGAAGATGGTCACCAGCATGAAGACGCCGAACAGGAACAGGAAGATCTGGTGGCTGCTGCGCCTGAGGGCCTCCACCAGCAGTCGGGCTTCACCGACGAACTGCATCAGGCGCAGGATGCGGAAGATACGCAGCACCCGCAGCAGGCGGATCACCACCAGCGACTGGGCCCCGGGAACCAGCAGGACCAGCCAGGTGGGCAGGATCGCCAGGACATCGATCACCCCGTAGAAACTCTTCAGGTAGCCCAGCGGCTTGTCGAGGCAGTAGAGACGCAGCGCCAGCTCCAGGGTAAAGGCCAGGGTAAAGCCCCACTCCAGCCAGTAGAAGAGGGCGCCGTACTCGGCCCGGTAGGCGCTCACGCTGTCCAGCATCACCACCAGCACGCTGGCCAGGATCACCCCGATTAGGGCGATATCGAAGCCCTTGGCCAGGGGCGTGTCGGACTCGAAGATCACCTGGAAGACGCGGGTACGCAGGCCTTCGGCGGCGGGCTTGAAGTGATCGCTCATGGGATCCTCCTGATCACGGGCATCGGCCTTAGCCATGCAGGTGGCGGGCCAGGGCCAGGGCATCGCGCCCGGCGTCCGTCGTCCAGTCGTTATCCAGCGCCTGGGCGAGCCGTCGGGCCAGGCGCTGGGTGGAAGCGTCGGTGGTGTCCAGGGCCGCCAGTCGGGCATAGGCGCGCTGGGCCTCGGCGAGGAAGGTCGCGTCACCGCTGTCGTCCAGGGCATCCAGGGCGGCGAGGGCGCGGGCCTCCAGGGCGAGGGCATCGCCGCCCTCCGGCAAGGCCCACCGGCCGGCCAGCAGGGCCGCGCCCCGGGCCGCCTTGCTGGCATTGGCGGGGCGCAGCGGCACCGACTCGGCTAGCCGCTCGGCCAGTTGCCAGAGGGCGGCGGGGTCGCCCTCCTTGAGCTCCAGTTCCAGTTCGCGAATCGCGGCCCGCCGCTCCCCGGCGCGGACCTCCCCCTCGTCCAGGGCCAGCTCGATGCGGCTGCCCTGCCAGTCGAGCAGCCAGCGCCGACGCCGGAAGTCGGTGGTGAAACGCGGCGCCAGGCGTTCCAGCAGGTCCACCGGTAACGCCGCCATGGGCGGCAGGGTGGCCAGGCGGGTCAGGTCCAGGCTGTCACCGGCCACCGGCCACTCCCACTCGCCGCGCCGCGACAGGCCGCCGTGGCTCTGGCCGGCGGTCTTCAGGGTCTGCACCCAGCCGGCGTCGGTGCGCCTCAGGCGTAGCGCCATGCGTGCGGCTTCCAGCTCCCCCCGGGGGGTATCGAAGTAGGTGTTGGCCAGGGCC
Source organism: Bisbaumannia salifodinae (assembly GCF_055388505.1). The sequence goes on from NZ_AP043781.1 coordinate 403,969, forward strand.
AGACGCTCGGGGGCCTGGCGCAGCAACGGCTGGGCCAGCAGGAGGTCGGGACCATCTTCGGCCAGGGCGAGCTTGAGCTCGATCTCTTGGGGCATGGGGCTTCCTGTGTGATGAAAGGGTGAATTTTTTATGACGCTAGCGGGCTCAGTCACTATACTGTCGCCGCCAACTTCCCAAGTGCGACATTTCCTATGGTGACTCCCAACCCCTTCTCCGCGATGTTTGGCCGTTCGCCATTCCAGCCGCTGCTGGCGCATATCGTCAAGGCCAGCGAAGCCGCGAACGAGCTGCTGCCCTTCTTCGAGGCGACCCTTACCGGCGACTGGACCACGGCGGCCCGCCATCGCGAGGCGATCACCCGCCTGGAGCACGAGGCCGATGAGCTCAAGACCGAGCTGCGCCTCAACCTGCCCAATACCATGTTCCTGCCGGTCTCCCGTTCCGATCTGCTCGACCTGATCAGCGTACAGGACAAGATCGCCAACAAGGCGCGAGATATCACCGGCATCATGCTGGGCCGCCAGATGCAGATGCCCGAGGCCCTGGCCGGCCCCATGCGCGACTACCTGCAGACCTCGGTGGCCGCCGTGACCCAGGCCCGCAAGGCGCTGGAGGAACTCAAGGACCTGCTGGAATCCGGCTTCGGCCGTAACGTCTCCGACGTGATGCAGAACCTGATCCGCGAGCTGCACACCCTGGAGCATCAGGCCGACAGCCAGCAGGTGGCGATCCGCCGCCAGCTCTTCGGCCTGGAGGGCGAACTGCCGCCGGTGGACGTGATGTTCCTCTACCAGATCATCGACTGGATCGGCGAACTCTCCGATCGGGCCGAACGGGTCGGTAGCCGCCTGCAGATCCTCACCGCCCGCTGAGGTCGGCGCCAGCGCGCCACCCGGCTCCGGTTCGCGGGGTGACCCCGCCGCGGGCCACTCGCTTCCTCCTGACACCTACATAGGATCCAAGTCCCTATGTCGATCATTGCGCAGCACGGCGAAATCTTCATTATCCTGGCCTGTCTCTTCGGCTTCTTCATGGCCTGGGGGGTGGGGGCCAATGACGTGGCCAACGCCATGGGCACCTCGGTGGGTTCCCGGGCCATCACCATCAAGCAGGCGATCATCATCGCCGTGATCTTCGAGTTCCTCGGCGCCTGGCTGGCCGGCGGTGAGGTCACCGATACCGTCCGCAAGGGCATCATCGACCCGGCGCTGTTGACCGACACGCCGGAATTGCTGGTCTACGGCATGCTGGCGGCGCTGCTGGCCGCGGCCACCTGGCTGCTGATCGCCTCCATGCGGGGCTGGCCGGTCTCCACCACCCACTCCATCGTCGGCGCCATCGTCGGCTTCGCGGTGGCGGGGCTGGGCGCGGCCAGCGTGGACTGGGGCGCGGTCAGCAAGATCGCCGCCAGTTGGGTGGTATCGCCGCTGTTGTCCGGCTCCATCGCCTTCGGCCTGTTCAAGACGGTACAGCACCTGATCTTCGAGGCCCGCGACCCCTTCGCCGCCGCCAAGCGCTATGTGCCGGTCTATATCTTCCTGGTGGGCTTCGTGGTGGCCATGGTGACCCTGGTCAAGGGCCTCAAGCATATCGGCCTCGATTTCTCCTATACCCAGAGCTTCCTGCTGTCGGTGGTGATCGGCCTGATCATCACGGGCATCGGCGTCCTGCTGGAGCGCCGCGTCGACTACCAGAAGAGCGCCGGAGATAGCTTCGGTTATGGCGGCGTGGAACGCGTCTTCGGCGTGCTGATGCTGTTCACCGCCTGCGCCATGGCCTTCGCCCACGGCTCCAATGACGTGGCCAATGCGGTGGGGCCGCTGGCGGCGATCATCAGCGTGGTGCAGAGCGGTGGTGCCGTCGAAGGCGCCGCCCTGGTGCCCTGGTGGGTGCTGGTGCTGGGCGGCGGCGGCATCGTGGTGGGCCTGGTGACCTATGGCCGCAAGGTGATCGCCACCGTGGGCACCGGGATCACCGAGCTGACCCCCAGCCGCGGCTTCGCCGCCACCCTGGCCGCCGCCACCACCGTGGTGCTGGCCTCGGGTACCGGCCTGCCGATCTCCACCACCCATACCCTGGTGGGCGCGGTGCTGGGCGTGGGCCTGGCCCGCGGCATGTCGGCGCTGAACCTGCGAGTGATCGGCACCATCGCCATGTCCTGGCTGATCACCCTGCCCGCCGGTGCCGGCCTGGCGATCCTCTTCTTCTTTACGCTCAAGGGGATGTTTGGCTAGTGGTGAGGTTATCGCGGGAAGGCTGCTGCCAGGCGGACTGACTCGCTCCTCGTCAGGGCGAAACCCTGATGATTCGCTCGCGACTGGCGCGTCGGGCCGGACCGAGGTCCCTCTCGCCGCCCCTGGGGACGACATCCCTGTCGTCCCCTCGCGAGTCGCTCGCTGCTCATCAGCACCCTTGGCGACGTCGCTTCGCTAGACCGCCTGGCGTTTCGGCGACCCGATCTCTTCCAGGTCCCGTTAAGCATCGCGGCGGCACCCAAGGGTGCCGCCGTTTTCATTGGCTTGCTATAGTCGAAGCTCACTTCCTTCGTTCACCTGCTGCCGGAGTGCGGCCCTTGAATACGCGCTTTCCCTTCGTCGACTGGTTCCGTAACTCGTCCCCCTATATCAATGCCCACCGTGGCCGAACCTTCGTCATCCTGATCGAGGGCGAGGCCATGGCCGAGGGCCGAGGCGAGCAACTGATCCAGGACCTGGCCCTGCTGCACACCCTGGGCGTGCGCCTGGTGGTGATCTATGGCATCCGCCCCCAGGTGCAGGCGGTCCTGCAGGCGGAGGGCATCGCGCCGCGGCGCCATGAGGGGCGCTGGGTCGCCGACGACGCCATCATGGCCCGGGTCGAGCGTATCGCCGCCGAGCAGCGGCTGTGGCTGGAGGCGCGCCTCTCCCTGGGGCTGCCCAACACCCCCCTGCATGGCGTCGAGCTGACCGCCGTCTCCGGCAACCTGGTGATGGCCAAGCCGCTGGGGGTGCGCGAGGGCATCGACTACCATCGCAGCGGCGAGGTGCGGCGGGTGCGGGCCTCGGCCATCCAGGGCCTGCTCGACCAGGGCTCCCTGGTGGTGCTGCCACCCCTGGGCTTCTCCAGCACCGGCGAGGTGTTCGACCTGGACGCCGCCGAGGTGGCCCAGCAGACCGCGGTGGCGCTGGGCGCCGACAAGCTGATCCTGCTGGGCGAGGCGGCAGGGCTGCATGATGCCAGCGGCCGGCTGCAGCGGCAGCTGACCCCCGCCGAGGCGACGCCGCTGATGGAGCGCGCCGCCCCCGGCAGCGAGCTGGCCCGTCACCTGGGCGCGGCCTGCGAGGCCGCCCGCCATGGCGTGGCTCGCACCCACCTGCTCTCCTGGCTGGATCACGACGCCCTGCTGGGCGAGCTCTTCACCCGCGATGGCGTGGGCACCATGATCACCCAGCACCGTTACGAGCAGTTGCGTGCCGCTGAGCTGGCCGATGTGGGGGGGCTGCTGGAGCTGCTGGAGCCCCTGGAGCATCGCGGCATGCTGGTGGCCCGCTCCCGGGAGCGCCTGGAGCACGAGATCGACGACTACCTGGTGATCGATCGCGACGGCATGGTGATCGGCTGTGCCGCCCTGCACTGCTTCGCCGATGCCGAGATGGGCGAGCTGGCCTGTGTGGCGGTGCACGGCGACTATCGCGGCGGCGCCCGCGGCGAGTTGCTGCTGGCGGAGATCGAGCGCCGTGCTCGCCGCCTGGGGCTGACGGCACTGTTCGCCCTGACCACCCACACCACCCACTGGTTCTTCGAGCATGGCTTCCAGCTCGCCTCGGTGGGGGACCTGCCGCCCCTGAAGCGCGAGGCCTACAATCAGGCGCGCCGCTCCAAGGTGTTGATCAAGTCTCTGTAGGCGGCCGAGTCATCGAGGCATCCGGACCAGGGCGTGTCGCCCGGATGCCTCGCTTCGGAGTGTCGCCAAAGCGATTTTACTAAATAATTGATTTTAAAAGATTAATTTGGATTCTTTGCAAAAACGTCGGAGAATCGCGACGTTATTCCCGCCTGCTAGGGGCCGTCTGGCCCCACACCTGCCGCTTACCTCCTGTCTTTTATTTTTAACGACATGAATTTAAAAGGCTTTTTAAAACCTGGCATGCGAATCGCTATGGTTAGGGTGAGCAGCGAGAAGGAGATTGTACGGCTCATCTCCTTCGGTCCCAGGCAAGGCGAGCATTTCGCTCCCTGTGCCGCTCGCCTCGCCCAGGGCCAGCGTCTGCTCCATGCGATGTGACACTCAGGTTGCGATGAGACCGGTGCCGCCGCGAGGCATGGAATGGCGCCGTTAGAGGGCAAGGATGCTCTGGCAAGGATGCCTCATCCCCTACGGGGGATCGAATTTCGATGGGCAGGCGAAGGCCTGCCCGTCCCAGGAATGAAGCCGGGCGACTGCCCCCGTCGAGCTAGCCCCTGGCAGGCGATGATGCGCGACATGGCTTCCGGGCCTCGGCCCTGCGAGTAGCGATGCCCCCGGCCAGGCGGCAAGGCAACGATGCTCGTCCCCTTAAGTTCCCTGCGTACCTCGGGCCGACCCTGTCGGCCCATTTTTTTATGCCGGGCAGGGGGGGGGAGATAAGGACGACTGTCGGTGATTTACCACGGCGTCGTTCGCAGTGTCGCCAAACGAATACTAAACAACATGTTGTTTATAAAGGATATTTTCTTGACTGCCGAAAAAGGCGTCTCCATAAGGAGACAAAACGGGGCTTGAAAACAGAGGGATTTCGCCGGCAGGCGCGGCGATTCGCCAGGATGGACTCTTAGTTGTTTGTATTTATTGATTTTTTATTTCGTTGGCACGGCTTTGGCAATAGGTAGGGCAAGCGGGACGAATGACCGCGAGCACTGCCCCGCCAAGGGGAAGATCTCGATAAGGCGCCCGATGGGCGGCTTATCCTGGAAGTCAGGCGTCACCCTCGATGGGCGGCCGATGACTTCGGGCCTCGGGCCCAACGGCGGTTTCGATCGATACGCCGTTACTTCAGTTCCCTGCGTACCTTGGGCCGGCTCTGCCGGCCCTCTTTTTTTGTGGGCGTTTCCCGGGCCTCCGCGGCATCTCTGGTATTCTCGGTGAGTATGATGCATGGCAACTTCCCTACTCCGGCATAGAACCCTGGTTATGACCACGCAGGTGTCGCGCCGTTGGCGCCCCCGTTCCCTATTGCAGCTGGTGCTGCTCGCCTTCCTGGTGGTGATGCTGCCGCTGGGCGTGCTGATGTTCCAGGCCGGCCAGGCGCTGGCCGAGTTGACCCGCCTGGCCGATGTCGGCGCCCGCCAGGCGGTGGAGGAGACCCGCCGGGCCCGGGCCCTGACCTCCCTGTCGCTGGAGATGGAGCGCAGCGCCCGTCAGTATGCGGTGGTGGAGGATCCCGGCCTGATGGCCATCTTCGTCGAGCGTCACGCCGAGTTCGAGTCGCTGCTGCGCGACCAGCGGCGCCTGCTGCCGGACGACCCGGACATTCAGGCGCTCTTCCCGTTGCTCGAGGAGTTGGCCTCCCTGCCGGGGGCGGGGGGCGCCGAGGTGCGCGAGCGCCTGGATGCCTTCGCCGCCCTGGCCAACCATGCCGAGGCGGTGCGCCGGGCCACCAATCGCAAGATCGATGAGCGTATCGACGCGATTCGCGAGCGTGCCAACAATGTCCAGGCGCGACTCTGGCTGCAGACCCTGGCCCTGGTCTCCGCCAGCCTGGCGCTGATGCTGCTCTTTACCTGGCTGATCATGCGGCCGATTCGCCAGCTGGAGCGGCGCATCCTGGGGATCGGCGGTGACAGCCACACGGCGCCGGTGGCCCACTCCATCCAGGGGCCGGCGGAGCTGGTGCAACTGGGGGAACGCCTCGACTGGTTGTCGGCGCGTCTCGGCGAGGTGGAGGCCCAGAAGCAGCAGTTCCTGCGCCATATGTCCCACGAGCTCAAGACCCCCCTGGCCAGCGTGCGGGAGGGCACGGCGCTGCTCTGCGACGGGGTGGCCGGTCGCCTCGACCCGCGTCAGCGGGAGATCCTCGAGCTGATCGATGCCAGCGGCGAGGAGCTGCAGCGGCTGATCGAACAGCTCCTCGACTACAACCTGCTCCAGCACCACCGCGAGGTGGACACCCAGCGCTTCGATATGACCGCGCTGATCGAGGAACTGCTGGCCAAGCACCGGCTGGCGCTGACCCACAAGGGCATGCGGGTCAGCGCCCCGGTGGTGTCTCTGGAGTGGTGCGCCGACCGCACCGCCACCGGGCGAATTCTCGACAATCTGTTGTCCAATGCCATCGCTTACGGCGAAGATGGCGGCGTCCTGGAGATTCGCCAGCGCCGCGAGGGGGCCACCCTGGTCCTCGAGGTGGCCAACAGCGGCGAGGCGATCGACGAGACGGACCGGGCCCGACTCTTCGAGCCCTTCTACCAGGGCCGGGCCCGCCGCAAGGGGGCCCTCAAGGGCTCCGGCATCGGCCTCTCGGTGGCCGTGGACTGTGCGCGCATGCAGCAGGGCAGCCTGGAGCTGATCGGCGATGACCTGCTGCCGGTGTGCTTTCGCCTGACCCTGCCCTGGCAGCCGGGGCCGCCTCCCAGCCTGGAACAGAAGAAGACCCCTGCACCGGCGGGCCCGGCGGCGCAGGAGCACGCAAGGAGCCGTTGAGTCATGAACTATCGTGTTGTCGCCACCCTGGTGGGCGCCGCGCTATTGGCCGGATGCCAGTGGCTGCCGGAAGCGCCCCAGGGCCTCGTCTCCCCGCCGCCGGCGGGGCCATCCTGCGAACGGGAGATTCCGCTGCTGGTGGAGAGCGACTGCCTGCTGGACGCCTGGGTGGCCTTCGGCCTGGCCTCCCAGCGCGGTGATCGCGACTGGCGGGACGGCCTGCTGGCGCGCCTCGAGGGTGAGGACGAGCGCTCGCGGCTGGCCCGCGCCATCCTGCTGGCCTGGGGGAATGAGCGCCAGTGGGACCGCGCCGCGGGCCTGCTGGAAGACACCACCACCATCGTCGCCGCCCCCGAGCCGTTGCAGCCGCTGCTGCGCTACTGGCGCAACGACCTGGAGGGGCGCCGCGCCTTGACCGGCCGGCTGGCGCGCAGCGAGCGCCAGCGCGAGGCCCTGGAGGCCGAACGCCTGGAACTGGAAGAGAAGCTCGAGGCGCTGACCGCCATCGAGCAGAGCATTAACCTACGTCAGCCGTCTCCGTGACGGCGACCGGAGTCGAAGTGTGAAGCAAGCCGCGCATATCCTGCTGGTGGACGACGACGCCAGCCTGCTGAAACTCCTGGGCATGCGCCTGGAGAGCCACGGATTTCGGGTCACCACGGCGGCCAGCGGTCGCGAGGCCCTGGAGCGGGTCGAGGCCTCGCGCCCCGACCTGGTGCTCTCCGACCTGCGCATGGACGAGATGGACGGCCTGGCGCTGTTCCAGGAACTGCAGCGGCGCCTGCCCGGCTTGCCGGTGATCATCCTCACCGCCCACGGCTCGATTCCCGATGCGGTGAGCGCCACCCGCCAGGGGGTGTTCAGCTTCCTCACCAAGCCGGTCAATCGCGACGAGCTGTTCGCCGCCATCGACGAGGCCCTGGCCCAGACTCCCCGGGGCGGCGAGGGCGAGCAGGGCTGGAGGGCCGAGATCATCACCCGCAGCCCGGAGATGGAACGCATCCTCGAGCAGGCGCAGATGGTCGCCGCCTCGGACGTCAGCGTGCTGGTCACCGGCGCTTCCGGCTCCGGCAAGGAGCTGCTGGCCAGCGCCATCCACAAGGCCAGCCCGCGGGCCGACAAGCCGTTCGTGGCCATCAACTGTGGGGCCCTGCCGGAGCAGCTGCTGGAGAGCGAGTTGTTCGGTCATGCCAAGGGCGCCTTCACCGGCGCGGTCAGCCAGCACCAGGGCCTCTTCCAGGCCGCCGACGGCGGTACCCTCTTCCTCGACGAGATCGGCGACATGCCGCTGCCGCTGCAGGTCAAGCTGCTGCGCGCCCTGCAGGAGCGCCAGGTGCGGCCGCTGGGCTCCACCGTCTCGATGCCCATCGACGTGCGGATCATCTCCGCCACCCACCGCGACCTGAGCCGCGCCATGGCCGACGGCGACTTCCGCGAGGATCTCTACTACCGCCTCAACGTGGTCAACCTCAAGCTGCCGGCCCTCAAGGAACGCGCCGAGGACGTGCCGCTGCTGGCCAAGCACCTGGTCGCCAAGGTGGCGTCCCGCCACAAGGCCTTCGTCAAGGGCTTCTCGCCGGAGGCCCTCAACCTGCTGGCCTCCTGCGCCTGGCCGGGCAACGTACGTCAGCTGGTCAACGTGGTGGAGCAGTGCGTGGCCCTGAGCAGCGCGCCGATCATTCCCGAGGCGCTGGTCTCCCAGGCCCTGGCCGCCGAGGAGAATGGCCTGCCCACCTTCAACGACGCCCGCGCCGGTTTCGAGCGCAGCTACCTGATCAAGGTGCTGAAGATCACCGAGGGCAACGTCACCCAGGCGGCACGCATCGCCGGGCGCAATCGCACCGACTTCTACAAGCTGCTGGGGCGCCACGACCTGGAGCCGAGCCGTTTCAAGCCCGGCGCCGAGTCGAGCTGACGCCCCACCTCGTGGGGCGTCGGGGCGGGACCTACTCGGGCATCTTGGTCTTGCGCAGGTAGGGGAAGATGGTCTCGAACTCGCCGAATTTTTCCTTGGCCTCGGCATCGGAGACGCTGGGCGGGATGATCACGTCCTCGCCGACGGTCCAGTTGACCGGGGTCGCCACGCCCTTGCTGGTGGTGGCCTGGAGGGCATCCAGGGCGCGCAGCACCTCGGCGAAGTTGCGGCCCACGGTCATCGGGTAGGTCATGGAGAGCTTGAGCTGCTTGTCCGGGCCGATGATAAAGACGGTACGCACGGTGGCGCTGTCGGCCGGGGTGCGGCCGTCGGGCAGGTAGGCCTCGGCGGGCAGCATATCGAACAGCTTGGCGACCTTGAGGTCGTCGTCGGCGATGATCGGGAAACCCACCGGGCACTCGGCATACTGCTCGATATCACCGATCCAGCCCTGGTGTTCCTCGACCCCGTCCACGGAGACGCCGATCACCTTGGTGTTGCGCTGCTTCCACTCCCCGTCGAGCTGGGCCACGGCGCCGAACTCGGTGGTGCACACCGGCGTGAAGTCCTTGGGGTGGGAGAAGAGGATGGCCCAGCCGTCGCCGATCCAGTCATGGAAGCGGATCGGCCCCTGGCTGGTCTGCGCCTCGAAATCGGGGACGACATCATTGATACGCAGTGACATGGTGTGGTTCCTTCTAGCGGAATGAATGCGAGCCGGCGGGCCAGGGGAGAAGGGGCCGCCGGTAGCGAATGGCAGGTTGCCAATTAGACCCTAGCACACCCGGAGCGGCAGGCGGCAGCGTCGTTGTCTCAAGGCGTGTCGGCCGCCTCGTCACGGTGAACGGCGGTGACTTCCAGGTCGAGGCGCCCCTCGCCGAGGCGGGCGCCGAGCCGCTGTCCCGGCCGGGTCTCCCCGGCGCGGCGCACCACCCGTTGCGCCTCGTCCTCGAGGATCGCATAGCCACGCCCCAGCACCGCCAGCGGGCTCACCGCCTGCAGCTCCCGCACCACCCCACCGAAGCGTTCGCGATGCCGGGCCAGCTCCCGGGGCATGGCCGTGCCCAGGCGTCGCCGGGCGGCCTCCAGGCGCTCCCGGGCCTGGCGCAACTGGCGGTGGGGCGGATGGGCGGCCAGGCGGCGGGCCAGTTGCCCCTCGCGGCGGCGCTCGTTCTCCAGGCGCAGCTGCATGGCGCGGTGCAGCCGTGCGCGCAGCTGCTCGAGGGCCTGGCGCTGGGTCGCCAGCCGCTCGCCGGGGTGGCGCAGCCGGGCGCGCAGGTGATCGAGGCGCTGGCCCTCGCGGTCGAGGCGGGCGCGCTGGGCGCGCACCAGGCGTGCCTCCCACTGGCCCAGACGGCGGCGCAGGTCGGCCTGGTCCGGCACCAGTTGCTCGGCGGCGGCGGAGGGCGTGGGGGCGCGGACATCGGCGGCGAAGTCGGCCAGGGTCAGGTCCACCTCGTGGCCCACCGCCGACATCACCGGCAGCCGGGAATGGAAGATGGCCCGCGCCAGGTGCTCGTCGTTGAAGGCCCAGAGGTCCTCCAGGCTGCCGCCGCCGCGGGTGATCAGGATGGCATCCCGGGCCGGGTCCAGGTTGGCCTGGCGATTGAGCAGGGCCAGGGCGCGGATCAGGCTCGGCGCCGCCTCGCGGCCCTGCACCGGCACCGGGATCAGGGTGGGGCGGGCCAGGGGCCAGCGCGCCGCCAGCACCGCCAGGACGTCGCGGATCGCCGCGCCGCTGGGCGAGCTGAGGATCAGCAGGTGGCGGGGCGGGTAGGGCAGGGGGCGGGCATTGGCGAAGACCCCTTCCGCCTCCAGTTGGGTCTTGAGGCGCTGGTAGGCCGCCAGCAGTTCGCCCTCGCCGCTGGCCTGCACCGCCTCGACGATCAACTGGTAGTCACCGCGGGGCTCGAAGATCGACAGCCGGCCACGCACCTTGACCCGGTCGCCGTCGCGCATCGGCGCCGCCACGAAGCGTGCCCGGGTGCGAAACAGCGCGCAGCGCAGCTGCGCCTCGGCATCCTTGAGGGTGAAGTAGACATGCCCCGAGGCCGGCCGCGACACCCCGGAGAGCTCGCCCTCCACCCAGCAGTCGCCGAAGTCGCGCTCCAGCAGCAGGCGGGCCTGGCGGTTGAGCTGGCTGACGGAAAGCGGGGCGGGGGTGTCGGACATGGCGGGGCTCCTCGGGCTAAGGCGCCCAGCCTAGCATGCCATGGGCCGCGGAGCGCCTCCCGAACGCAGCACCGCCGGGCCTGGGGCCCGGCGGTGCATCGGTCGATCTAGGCGCTGGTTCGGAAGGCTTACTCGTCGGGGGTGACCGCATCCCGGGCCGCCTCCCAGGCACGCCGGGCGTTTTCGCGGGTGGTATCCCAGGCCCGCTCGGCGCCCTCCTGGGTTGCCTGCCAGGCGCTTTCGGCGCCTTCCTGGGTCTGCATCCAGGCCTCCCGGGAGTGCTCACGGGCCTGCGCCCACCAGGCATCGCTGTAGGTCGGGTAGCCCTCGATCTCCTCGGCGCTGGCCTCGAGCATCACCCGGTGCTCGGCGTCGCCGTCGTTCTCGAGGTCGGTGATCAGGGTGAAACGGCCGGACTCGACGATAAACTCGCGACCGCCTAGGCCGAGTACGCTGCCGCTCTCGACCACCAGGGCGGTGATCTGCATCGCCTCGTCGAAGAGGATGTTCTCGACCTCGCCGACCCGTTCGTCGGGATCGCCGGTCAGATAGACGCCGGCGTCGAGGATATCGTCGGCGGAGTAGAGCCCCTGGGGCTGGTAATCCGTCTGGGCCTGGGCGCCCAGGGCCAGGCCGCCGGCCAGGGCGGCAATGGCGAGGGACAGGGTCTGTTTACGCATCGAGTCACTCCTTTCCGTGAGTGGAACTTGGCTGACGTCCCTTCACTCTAGCCGAGGCGCGCCGATCCGACAGTGACTCCCTGTGTTGCCCCGTTTGGCTCTGTTACTCGGCGGCGGCCCCGTGACGGGGCCCGCTCATGGCGTTATAATGGCGGATTAATTTCCCCACGCCCCGTCCCTCATCATCTGCTTAACATTGGGTGTTGCCGATATGCTACGTATGGCGCAAGAAGCTCTTACGTTCGATGACGTATTACTCGTTCCCGGCTACTCAGAGGTCCTGCCCAAGGATGTCAGCCTCAAGTCCCGCCTGACCCGCAACATCGAACTCAATATCCCCCTCGTTTCCTCCGCCATGGATACCGTCACCGAAGCTCGCCTGGCCATCGCCATGGCGCAGGAAGGTGGCATCGGCATCATCCACAAGAACCTGACCATCGCCGGCCAGGCCGCCGAGGTGCGCAAGGTCAAGAAGCACGAGAGCGTGATCGTCAAGGATCCCGTCACCGTCAGCCCCAAGGCCAAGCTGGAAGACCTGCTGGCCATGGCCGACGAGTACGGCTACTCCGGCTTCCCGGTGGTGGAGGGCGAGACCCTGGTGGGCATCGTCACCGGCCGCGACATGCGCTTCCAGCCGGACTACAGCGACACCGTGGCGGGCATCATGACGCCCAAGGAGAAGCTGGTCACCGTGCCGGTGGGGACCCCCCTGGAGGAGATCAAGGCCAAGCTGCAGGAAAGCCGCATCGAGAAGATCCTGATCGTCGACGATCAGTTCCACCTGCAGGGCCTGGTCACCGTGCGTGATATCGAGAAGGCGCGGACCTACCCGATGGCCGCCAAGGACAGCGACGGCCGCCTGCTGGTGGGTGCCGCCGTGGGCACCGGCCCCGAGACCCCGGACCGGGTCGCCGCCCTGGTGGACGCCGGCGTCGACGTCATCGTGGTGGACACCGCCCACGGCCACTCCAAGGGCGTCATCGACCGCGTCGCCTGGGTCAAGGCCAACTTCCCTCAGGTGCAGGTGATCGGCGGCAATATCGCCACGGCGGAAGCCGCCAAGGCGCTGGCGGAAGCGGGCGCCGATGGCGTCAAGGTGGGCATCGGCCCGGGCTCCATCTGCACCACCCGCATCGTCGCCGGCGTGGGCGTGCCGCAGATCAGCGCCGTGGCCAACGTCTCCGCCGCCCTCGAGCCCTATGACATCCCGCTGATCGCCGACGGCGGCGTGCGCTTCTCCGGTGACCTGGCCAAGGCCGTCGCCGCCGGCGCCAGCTGCGTGATGATCGGCGGCCTGCTGGCCGGCACCGAGGAGGCCCCCGGCGAGGTGGAGCTCTATCAGGGCCGCACCTACAAGGCCTACCGCGGCATGGGCTCCATGGGCGCCATGGCCCAGAGCCAGGGCAGCGCCGACCGCTATTTCCAGGACAAGGACGCCGGCGCCGAGAAGCTGGTGCCGGAAGGCATCGAAGGCCGGGTGCCCTACAAGGGCGTGATGAGCGCCATCGTCCACCAGCTGATGGGTGGCCTGCGCGCCTCCATGGGCTACACCGGCTGCACCTCCATCCAGGAGATGCGCACCAAGCCCGAGTTCGTGCAGATCACCGGTGCCGGCTTCGCCGAATCCCACGTCCACGACGTGCAGATCACCAAGGAAGCCCCCAACTACCGGGCGGGCTAAGCCTGCAAGCTTGAAGCCGGAAGCTTGAAGCTGGAAGCGGGCACGATGCCGCTTCCAGCTTTCGCTTTTACGGTACCGTTGCTTCTCAAAGGAAAGGCCAGATGACCGACATTCACGCCCACAAGATCCTGATCCTCGACTTCGGCTCCCAGTACACCCAGCTGATCGCCCGCCGGGTTCGCGAGATCGGCGTCTACTCCGAGATCCGCGCCTTCGACATCACCGAAGACGAGATCCGCGAGTACAACCCCAACGGCATCATCCTCGCCGGCGGTCCCGAATCCGTCACCGAGCTCGACTCCCCGCGCGCGCCCCAGTGCGTCTTCGAGATGGGCCTGCCGGTCTTCGGCATCTGCTACGGCATGCAGACCATGGCCGAGCAGCTCGGTGGCGCCGTGGAAGGCTCCCACCAGCGCGAGTTCGGCTACGCCCAGGTGCGCATCGACGAGACCACCGCGCTGTTCCGCGATATCTCCGACCATATCGACCACGACACCGGCAAGAGCCTGCTCGATGTGTGGATGAGCCACGGCGACAAGGTGGCCCGGGTGCCCGACACCTTCACCGTCACCGCCTCCACCCCGAGCTGCCCCATCGCCGCCATGGCCTGGGAGGAGAAGCGCTTCTTTGGGGTGCAGTTCCACCCCGAGGTGACCCACACCCTGCAGGGCCAGCGCATCCTCGAGCACTTCGTGCTGGAGATCTGCGGCGCCGAGCGCCTGTGGACCCCGGCGCAGATCATCGAGGACCAGATCCAGCGCGTCCGCGAGCGGGTGGGCGACCGCCACGTGCTGCTGGGCCTCTCCGGCGGCGTCGACTCCTCAGTGGTGGCGGCCCTGCTGCACAAGGCCATCGGCGACCAGCTGACCTGCGTGTTCGTCGACAACGGCCTGCTGCGCAAGAACGAAGGCGACCAGGTGATGGAGACCTTCGCCCAGCACATGGGCGTCAAGGTGATCCGCGTCGACGCCGAGGAGCAGTTCCTCTCCAAGCTGGCCGGCGTCAATGACCCCGAGGCCAAGCGCAAGATCATCGGCAACACCTTTATCGATATCTTCGACGCGGAATCCGCCAAGATCGAAGGCGTCGACTTCCTGGCCCAGGGCACCATCTACCCCGACGTCATCGAGTCCGCCGCCGCCAAGACCGGCAAGGCCCATGTCATCAAGTCCCACCACAACGTGGGTGGCCTGCCGGAAGACATGAAGCTCAAGCTGGTCGAGCCGCTGCGCGAGCTGTTCAAGGACGAGGTGCGCAAGCTCGGCCTGGAGCTCGGCCTGCCCTACGACATGGTCTACCGCCACCCCTTCCCGGGGCCGGGCCTGGGCGTGCGCATCCTCGGCGAGGTGAAGAAGGAGTACGCCGACATCCTGCGCGAGGCCGACGCCATCTTCATCGAGGAGCTGCACAACTCGGGCTGGTACCACAAGACCAGCCAGGCCTTCGCCGTCTTCCTGCCGGTGAAGTCCGTGGGCGTGGTCGGCGACGGCCGCCGCTACGAGTGGGTCATCGCCCTGCGCGCCGTGGAGACCATCGATTTCATGACCGCCCGCTGGGCCCACCTGCCCTACGAGCTGCTGGAGAAGGTCTCCAACCGCATCATCAACGAGCTCGCCGGCGTCTCCCGCGTCACCTACGACGTCAGCAGCAAGCCCCCCGCGACCATCGAGTGGGAATAACACTCGCCGTCGCATGACGCTGCCGGTCGATAGGAACCCGCCACTCGGCGGGTTCCTTTTTGTCCGGCCTCGGCGAGCCTTCGCTGATGACAGGGGGAAAGATGAGTTCGACCATATTTAGGGCACTGGCCTGTCCGCTGGACGGCGAGCCGTTGCGACGAGGCGACGGCGCCTGGCGCTGCGCTGCCGGTCATGGCTTCGATATCGCCCGCCAGGGCTACGTCAACCTGCTGCCGGTGCAGCACAAGCGCTCCCGGGATCCCGGCGACAGCAAGGAAATGGTCGCGGCGCGTCGCCGCTTCCTCGAGGCCGGCTATTACCGGCCGATCGCCGAGGCCGTCGCCCGGGCCGTGCTGGCGCAGGTACCCGCCGGCGGAACGCTTCGCTGCCTCGATGCCGGCTGTGGCGAGGGCTACTACCTGCGCGAGCTGGCCAGGGCTCATGATCAGGTCCAGGAAGGGGCGGCCGACGACGAGCGGACGCTGGCCCTGCTGGGGGTGGATATCTCCAAGTGGGCGGTGCTTGCCGCCGCCAAGCAACAGAAGGCCGCCACCTGGGTGGTGGGCACCAATGCCCACCTGCCGGTGCAGGAGAGCAGCCTGGACGTCGTGCTCTGTCTGTTCGGCTTCCCCGTCTACCCCGAGTTCGCCCGCGTGCTGAAACCGGGCGGCGTGCTGCTGCGGGTCGATGCCGGCCCCGATCACCTTCGCGAGCTGCGCGAGATCATCTACCCCAGCCTCAAGCCGCCGCGGGCCGATGACGAGACGCCGCCGCCAGGCTTCGCGCCCCTCTCCCGGGAGGCGCTGCGCGACACCATCGACCTCGATGGCGCCGAGCCCATCGCCGACCTGCTGGCCATGACGCCGCACCTCCATCGCGTCAAGGTCGAGGGCCGGGAGCGGGCAGCGGAGCTGGAGTCGCTGACCGTGACCCTGGACGTGCGGCTGACGCAGTGGGTCTACCATCCTGCGGGGTAAGGGCCTATTACCGACGGGCTCGGGACGGCCTCCTCGGTACCGGTGATCGCGGCCTGGCGACATGCCCCTCCGAACGCAAAGCGCCCGCCACTTGGCGGGCGCTTTGCGTTCCCACGTCGGGCTGGGCTTTAATGGCCTAAGGTCATTGAGCTATCGGCCGACAACAACGCTTATGGGACTGTCGCAGGGAGGTGGCATGCAGGGCCATCGAGGAATGCAGGGCAGGGCGGTAGCCTGGCTGCCCCGGGAGCCGAGGGGTAAGGGGGCGTCACGACATGCTTAGGCGAGCGCTGCATCGCCAGCTCTCGCCCCAAGCCTGGCGGGAGGTGGGACTGTCGCCGGTGAACAAGGTCGTCTGTGCCTTGATCCTGCTGGCCTCCCTGGTGGCGGTGGTGGAGACCGAGCCCACCATTCGCCGCCTGGCCCCCGGCATCTTCCGCGGCATGGAAGTCATCTTCGTCATGCTCTTCGCCGTCGAGTACCTGGCCCGCGTCTATGCCGCCGGCGAAGATCCCCGCTATCGCGGTATCGGCGGGCGGCTGCGCTATCTCGTCACCGTCTGGGCGCTGATCGACCTGATCGCCATCCTGCCCTTCTTCCTCGGTTTCCTCGCCCAGAACAACGCCTTCCTGCTGCGTATCTTCCGGGTGCTTCGGCTGCTGCGCCTGTCGCGGCTGGGGCGCTTCAGCCGCGCCTGGTCGGCCCTGGCCGAGGCCCTGAGTGCCCGCATCCATGAGCTGCTGCTCAGCGTGGGCGTGGCCGGCCTGCTGCTGCTGTTCTCTTCCGCCTGCCTCTATGCCGTGGAGGCCGCCGACCAGCCGGAGGCCTTCGGCAGCGTGCCCCGGACGCTGTGGTGGAGCATCGCGACGCTTACCACCGTGGGCTATGGTGATGTGACGCCCATCACCGCCCTGGGCAAGTTCTTCGCCGGGTTAACCGCCGTCGCGGGCATCGGCATTATCGCCATGCCCACCGGCATCCTGGCCGCCGCCTTAAGCGACGCCTTCCAGAACAAGCAAGAACAATAAGGAGAGTGAGGATGGAGCGCCCCGAGGTTGCATTGCTGCACAAGCATGGGAAGCCCGGCAAGAGGGGGTGCCGGTTTCGGGTTCACTCGTCCTTGACGAGATTGCTGGTGGCATCGACCATCGACTTGTACAACGTTCTTTAAGTCAATATGGTGAATGTGAAGCTCGGTTAATTGTGCATCTACCTACTGTTAACGGACGAAATCATCAATCCCGATTGAAGAGACAGACAGCTCATTCAATACTCAACAGCCATCCAATTAAACCACTAACCGTCAGCAGGGACGGGAAACTGATCGAGAAAACCCTTGATATTCTACGCATGTCTCGTGACTACCCTATTGTGGTGTCGACTGGCCACGCCGATGCCGAGGAAGTCCAGATGTTGATTGATGCAGCAGTACTCTATGGGGTTCCTAAGTTGATGCTTAATCAACCCGCGAACCCATTGACTGGTTACAATGCCGACGCTCTGCTTAGGCTATCACAAGCACCAATGGTCTACATCGAGCAGACAGCCTTGACTGACTTGCTTGGCTATCAGGCATGGGAAGACTTCTCAATGGTTCTTAAGAGCGTTCCGCAGATACTTTATAGCTCTGACTTGGGGCAAACAACGCAACTGGATATTGAGCAGTGGCTCAAGGAAAGCGCGTGCTGGTTTCAACGAATGGGCCTGAATAGTGACCGCCTAGAGGCCATCAGGCGCGAGAACGTTCTGGAAATGTTGGAAGTGTAGTCCCTTCAATACCGCATTCTCTCTACCATTTTCGCCACAAGATAATCCGCAAACTATTAGTGTTTGAACAGTTCTTCAACCATGAAGTCAATAAATACTCGAAGTTTGGGTGCCATGTACTTGCTGGATGGCCACATTATGCGAAACGTTCCCTGGTGCTCGATATGGTCGTCCAGCACAGTGATCAGCTCCCCTCGGTTAATGATTTCGCGTACCATGTAGTCAGGTAGACAAGCTATCCCCAGCCCAGCGCGGGCCACATCAATCAACGCTTCAGAGGTATTGCACACCATGGCCGCATGTGGCGTAGTTTCTGCCTCTGTATCAGCTCGCTTAAGCGGCCAGGCTTCGTATTTACCTGTACTGGGAAACTTGTGCAGCAGGCAAGCATGATCGACCAAATCGGTTGGTGTCTGAGGCTGGCCTTGCCGGGATAGATAATCACGCGAGGCAACAAGTACTAGACTGTACCTCCCCAGAGGGCGAGACATTAGGCGCGAATCTGTCGGCTCGCCGGTGCGGATGACGGCATCGAACCCTTCCTCGATCACATCCACTAGCCGATCCGAGAAATCCACGTCCAGTTCAATGTCCGGGTAACGATGCATAAATGAAGTCAGCACTGGAATAACTAACCTACCGACCAGCGGCAGGCTCACACGCAGTTTTCCCTTGGGTTCATTATGGATCTCTGACAACTCCAGTTCTGCTGCTTCAACCTCACTTAATATACGTCGGCAGCGCTCAAGAAATAGCTCCCCCTCCGCTGTTAATGTGATGCTGCGCGTGCTTCGATGGAGCAAACGAGCGCCCAAGCTGGCTTCCAACCGTGCCACGCTTTTTCCGACAGCCGACGAAGACACACCAAGGTTTCGCCCAGCTTCGGAGAAGCTGCGTGTTTCAGCCGCCTGTACGAAGAATGTTATGCCTTTTAGTACACTCACCATATCACCAATTGAGGAATTTTATTCCGATATGTTCGGAAAATTAGCATTATTGTCTCCGCTGGTCAATATAACTAATGTGGTCATCTAACCTCACATGCGTTGGCTTCACGCTGTTCGACAGTGCGACACCTTCGCTACAAGCGAGTTAAACTATGATGACCACATCGGAAACGAGTAGCTTAAATGCGGACAACCTCGAAACTGCACAATCGGATCGACTGCCCATTACAGCTTTGCTCGCACTTTCATTAGCGGGGTTCGTCACGATCTTGACCGAGGCTTTGCCCGCGGGCCTTTTGCCCCAAATCGGAGAGGGGCTAGGGGTTTCCGAGTCGCTTGCTGGCCAGCTCGTCACCCTCTATGCTATCGGCTCTCTGGTTGCCGCGATTCCGTTGATGGCCGCCACGCAGGGGGTACGGCGCCGGCCCTTGCTATTGACTGCCATCGTGGGCTTTGCTGTAGCAAATACAATAACGACTTTTTCCACAAGTTACGTCTTGACGATGGTGGCCCGCTTCCTCGCTGGCATGGCAGCAGGTCTGCTGTGGGCACTATTGGCAGGCTACGCCGCCCGCATGGTACCTGAGCATCTCAAGGGACGCGCTATCGCAATTGCGATGGTGGGGACACCGTTGGCGCTTTCTCTGGGTGTCCCGGCGGGCACTTTTCTTGGCACGATGGTGGGCTGGCGTTCCTGCTTCGGAATCATGAGTCTGCTGGCATTGATCCTAATCGTGTGGGTCCGTGTGAAGGTGCCGGACTTCGCAGGCCAAGCCATGGGTAAGCGGCTGACGCTTAGGCAGGTATTCACCCTTCCGGGTATCCGCCCGGTGCTATTCGTGGTGCTGGCCTTTGTGCTCGCGCACAACATCCTTTACACCTATATTGCACCGTTCCTGGTTAATGCCGATATGTCTGAGCGAACCGATTTGGTTTTGCTCGTATTCGGAATTTCAGCGCTGATTGGCATCTGGGTCATTGGTGTATTGATCGACCGCCATCTTCGTGTGCTGACTATCGCAAGCACCTTCTTGTTCGGATTAGCGGCACTGGTGCTTGGCGTAGCCGGCGATGTGCCAGTTGCCGTCTATGGCGCAGTTGGTGTCTGGGGGCTTGCATTCGGCGGATCTGCAACGCTGTTCCAAACGGCTCTCGCGAAGACGGCTAAGGAAGCGGCGGATGTCGCGCAGTCTATGCTAGTTACGGCCTGGAATTTGGCTATTGCTGGCGGAGGCATAGTTGGAGGGATACTGCTGGACCGCTTTGGTTCCGGTTCCTTCTCACCCGCGCTGCTGGTGCTGCTTACGGCAACACTGCTGATCGTATGCACAGCACGTCGGCACGGTTTCCCAGATTCATATCACTAGGGAACCGCTGAACAATTCAGTCATAAGCACTTGAAGCAATCAGCGAGGCCCAAACACCATGTCAGCGATCACTTGCTGACCACCTCAGGAGGTCTATTTTCCCTGGCAGCCGGGGTATCCGGCTGCCAGGCCAGATTCAAGACGCACTGGCCCCATCGGCGTGCCCTTGGCATTGTCCTGCCAGCACCAGATTGCCGAGGACGAACAGGGTGAACAGTTGGGCCTGGTTCTTGGCCAACCCCTTGTATGTCAACATCAGTGAAGGTTTGGTAGTTGCGGTGGATCTCATATAACTTCTGACGGGAGTACCCCATCGGCTTACAGGCCTTGCTGACGTTCTGTAGATCCTTGGCCAGCTCTAGGAGACTGAGCTTGCGTCGTGCTACTTTTTCCTCGGTGGTCATGGTCGAGCGTCAGACACTCGTCCTATAACCCACGGGGGGGCACTATGGCCACTTTGCTTTCAACGGCCGACTGTCAGGTAAATACCATCACACCTCACCGGTACTACAATGAAGACCCCGTCCCTACTTCCTGGACTATACACCTAATACCCTGCATCCCACCATTCGTCCCGAAACGGCCGGCGATGCCGAGGCCATCGAAGCCGTCAGTGGTGGTGCTCCGCAAGGCGCTGCATAGCGCCCACACCGAGCAGCCTATCGCGCGGGCGCTGTGCGAGTGATAGCTCAGCATTACAGGCCAAACTCTGGCCCATCGTGAGAGCGTGAAGATCGTAGATGCCTGCCTGCAGTCTTCTGGTATGTTTTTTCCGGCGTGTCGCGATAGTACTCGCGCACCCTTTTTTTCAACTCACGGACATAGGGTTCGTCCTCAATGGCCACTAAATACAGATGCCGGGGAAGCTGGCCAGCCGAGCCGCTGCCAAGGATACTCAGTGCTTCCTCAACCGTATCGAACGGTTCGCCCAGGTCGGATGTGGCATTGCACAAGCCGAAGCTCACGAAGCTGGCCCAGTCCCAGCCGTTGGTTCGTACATCTAGTGGAAGGTAGCGGGCTCCAGGATCCTTCTGCGCATCGAGCACACACTGCTGCAAGGCTTTCGCCGAACTGACGGTTGGCACTGGAGGATACAGAGGTGGCGGTGACTCATGGTAGAACAGGTAGTAGCCTGCTCGAGGCAAGCTGGAAAGCTTGGGGAGCTGCCCCTTGCCGCTACCCACGTCAGCAATACCTTGTTTGGCTCGCTTGGCCTGCAAAAGCACGGCCTTCCGGCATCTCAATCCACCCACGTTCAGTGAAATGATCACGCCGAGGTCGGCTCCCACGCGAGCTTCTTCAGTCTTGCTCGCGAGTTGAAGCGTGCCTAGATAAGATGAGGACTTGGGATAGCCGAATTCTGGAATCCGTTCGGCGGCCCATCCTGACAGCCAAGACTCGAGGTAGGTACTGAACCGGCCGTTCAGCGGATCCTCATGCGCCTCGGTGTCAGAAAGGAAGTCGGCCATCTGCTGTGCGCACTGGAACATGGACCAGTAGATAGTCCAGAGCACATCGACGCTGAAGCGCTGGGGCGATGTCGCCAGCAATGGGAGCAATTGCCACTGGTCCGCCGGGTGGGAGCAGGACGCCAGTTGCCTGGCAGGTGCGTCAAGCATGCAGGCGGCGGCAAGTTTGGCCGAAGCCTCGGCGATTTCGGTAAAGGCGCCTGTGGCGGGAATGCCAGCATGGCCGCTATAGGCCTTGTCCCGGATCTCCTGGGCCTCCTGCTGCCAGCGTGCGTAAACCGCTGCGGAAGGACGGATCTGGAAAACGAGCTTCGCCAGAAGTTTGGTCGCCGCTGGCAGATGGCCTGCTTGCACCAGCGCGACGACGTTTCCGAAGAGCTCGGCGAAGTCGGCGGCTAACCACCCCTCGCCACATGCGGCGGCCATCGGCGCGGCAGCAGCTTTTTGAAATTTGGTGAGCGCTATATGATGTGCTCGATAGGACTTCAGAGATTTGTTCAGCGCGGACCGTTTATTACGTTGCTCTTTGACGCCATGATTGTGTGCGGCGATGTCCCTGGTCCGGCGCGCCTGGGCGTCAGGTGCGTCGAAATTGTTGGTGGCCTGCGCGTGCTTGTCTTGGGCATGCCGCCAGTCGCGCCATGCCCGGAAAGTTTGCACGGGGGCGAGCAGCCAACCTAGCCTGCTTTTCTGTCTCACCTGACGGAAATGTTTCCAGCATGTTGCGGCCTGTTTACGTGTTGGCGCAAGGGCTGACTGGCGCTCCTGCTCCTCGCTTTGCAAGACCAAACTATTGATGCGTTGGATTTCCTGCTCTATCGTCCGAATCTCCTTGGCCAGGGTGCCGATGGCATGGGCGAGAAACGAGGCCAGCGTACTGCTGGTGGCGGCAAGAGCGCGTCTGTCGGAAATTTGATTCGATGTCATTGTTGACTTCCTGGTCAATAGGCCGCTTCCTGCGGTAGGGCAATGGCGATTGGGTTATCCGATGAAGTGGTGTCGACCTTTTCAAGTAGCGTTGCTGGGCCATCCATCTGATACAAACGGTCGGCATTCTGCACTGGCATGCTTCGGCGCACGATGCTCCCGATATGCCGCGGCCAACGTCCGCAAGGCTTCGCGGGAGCGCCGATCCGATAAGGTCGAGTGCAGCATGATCCGGGATGAAGGCAGCTCAGGCAGTCCCAATCGCTGACCCACTTCGATGGTGTCAGGTGGCGCGAGACGGCAGGAGAAGGCGGCGACCGCTAACCCCGCCGAGACCGCTGCCATGACGGCCGCATGACCGCCACCCACGAAGACTTCGCTCCATTGGATACCTGCGCCACCCAGAGCGCGCGTGGCAATATCGCGCACGCCACAGCAGGGGGCCAAGGCCGCCAGCCGCAGCGGTTCGCCGGGCCGTTGGTTGAACCCCGGCGCGGCGAACCAGCCAAAATGCTCCGGCCCGAGGTCTTCGCCATCCCGGTGGTCGTCTTCCTGGCGTACGATCACCGCGTCCAGTTCGCCGTTGTCGAAGGCGTCGAGCAGGCTGCGGGAGTTTTCCAGGCGCACTTCGATGGTCAACGCCGGATCGCGCTCGTTCAGGCGTGCCAGCAGGGTCGGGATTTCCGGTCCTGCCACATGCTCGGCGATACCGAGCCGGAAGCGTCGGCATTCGCAGGACAGTGCGACCAGCGCGCGTTCGTGGGCGGCAATGAAGTCGCGTGCGGCATTGAGGAAGACGGCCCCCTGGGCGGACAGACGGACCAGCCTGGGCGTGCGCTCGATCAGCTTGCAGCCCAGCCGTTCTTCCAGGCGCTTCAACTTCACGCTGATGGCGCCCTGTGTCGTGCCCAGGGCTTCCGCCGCTCTGGTGAAGCTCTGGAAATCGGCGATGGTGACGAACGCCTGCACCGCTTCCACGTCCAACGTCGGTCTGCCCATGCTTTATCCGAATTTGTTGTCTCTGATATGTTCAACCATATCATTGTCGAATAGATGAGTCTTTCCTAGCATCCCTTCTGAACGTGCCGTGCGCGCCGGTATCGCCGTGCGGCAGCGGGTTTCCCGGTGGCCCCCAGCGGTGCTGCTTATCCAGGTCTTTCAGAAGGTTGCGTATGACTACCTCACCCTCATCTCAGGGCTCGTTTGCCCTGGCCGCCGTTTGTTTGTCCGCATTGATGCTGGGACTGGAGATTTCCAGCGTGCCGCCGATCCTGTCGACGATCGAGCAGGTCATGCAAGCCAGTTTCAGGCAGCTCCAGTGGGTCATGGCGGCCTATACCATTGCCATGACGACCATCCTGATGGCCGTCGGCACGCTGGCCGACCGTTACGGCCGCAAGCGCGTCTTCACCATCGGCATCGTGGCGTTCGGCGTCACCTCCCTCGTTTGCGGGCTGACCGAGAGCGCCGCCATCCTGATCGTCGCCCGCTTTCTCCAGGGCCTGAGCGCGGCGATGATGCTGATCTGCCAGATCGCCATCCTGTCCAACCAGTTCCGGGACGGGCGCGAGCGCGGCAAGGCCTTCGCCTGGTGGGGCATCGTGTTCGGTGCCGGCCTGGGCTTTGGCCCGATCATCGGTGGTGCCATCCTGGCGCTGGCGAGTTGGGAATGGGTGTTCCTGGTCCACGGGGTCCTGGCCGTCATCACGCTGTTCCTGAGCCAGGTCGGCGTGCTGGAGTCGCGCGACCCGCAGGCCACGCGCCTGGACATTGCCGGAATCGTGACGCTCTCCATCGCCGTGTTCTGCCTGGTGCTGTTCGTGACGCAAGGCCCGGTCCTCGGATTCACCAGTCCGGCGGCGCTGGGCATCATCGGGCTGGCCGTCGTGAGCTTGGTGGGATTCGTCATCGCCGAGCAGACCAGCCGCCGGCCGATGATCGAGTTCTCGGTCTTCAGGGTGCGCAACTTTTCCGGGGCCTTGCTCGGTTCGATGGGGCAGAACTTCAGCTTCTGGCCATTCATTATCTACCTGCCGATCTATTTTCACGTCGGGCTGGGCTACGACAGCGTGCAGACGGGCCTGGCCCTGCTGGCCTATACGTTGCCCACGCTGTTCATTCCCCCATTGGCGGAACGCTTGTCCCTGCGCTATCAGCCCGGCGTCGTGATTCCCCTGGGGCTATCGATTCTTGGCCTGGGCTTCTTGCTGATGAAGATCGGCAGTGTCTCCGCCCAGCCGGGTTGGCTGATCCTGCCGGGATGCGTGCTGGCCGGCATTGGCCTGGGCCTGACCAATACGACCACCACCAATACGATCACCGTATCCGTTGCGGCCGAGCGCGCAGGCATGGCGTCGGGCGCGGATACCAGCGCCAGGATGATTTCGCTGGCCTTCAACATCGCGGTGATGGGATTCATCCTGGTGGAAGGCATCATGGCGTATCTACGAAACACGCTGAATGTGCCCGACAGCACCGGCCTGCGACTGTTCGCGGAAAAGATTGCCGCCGGTGATGTCCGGGTGCTGGAGCAGAACCCAGCCTTGCTGTCCCATATCGCGGCACCCGGCGAGGCCATCAATGCCGCCCTGGTGTCAGGGTTC
Source organism: Bisbaumannia salifodinae (assembly GCF_055388505.1). The sequence continues at coordinate 428,811 of NZ_AP043781.1, forward strand.
GGCTGGGTCATGGTGTACGGCGCAGCCAGTGCTTTTCTGCTGGCTCTGGGCAGCTATCTCACCTTCTCGCCCGGCAAGACAGCGCAGCGGGGTAGCGATGATCCAGGGACCCGGCAAGGGCAGTCGGCATGGGAGAACACGCCATGAATCTTGGAATCATCGGTGCCGGGCACATGGCCCAGGCAGTGGGCCGGTTGGCGCTCAAGGCAGGTCATCGCGTCATGGCGAGCAACTCAAGAGGGCCACGAAGCCTGTTGGGTCTGCGTGAAGCACTGGGCTGCGAGGTTGGCAGTATCCGCGAGGCAGCAGCATTCGGGGATGTGGTCTTCGCGGCCATACCGCTTCAAGCCTATCGGGCCATTCCGGCGGCATCACTGGCGGGTAAGGTCGTGCTCAATCCGCAGAACTATTTTCCCCACTTCGGGCGCATCCCAGAATTGGAGAACGGGGCACTGACGACGGCGGAACTGCTGGCGCGGCATCTGCCGCAGTCGCACGTGGTCAAGGCGTTGAACTCCATCCTGGTGGAGGACGTGGTACCGGATGCCCGGCCTGGCGGTGCAGCGGATCGCCGGGCGCTTCCCATTGCGGGCGACGACGGCGAGGCCAAGCAGACCGCCATCGGGGTCCTCAACGAGATTGGCTATGACGCCGTGGATGCGGGGCCGCTCGCGGAAGGCTGGCGATTCGAACGGCGCAGGCCCGTCTATTGCGTGCCGTTGGACAAGGCCATGCTGGCGCAGAGGCTGGCTGCCACGACGCGGGATGCGGTCATGCCAGAAGGGCATTGGCGCTATCAGACGGGCATTCGTGGTTGACGGCCAGTGCGATGCGACGGCCACGGCAAGGGAGCAACGCTATTGCGCAGTAGCGGGTAATGCCGCGGTGGCGAGCCCTGTATCGTGAGCGTGTGGGGCATGCCGAAGAACCTGGCCAACCGGGTCATCATCCGCGATGACTTCCGGTCCCGGCCAGGCCTCGGCCTGCCCGCCGGAGTACTCTATGGCCCTCAAGGGGGGCGTTTGCCTGGTGGGGCCATCGCGTAGCAGTGGAGGCCTCCTTACCCGCGTGGTCGGCGGACGGCTCTCACCGTTCCGCTGCCCCCGCCACCGCAGAAGAAGCGATCATTGCCATCGGATTCGAGCCCGGATACGCCCACGCCGGGCGGCATCTCGAGACTCTCCAGCACCGCTCCCGTGCGCGGATCGATGCGCCGCAAGTCGCTCGAGTCCTCTTCCCAGGTGCCGTGCCAGAGTTCGCCGTCGACCCAGGTGACCCCGGTGACGAAGCGGTTGGACTCGATGGTGCGAAGAATGTCTCCTGACTGGGGATCGACCTGCTGGATCCTGCGGTCCCGATACTGCCCCACCCAGAGCGACCCTTCGGCCCAGGCGAGCCCGGAGTTGCCGCCGCCGGGGGGCGCCGGGATCGTGGCGAGCACGGCGCCGGTCTGCGGATCGATCTTCTGGATGCGGTCCTCGGCGATCTGGAACAGGTGCTCCCCGTCGAAGGCCGTGCCGGCATGCGCGGCGACATCGACCGAGCGCCGCGTCTCGCCGCTGGCCGGATCGAGGACGGTCAGGGTGTCGCCGGTGGCAAACCAGATTTGCCGGCCGTCGTAGGTGACGCCATGCACGGCATCGACGCCGGGAAAGGGGCCATATTCGCGGAGGATTTCGGCGGTTGAACGGTTCATGTAATTCTCCCGAGCGTTGTGTACGCCTTCATCCTAGGCACCCGGAAAGGGACCGGGGAGTAACAAGGTTGTCGTGAATCCCGGCACGGGCGGGGTCATCCAGCGCCGCGCTCGCCCGCGACCCAACGCCTGCACCTTGCCTGCCGCCGCCAGCGAGTCGAGGGCGCGCTGCACGGTGCGCTGGCTGGTACCCAGTGCCAGCGCCAGGGCCGAGCTCGACCACGGCTCGCCGTCATCGAGCAGGGCGAGCAGCGCGGCATGCGGCTCCTCGATCGGCCGTGCCAGCACCACGACCTCGTCGGCGCGGTGCGGCACCAGCGTGAAGCCTCGCTTCGTCGCGCGCACGTCGGCCAGTGGCTCAAGCTCCGTGCGAAGCCGGCCGATTTCGACGCGTAGCCGCGCGCGATGCGAGTCATCGGCGAACTTGGTGCGGAAGGCGTGCGCGATAAGCGTGCCCCTCGGCACGTCTCCCGGCCAGGCCTCGCCCAGCAGGCGGGCGAGCGCGAACAGTACCGGGCGGCTGGCAAGCGAGATCCGCGTGTGGGCGTCACGCACGACGTGGCGGCAGGCGTCGACGACGAGGGCCTGTGATGCCAGCAAGGCTTCGACCTCCCCGAGCAGCAGGGGCCGCGCTTCGCCACGCGCGATCAGGCGTGCCGCGGGCGTGGTCAGCACGCGAACGGTGCTTTCGACCTCCGCCGTCAGCGCCGGGATCCCGGCGAGGCGTGCGTCGCGCTCGGCCCGGGCGAGCGCGGCGTGTGCCGCCGTCGTGTGCAGGCGGCGTATCGCGATCCCCGCCACCACCAGCGCGTGGGCCGTGCGCAAGACGGGCGGGAGAGGCGCAGAGTTGAGGTCGGCGAGCGCCTGCTCCGCCTCGTCCAGGCGCCCGATCAGCAGCAGGCGCCGCGCCTCGAGGTAGCGCGCCTGGGCGGCGTTCACCCGGTCGCCATGTGCCTCGAGCGTCGCCCGCGCCGTGTCGAGTGCCTTCGCGGGCCAGCCGAGGTCGCGCGAGACGAGCGCGATCTCGGCCTCGGCGACGATACACCGCGCGCGGGCCACGGCCTCCTTCGGACCGAAGGCGCGCGCCGCACTGCGCAGCAGCGCCTTCGCGCGATCGAGCTCGCCGAGCTGTGCCATCGCGATGCCGCGCAGCGCGAGCGCCGGCGCATCGTCGCGCAAGGCGACGCGGTTCAAGGCGCCGAGGGGATCACCCGCCGCGAGCGCACGGGCCGCGGCCGTGATCAGCGAGTCCATCGCAATCCCGCCACACTGGTTACTCCCAACGTTCGTTCACCCGGTCGCCACTGGATCCCATGGCCAGGCTCTTCCATTGGCTTCCCGATAGGCAAGGATAGGCTACTGAGTGCCGGACGGTTCGGGCTGGGCCCGGTGTCGGCGCCGCCCCGTGACCAGTTCGACCAGGGTGTCGGGGCAGATCGCCTTGCAGATGCCGCCCCGGGGGCGCTGGGTCGGGGCGTCCTCGGCGGCGAGCATGGCGTTGACGATGGCCTCGTCGACGCCCTCCACCGCGGCCAGGTAGAAGGGGTCGAAGACCTCGTCGTTAAGGTAGGCGAAGGCCTGGTGGGCCTCGGCGAGCTGCGGCAGTGGGCGCGGGTTGGCGGTGCTGAAGGCGAGGAAGATATCGCCGGAGTTGTTGCCGCCGGGGGTACCGCCGCGGCCGATGCCGAGGCCGGCGCGCTTGGCCAGGCGCCTGAGCTGGTGGGGCATCATAGGGGCGTCGGTGGCCAGCACCGCGATGATCGAGCCCCGTTCGCTGTCGAGTCCGGGGAGGCGGTGGTCGTCGCCCAGGGTCTCCCCCAGGGGCACGCCGAGCACCTGCAGCCAGTCGCGGATGCCATGGTTGGCCTGCACCAGCACGCCCAGGGTGTAGTCCCGGCCGTCGACGCTGAGGCGCCGCGAGGCGGTGCCGGTGCCGCCCTTGTACTCGTAGCAGATCATGCCGTTGCCGCCACCCACGTTGCCCTCGGCGAGGGGGCCGGAGCGGGCGCCGCGGATCGCCGCCAGGGCATCCTCCTCGCGCACGTGCAGGCCGTTGATGTCGTTGAGTACGCCGTCGTAGGTCTCGGCGATCACCGGCATGGCCCATAGGTGGTGGTGGTGCCAGCGCTCGGCGTAGTGCTCGATCATCCAGCGCACCGTGGCGTGGTGGGTGATGCCGACGCCATGGGAGTTGGTGATGCACAGCGGGCCGACGAAGTAGCCGCCGTCATCGATCCAGTGGGTGCCGGTCATCTCGCCGTTGCCGTTGAGGGCATGGTAGCCGGCCCACACCGGCTGCGGCTCCCGGGCGAAGCCCCGGGGCAGGATGGCGGTCACCCCGGTCTTGGCCCAGCGCCCCGGGGCCGTGGTGGGGCGGTCGATGGTGGCGTAGCCGACATGGATGCCGGGCACGTCGGTGATGGCGTTGTACGGCCCCGGGGTGCCGGGAAACGGCAGGCCGAGATCGCGGCCGCGGCGCGGCGGAGTCAGGGTCTTAGTCATTGGCAGGATCGGTCTTGTCGGGGGTGGCTGGCGTGGCGGCGTGCTGCTTGTTGCGCAGGTAGAGGCCGATGGCGGCGATCGCCAGGGAGGCGAGCAGCAGCAGGGTGGCGATGGCGTTGATCTCGGGCTTGATGCCGCGGCGGATCAGGCCGTAGATAAATACCGGCAGGGTGGTGGAGTCGACGCCGGAGATGAAATAGGTGATCACCAGGTCGTCCATCGAGATGATAAAGGCGAGCATGGCGCCGCCGATGACGCCGGGGGCGATCAGCGGCAGGGTGATGCGCCGGAAGGTTGTCCAGGGGCCCGCGCCGAGGTCGGCGGAGGCCTCCTCGAGGCGGGTATCCAGCCCCGCCAGCCGCGCGCTGACGACGATAAACACATAGCTGATCAGGAAGGTGCAGTGGCCGATGATGATCGAGCCGGTGCCCAGCGGCATGCCCACGCTGATAAAGAAGATCAGCAGGGCGATGCCCAGCACGATATCGGGCATCACCATGGGCATGAACAGCAGGAAGCGATAGAAGCCCTGCAGGCGGAAGCGGTAGCGGGCCACCGCCAGGGCGGTCAGGGTGCCGACCAGGGTCGCGAGCAACGTGGTCGTCAGGGCGACGATCAGGCTGGTGCGCGTCGCGGCGAGCAACTGGTCGGTGGAGTCCGCGTAGAGCTCGCTGTCGCCGAGCTGGTGGGAGAGGCCGAAGATCGCGCGATACCAGTCCAGGGTGACATCGTGCCAGACCATCATGTTGATGGGGTTGGAGTTGAACGAGTAGGCCACGATCAGCAGGATCGGCGCGTAGAGGAAGGCGAAGAACAGCAGGCCGTAGCCGGTGAGCAGGCGCTTCCTGACGTGGATAAGCAGCGTCTTCATGCCTGGGCCTCCTTGCCGGGGGTGCCCGTGGCCTGGCGGCGCAGGGTGGCGCGCACATAGAGCATCAGCAGGCCCAGCACCACGCTCATCACCAGCATCGCCAGGGCCGCGCCGAAGGGCCAGTTGCGGGCCTGGAGGAACTGCTGCTCGATCAGGTTGCCGATCATCAGCACCTGGGCGCCGCCGAGCAGCGAGGGCACGATGAAGTTGCCCAGGGTGGGGATGAACACCAGGATGGAGCCGCCGATGATGCCGGGCAGGGTGAGCGGCAGGGTCACCCGGCGGAAGGTGGTGATACGGCCGGCGCCCAGGTCGTAGGAGGCCTCGATCAGGCCGCGATCGAGCTTCTCGATGCTGGCGTAGAGCGGCAGGAACATGAAGGGGGCCATGATATAGACCAGGCCGATCAGCACCGCGGCCTCGGTGTAGATCAGGCCCACCGGGGCGTCGCTGATCCCCAGCCAGGCCAGCAGGCCGTTGAGCGCGCCCGAGGGGCGCAGGATCAGCACCCAGGCATAGAGCCGCACGATCAGGCTGGCGAAGAAGGGCAGGGTGATCAGGAACAGGCAGAAGTTGCGCCGCCGGGGCGGCAGCCGGCTGACCCAGAAGGCCACCGGGTAGCAGACCAGCAGGCAGAGGGCGGCGGTGATCAGGGCGATGCGCAGCGAGCGCATCAGGATGCCCAGGTAGACCGGATCGAACTCCTCGATGGGGCCGTTGGCCCAGCCGAGGATGCGGCCGAAGTTATCCGCATAGAAGTTCCACACCACGCCGCCGTAGAGGCCGGGCTCCAGCAGGCTGAACACCGCCATGATGGCCAGTGGCATAAAGAAGAAGACGCCGAGGAAGGCGGTCACCGGGCCGAGCAGGGCGATCAGGCCCCAGCGTGGGCGGTGGGGCCGGGCCTTGGGGGCGGCGCCGGCGGCGAGGGTCGAGGTCAGTTGCGTCGTGCTCATGGTCGCCTCCTAGGCCGCGATCACATGGGGGGCGTCGATGGCGTACCACAGGGCGACCTCGTCGCCGAGCTCGCGCCCGGCCAGGGTCTGGCCGTCGTGGCCGCGCAGGGCCGCCTTGATCGGCTGGCCACCGCGGGTCTCGAGGATGATCTCCAGGTCGCGGCCGACGAAGGCCTTGGCGGTGAGCCGCCCCTTCAGGCTGGCGTAGCGGTCGGCACAGGGCGGGTGCACGCAGAACTGCTCGGGGCGCAGCATCACCTGCAGCTCGCCCGTCGCGGATTGGGCCGGCCGTCGCAGGACCAGGGGCTCGTCGTCCGCCAGGCGCAGCCGGCCGAGCCCGCCGTCACCCGCCTCGAGGGTGCCCCGGAAGCGGTTGCTCTCGCCGATGAACTCGGCGACGAAGGCATTCACTGGGCGGTCGTAGATCTCGGTGGGCTTGCCCTGCTGCTGGATATGGCCGCCGTTGAGCACCACGATGCGGTCCGACATGGTCAGCGCCTCCTCCTGGTCGTGGGTCACGAACACGAAAGCGATGCCCAGCTCGTTCTGCAGGCTCTTGAGCTCGCGCTGCATGGTCTGGCGCAGGTGGCGGTCCAGGGCCGAGAGCGGCTCGTCGAGCAGCAGCAGGGCGGGGCGATTGATGATCGCCCGGGCCAGGGCCACGCGCTGCTGCTGGCCGCCGGAGAGCTGGCCGGGGCTGCGTTGCTGCAGGCCGTTCATGCCGACCATCTCCAGGGCCTCGCCGACCCGCTGCTGGCGCTCGCGTTTCGGCACCCCGCGCACCGAGAGGCCATAGCCGACGTTCTCGCCCACCGAGAGATGGGGAAAGAGCGCATAGCTCTGGAAGACGGTATTGACCGGCCGGGCGTGGGGCGGGATGCGGTTCATCTCCCGGCCCTGGATATGGATCGAGCCCTCGTCGAGGGCCTCGAAGCCGCTGATGGTGCGCAGCAGGGTGGTCTTGCCGCAGCCGGAGGGGCCCAGCAGGGTGACGAACTCCCTGGCCCCCACGCTCAGGTCGATGCCGGCCAGGGCGGCAATCCGCTGGCCTTCGGGGGTACGGAACTGCTTGATGGCGCGGCGAATCTCGACGACCGGCGCCTCGGGGGTGATGGCTTTCATCGGGCACTCCTGGGACGGCACCCGCTGGGCGCCGTCGATCCATGGGCTCTGGGAAGGGGCTTACTGGGCGGTGCGCACGCGCATCCAGGTGCGGTCGTAGCGGCGCACGGCGGCGCCCAGGTCCTCGAAGACCTGCAGCCGCGCCATGACCTCCTCGGGCGGGTAGATCGCCGGGTTATTGCGCAGCTCGTCGGGCAGCAGCGCCAGGGCCTCGCGATTGGGGGTGCCGTGCTTCTGTTGGCGGGCATTGAGCGCGGCGATCTCGGGGCGCAGCAGGAACTCCATGAAGCGGATGGCGTTGTCCCGGTTGGGGGCGTCGTGCAGCAGGCAGAGGTTTTCCTGGTAGAGGGTGGCCCCCTCCTCGGGGATCACGTAGGCCAGGTCTTCCGGGGCCTCATCGACGTACATCATGGCGCCGACGAAGTAGTGGGCGGCGGCCAGGTCGCCGGACTGCACCATGGGCACCACGTCGTAGGTGAAGGCGGAGATCAGCGGCCGGCGCTCGATCAGGTAGTCGCCGGCGCGGGTCAGGGCGTCCGCCTCGTCGGTATTGACCGAGTCGCCGTTGGCGATCAGCGCCACGCCCAGGGTCTCGCGCATGTCATCGAGCATCGCCACCCGCTGGCCGTCACGGGCGGCGGCGAAAAAGTCCTCCCAGGAGTTCATCTCCTCGACCGCATTGCGGTTGTAGAAGATGCCCACCGTGCCCCAGGCATAGGGCAGGCAGTACTCGCCCTCGGGGTCGGTCCGGGCCCGCAGGAAGTCGGGGTCGATATTGCCGAAGGCCTCGCTCTGATTGATCCCGGTCGGGGCGATCAGCTCGAGCTGGAAGAGGATGTCCTGCATATGCACCGAGGGGAAGACCAGGTCGTAACCCGAGGCGCCGGCCTGGAGCTTGGCGAGCATTTCCTCGTTGCTGCCGTAGGTGTCCAGGGTGACCCGGACGTCGTACTCCTCGCTGAATCGCTCGAGCACGGCGGGGTTGATATAGTCCCCCCAGTTGTAGAGGTGCAGTTGACCGTCGGCGAAGGCCGGCGAGAGGGTGAGGGTGCCTAGGCCGAGCGCCCCCAGCAGCCGGGGCGCGGGCAGGTAGCGCAGGATGGGACAGGGCATGTGATGCCTCCTTGTTGTTGTTGGATGGCCCGGAGTGGGCGACGGGCTCTGTCACTGCAATGACAGGAGTATGTCTTTTGATGATTATAAGACAGAGTTCTACCATTGCAAGGTAGATCTCTGTCATCACGCACGCTCAAGGTAGAGGCATGTTCTCCGAGAAACTGGAAAGTCAGCTCAATGAGTTACCACCGGCCGAGCGAACGCTGGCGGCCTATATCCAGGCGAATCTCGACGATATGGTGTTCGAGAACGGCGAGAGCCTGGCCCGCAAGAGCGGGGTGAGCCCCAATACGGTGAGCCGCTTCCTGCGCCGCCTGGGCTATACCGGCCTGAAGAGCCTGAAGGAGGAGTTGCGCGATCAGGTGCGGGTGCAGTCGTTGCTCAACCCCGCCCTGATCGCGCGGGTCGAGCGGCCGGGAAGCGACCTCGGCGAGCCGATCGGCCGCGAGATCGAGGCCCTGCTGGACCTCGCCAAGCAGCTCGAGTCACCGCGCTGGAAGGCGATGCTCGACGTGGTCGATGCGGCGGAGAAAGTCTTCGTCTGCGGCTTCCAGACGGTCAGCGGCCTGGCCGAGGATTTCTCCAACCGCCTGGCGCTGGTGCGCCCCGGGGTGGAGTTCCTCAACCTCTATGGCGGCGTGATGGGGCCCTGGCTCGACTGCAACAAGGAGCGCAGTTGCCTGATCCTGGTCGATATCGCCCCCTATGCCGAGGCGGGGATCACCTTCGCCCAGGAGTGCGTGAGGCGCGATGCCGAGCTGGTGGTGTTCGCCGACGAATACGGCATCGCCCAGCACGTCACCACGCCGCACCTGATCACCATGCAGACCAAGACCGGCCTGATCCTCGAGTCGACCGGCGGCCTGACCACGGCGCTGAACTTCCTGGTACACGGCATCGCCTCACGGCGCCGGGGCGAGCTCAAGCAGCGGCTTCAGACCTACCAGGAGCGCGTCCGGGCGCTGAAGCTGTATCGCTGAGGGCGTGGCCCCGCCATCCTTCAGGGGGTTCTTCGCCAGTTTACAGCGCCGGCATCATCACGGGGTCGCATGGATGGCGGAGCTGGATGCGATCGCCGAGCCACGCTGGATCGATCATTCCCCACCGGCGCCGGCGCTCTGGAAGCCGCGCACCAGGTAGTCGAACAGCAGGCCGTAGGCGATGCCGAGGGGGATCGCCACCACCGTGGTGGCGGCCATCAGCGACGGCCAGAAGTAGACGTCGCCGCGGATCAGCTCGGTGGGTACCCCGGCGCTGATGTTGCGCGCCGCCGATTCGCTGACGAAGGTCACCGCGTAGATGTAGTTGGACAGCGACAGCGAGAAGGCGAAGACGATGCAGGCGCCGATGCCGGGCAGGGCCTGGGGCAGCACCACCTTCCAGAACGCCTGGAGGCGGGTGCAGCCATCCAGCAGCGCGGCCTCGTCCAGTTGCGGTGGTATCGAGCGGAAGAATCCCAGCAGCAGCCAGGTGCAGAAGGGAATGGTGATGGTCGGCAGCACCAGTACCAGCGACCAGATGCTGTTGGCCAGCCCCAGCGCCACCACGATGCGGAACAGCGGGATAAACAGCAGGGTGGGGGGGATCAGGTAGACGAGGAAGATCGCCATGCCGGAGCGTTCGCCCCAGTGGCCGGTCAGCCGCGCCAGGGCGTAGGCCGCCGGCACGGCCAGCGCCACGGTGATGGCCACCACCAATAGCCCGATGATGATGGAGTTGACGGCGAAGGTGGGGAAGGCCGTGTCGGTGAACAGGTAGATCAGGTGGTCCAGGGTCGGCGAGGTTTCGTAGATGAAGGGGTTGGAGCCGAAGCGGTAGAGCTCGCTCTCGCGCTTGAAGATGGTGATCACCGCGTACAGCACCGGCAGGGTGGTGAACAGCACCAGCAGGGTGATGGCGGCGTAGAAGAGGGGCTTGCGTGCGGCGGTTCGCATGGCCTTTCCCCCTTAGTCCTTGCCCGCGCGATAGGCGAAGCGCAGCGCCACGATCGCCGCCGCCAGCAGCACCGGGAACAGGAACAGGGCGATGGCCGCGCCCTGGCCCAGGTCGCCGCTGTTGATGCCCTTGAGGTAGGCCCAGAGCGGCAGGATCTGGGTGCTGTGGCCGGGGCCGCCGCGGGTCAGCAGGGCGATGGTCGACATCTCGCCGATCACCAGCAGGGCGGTGAACAGGATCGCCACGGTCAGCACCGGGGCCAGCGCCGGGATGATGATGCGGAACAGGATGCGGAAGAAGCCGGCGCCGTCGAGCTGCGCCTGCTCGAGGCGCTCGCGGGGAATCGACAGGCGCCCGGCCAGCACGATGATGGTCGCCAGCGGCAGCGTTCGCCACACGTCGACCAGCACGATCGAGGCGATCGCCAGGCCCTCCCGGCCCAGGTAGAAGAGGTTCCAGGAGGGGCCGAAGGTGCCGCCCGGGCCGAGCAGCCCGATCTGCACCAGCACCCAGTCGATGGGGCTGTACTGGGAGTCCAGTACCCACAGCCAGGTGATCGCCGACAGCGACACCGGCATCGCCCAGGGGATCATGAACAGCACCTGGACCAGCCGCTTGCCGCGGAAGTCGCGGGCCAGCAGCTCGACGGCGGTGGTCGCCAGTACCAGCAGGATCAGCACCGTGAGGGTGGTGATCAGCAGGCTGTTGCGCAGCGCCAGGCGAAAGCCCGACTGGCCGAGGACGGCGATGAAGTTGTCCAGGCCGACGAAGGTGTCGATGCGCGGATCGCCGACCGTGGCATCGCTCACGCTTAGGGCGATGGCGATAAAGAAGGGCACGGCCACGAAGGCCACCACATAGAGCACCGCCGGCGCGAGCATCAGGGCGCCCAGCACCCGCGGGCGCTCGAGGGCCAGCGCCAGGCGGGCCAGGGCGCCATCGGGCCCGGCGTTCATGCCACCGCCACCTTGGCTGCCGAGAGCCGCTGGCCCGTCTCGGGATCGAAGAAGCAGGCATCGCTGCGGGTCACCACGAAGTGGTAGGTCTCGCCGGTGGCAAGCGAGGGCACGGCGGCCTGGCGCAGGCGGCCGATGACCCGCGGCGGTCGCGGTTGCTTGGTGACACCGCGGCGTACCACACCGTAGATCAGCCATTCCGCCCCCAGGAATTCGAGGTGCTCGACCTCGATGTCGAGTTCCAGGGCGACCTCGTCGCCCGGCGCCTCGGCGGCGAGATGGAAATGCTCCGGACGCACGCCGATCAGGCGCCCGTCGCGAGGCAGCAGGTTCATCGGCGGGTCGCCGATGAAGCCGGCGACGAAGGTGTCGGCGGGGTCGTAGTAGAGCTGCTGGGGCGTGCCGATCTGGTGGACGATGCCCTTCTCCATGACCATGATGCGATCGGCCAGCCCCAGGGCCTCGGTCTGATCGTGGGTCACGTAGAGGGTGGTGATGCGGGTGCGGTCGTGGAGCTCGCGCAGCTCGCCGCGGGCCTGGCTGCGGATCTGCGCATCCAGCGAGCTCAGCGGCTCGTCGAACAGGAAGAGGTCGGGGGTACGCACCATGGCCCGGGCCAGCGCCACGCGCTGGCTCTGGCCGCCCGATAGCCGGGTCGGGCGGCGGTCGAGCAGGTCGCTGATCTCGAGGATGCCGGCCACCCAGTCCAGCTGGCGCCGCTGCTCGTCCGGCGGCGCCTGGCGCGCGCGCAGCGGGAAGAGGATGTTGTCGCGCACCGTCATGTTGGGGTAGAGCGCATAGTTCTGGAACACCATGGCGATGTTGCGGCGGCGCGGGGGGATGCCGACGATGGACTGCCCGTCGATGAACAGCTCGCCGGCGCTGGGCTCCTCGAGGCCGGCGACCAGGCGCATCAGGGTGGTCTTGCCCGAGCCGGAGGGGCCGAGCACGGCGAGCAGCTCGCCATCGCGGGTCTCCATGTCGACCCCGTCCACGGCGATGATGCGACCGTAGTGTTTCTTCAGTGCCCGCGTCGTCAGAATCGCCATAGGTGCTCGTCGTCAGGGGGATGCCGCGGCCGGCCCGGGAACGGACCGGCCGGCGGTCATCAGTCGCTGCCGCTACCGATCATCCCGCGTTCACGCCACTTGGCGAAGATCTCCTCGATCTCGGCGTGGGTGTCGGCGATCGCCTGTTCCGGCGTCTTCTCGCCGCGGGCGACGTCGGCCATCATGCTGGAGAGCAGATGGGACTCGTACACCTCGCTGATCGCCGGGTTGGCGTAGCCGGGATAGCCGAGCCAGGCGGTCCACTCCTCCGCGGTCCTGAGCAGGGCCAGCTTGTCCGGCGGCTCGGCGCCCCAGGGATCGTCGCTCAGCCAGCCGTCCTCGGCGAACAGCGACTCGCTGCGCGACGGGAAGGCCGGGAAGTTGTAGAACTTCGAGTAGTAGGAGGCGCTGGCGTAGTTGTTCTCCAGGTCGAGCATGAACTTCTGGGCCGCGGCCAGCTCGTCGGGGTCCGTCACGTAGTCGGGGATCACGTCGATGAACCACACATGAGACGGCATCCTCACCTCGCCGCCGGGGCCCTGCAGACCCGGTCGGAAGCCGGTGTCCGCGGCGACCTCCGGGGCCGACTCCTGGGCGCTGCGATAGAAGGAGATGGAGTTCTGGATGTAGGAGGCGCGGCCGCCGATAAAGGTCTGGTTATTGGAGGCCGCGTTCCAGGCGAAGACCTCCGGCGTCATGGCGCTGTCGAACAGCTCCTTCTGGAAGCGCACCGCCTCGAGCACCTCGGGCGAGTCGAAGGTCACGTTGCCGTTCTCGTCCTGGATCGAGCCGCCATAGGACCAGATCAACGCGCGGGCATAGAACTCGGAGTCGATCTCCGGCGACATGCCCACCGCCACCGGGAGGCCGGTGTCCTCGAAGATCCTGGCACCGCCCTCGAGCAGGTCCTGGTAGGTCACGGGTCCCTCGGGGAAGCCGGCGTCGGCCCACAGCGAGCGTCGATAGTCGCCGGGGTCGGGCACCCAGCCATGGCAGAAGCCGTACCAGGTGTCGGTGGCGGGCAGATAGCTGGAGCGCTCGCAGGTGTCGGTGCGCTCGCCGAAGGCTTCCGCCGCGGCCTGGTTGACGTCTGCCAACGACTGCAGGCCGTCGATGAACGCCGTGGGTGGGGCCACCATCTCGAAGACCGTGGCACCCTCTCCGGCGGCGATGGAGGCCGAGAGCGTCGACGTCAGGTCGGCGAGGTTGATCATGTTCACCGTGACCTCGACGTTGTGCGCTTCGCCCCAGTGCTGGGCGTATTCCCGGAACCATTCGTCATAGCGCGGCACGAAATGGCTCCATTGGGTGAGGCTGATGGCGGTGCCGTCGGGGAACTGCTCGGGGAAGGTCATGTCCCCGTAACTGGTGCGGAATTCGGGATCGGAGGGCTCGTTCTGCGCGAGGGCGGTCGAGGGCTGCATGGCCAGGGCGAACGCAGCGCCCGCGGCAAGGCTCGCCCCGCGCAGGGCAAGGAGACGGTCCCGTATGCTGTGGCGCAACATACTGACACCTCTCGATGGAATGTCTCTGATTCCAGTCTAGGTGGTGGCGGGGGGCTGTCAAAACGCCGCGCGGGAAAACCGGGGGATCCCTCGGGGGCTGCCCCGGATTTCCCGCGCCCGTGAGGATGGCGCCGATCAGGCGGGAATCTCGATATCGCCGCCAGCCGTGATCGGGCAGCCCATGGCCATGCGGTACCCGGTGTTATTGGGCACGGGGCGAGTGTCGGAGCGGAGGCGAACGGCGACTTGACCTCAAGTAAGGTCGAGGTCCTAGGCTCCGGGTGACGCTGAACCAGCCATCACCGGAGGTAAGCATGCGACGCGTACAGCCCGACGTCTGGGAGACCGAAGTCGAGCACCCCTTTCCGGGGCTCTCCACTCACGCCTACCTGCTCGTGCGAGAGGCGGGCAACGTGCTCTTCTACAACACTGGCCATCGCCACGAGCTCGAGCGGATGGCGGAACTGGGTGGGGTGGTCTACCAGTTCCTGAGCCATCGTGACGAGCTGGGCGAGAGCCTGAACGTCATCCACGAGCGCTTCGGCGCGACCCTGGGCGGCCACCGGGCCGAGCGCGAGGACTTCGCCCGGGTACGCGAGCCGGAGCTGCTCTTCGAGCGGCGCGGGCTGCTGCTCGAGGGCATCGAGGCGATTCCCGTGCCGGGCCATAGCCCCGGCAGCACCTGCTTCCTGGTCACCTCGCCCCACGGCAGGCGCTACCTGTTCACCGGCGACACCCTCTATCGTGGCGAGGGCGGCCTATGGCACGCCGGCTTTATCCCCGGCCACAGCACGGCCGAGGATCGCCGGGAGCTGATCGAGAGCCTCGGCCTGCTCAAGCCCCTGCAGCCGGACGTTATCTTCTCCAGCGCCTTCGCCGGCGAGAGCGGCTACCAGACGCTCGCGCCGGGCGAGTGGCCCGGGCTGGTCGAACGGGCCCTCGCCGAGCTGCGCGATCCCGGTCGGGAGTCGGGCATCTAGGGCGCGACTCAGCCGCTCAGCCGCGTACGATTGCGGATCACCAGGTCGCTCAGGAAGTCGGCCAGGGCGCGGATGCGGCGCGATCGCGCCAGGTCGGACTGGAGGACGAGGTAGATCGGCTGCTCGACGCCGATGTCCGAGGCGACGCAGGCCAGGCCGGCATCCCGGGCGATGAAATGCGGCAGCACCGCCAGCCCGAGCCCCGCCTTGGCGGCCGCCACCTGTGCCGCGAGCGAGGTCGTGGTCAGCGCCGGCTGGCGCCCGCGCAGGATCCGCTCGACCCATTGCGCGGCGGGCAGGTGCGACTGCATCTCGCTCCAGGTGATAAAGGCGTCCGTGGCATAGTCGCCCGGGTCGGGGCTGGCCGCGCGCCGTGCCGCATAGCCGGGGCTGCCGTAAAGCCCGTATCCCAGGGTGCCGAGGCGGCGCAGCGTGACGTTACCCCGTTCGGGCTTGACCATCCGCACCGCGAGATCGGCATCACGGCGATGCAGATTGGCGGTCGAGATATCGGTCACGATCTCAACCGACAACTCGGGGTACTGGGCACGAAAATCCGCAAGCGCCGGCAGTATCAGCCCGGTGGCCAGGTTCTCGGCCGTGGCCAGGCGCACCTTGCCGGTCATCTGCGCCTGAGTGGCGGCGCCCGAGGTGAAGGCCTGGGCGGCGGACTCCAGCGCTTCGGCCTTCTCGATCAGGTCGGCACCATCCTCGGTCAGTTGGTAGCCCGATTGCTGGCGGATAAAGAGCGGCAGCCTCAGGGCGGCCTCGAGGCGTTCGATGCGCCGCGAGAGCGTCGCGATGCCCAGGTTGAGCGCCGCCGCCGCGCCACTTAGCGTGCCGTGGCGGGCCACGGCGAGGAAGGCGCGGGTGTCGTCCCAGACCAGCCCTCGCGCCCCATGATTTCCGATATCGGAAATCTCTTTGCCAGTATCGTCCGTTTTTTCCATTTTTGGATTCTGTCACGCTGCCGTCCGAGGACTCAAGGAGGCACTAATGGAAAAACGAACGCTTGGCACCGACCTCTCGGTCTCCCCCATCGGGTTGGGTTGCATGGGGATGAGCGAGTTCTACGGCCCCCGCGATGACGACGAATCGCTGCGCGTTCTCGCGCGGGCCGTCGAGCTTGGCATCGACTTCTTCGATACGGCGGACATGTACGGGCCGCACCACAACGAAGCGCTGATCGGTCGCTTCCTGGCCCGCCATAAGGCGCCGGTTCGCATCGCGACCAAGTTCGGTATCGTGCGCAACCCCGGCGAATACGAGCGTCGCCTGGACAACGGCGCCGACTATGCGCGCCAGGCCTGCGAGGCCTCGTTGCGCCGCCTCGGCGTGGAGCGGATCGACCTCTACTACGTCCATCGCATCGATCCCGAGCGGCCCATCGAAGAGACGATCGACGGGCTGGCGAGGCTGGTCGAGGCTGGCAAGATCGCCCGCCTCGGCCTGTGTGAGGTCAGCGCCGACACGCTGCGCCGCGCCCATGCGGTGCATCCGATCACGGCGGTGCAGACCGAATACTCGCTCTGGACGCGCGACGTGGAGCGAGAGGTGCTGCCCACCTGTCGCGAGCTGGGCATCGGCTTCGTGCCCTATTCGCCGCTCGGCCGCGGGTTCCTGACGGGACGCTTTCAGGAGGCGGCGGAGTTCGGCGACGGTGACTTCCGTCGCCACCTGCCGCGCTTCGCGGAAGGGGCGATCGACACCAACCGCCGGATCGCCGACGTGATCGCCGAGATGGCCGCAAAGAAGGGCTGCAGCCCGGCGCAGCTCTCGCTGGCCTGGCTCTTGTCCAAGGGGCCAGACATCGTGCCGATCCCCGGCACCAAGCAACGGCGCTATCTCGAGGAGAATGCGGCGGCGGCGCAGATCACGCTGAGTGCGGAGGAGCGGCAGCGGCTCGAAGCGGCGACTGCACGCCTGCCGGTGGTGGGCGAACGCTATACCCCGGAGGGCATGAAGGGGGTGAACGCATAAGCCGATCGCGCGCAGCGCTCAGGCGAGAGCGGGACCGTCCCTCCCGCCAGCGTGTCTGCGCCATTGCAACGGCGAGAGGCCGGTATGACGACGGAACATCTTGGCCAGGGCCGAGGGGCTGCCGTAGCCCACCCGACCGGCGATGGCGTCCAGTGGCACGCCATCCCACAGCATGGTCTTGGCCAGGCTGAGTCGGTAATGGGTCAGGTATTCGGCAGGGGGCTGGCCGATGGTGCCGTGGAACACGCTGGCGAAGCGGGCACGGGACATGCCGGCCTCGGTGGCCAGGGTGGTCAGGGACCAGTTGGTGGCCGGCCGGTCGTGCATGGCGATCAACGCCTTGGCCAGCTTGGGATGTGCCATGCCCGCCAACAGCCCGGAGTCCACTTCGCCGGAATCCATCAGGTAGCGCAGCAATCGAATGATCAGCAGTTCACTCAGTCGGTCCAGGGCCGCCTGCCGGCCACAACGTTCCTCCCGCATCTCGGCCAGCATCATCTCCAGCAATCCGGACATGCCGGTCAGCCTGTCCAGTGGAATCACCAGCAGCGATGGCAGGGCGCGGTAGATCGGGCCGCTGGTGCCGGCGCCGAAACGGAACGATCCACACAGGGTTTCTGCCCCCTGGGGGTCCGGCCCGAACCGGTGCGCGTCGGCGGCGGTAAGCAGGACCAGGAGCGGCGCATCGAAGCGTCGTGCCGGGCCGTCCGCCAACGCCAGGTACGCCGTGCCCCGGCTCAAGATGTGGACATAGCCGGTGCCTGCCTCCGCCGGATGGCGGGTGTCATGGCACAAGGCTCCGGCATGAAACACGCTGGCAGCGAGGTGGAAGTTGGCGAGCAGGGCGGCGAGTCGGTCCACTATGAGACTCCTGGACGCATCATAAGGACACATGGAATCCAATCGTCCATATCTCGTCCTACACTACCAAGTCGAGGTGATCGAAACCACATCAGGGCCACACCACGAAAGAGGAGCACGGTCATGACGACGAGCCATGCTGTCGGCCTGGCAGCACTGCTGACATTGACCATCGCCCCGGTGTTCGCCGCCGACTTGGCGACGACGACCTTCCGGGATCATGTGGATAGCGAGGGCAACATCTCACGACCGACGGATGTCCGGTCCAACTGGGTGCATCTGGGGAGCTGGGTGGTCGATGATGCCGAAGCCCCGGGCGCCGGTTTTCACGACGTCTACACCCAGCCCGAAGCCGCCCGGGCCTACCGGGAGAGCGGCGAGTTCGCCGATGGCACCGTCCTCGTCAAGGAGATTCGCGGTATCGAGTCCGGCGAGAAGACCACCGGACCGGCGCTCTGGGCCGGCGAGCCGCGGGTCTGGTTCGTGATGGTCAGGGACGGCCAAGGCCGCTTCGATGGCCCCCATTGGGGCCAGGGCTGGGGCTGGGCGCTCTTCACCGCCGACGAGCCGGAGGTGAATGTGTCCGAGAGCTTTGAGAACACCTGTATGGGCTGCCACACCCCGGCGCAGCAGACCGATTGGGTGTTCGTCGAGGGCTACCCGACGCTGAGATGAGGTGGGGATGACCGGGTGTGGTGGCAAGTGGCACCCAGCACCCAGCCACCCGGCCCGGGCGGTAGCATCGAGCGGAGAGTGCGTTTCTTCCCCCGGCTGCCTCGGCGAGGCTCTTAAGCCGGGGGAGCGTCGAACCGCGTGCCGTCAGTGTGCCTCGGTGGTGACGCCGGCGGAGCCTTCGGCCTCGATGGCGGCTTCCTCCTGGATCCACGCCTCACCGGTCTCCCGGCCGGACTCGAGGGCATCGGTCGCTCCATCCAGGGCCGATTGGGCCTGCCCGCGAGCCTTGGTCGCGGCCTCGTTACCGGCGCGGCTCACCGAGTCCCGGGCCGTGTCGAGGCCGGCCTGGCTCTCCTGCTCGATGCGGACTCCGGCATCCGCCCGGCCGTCGCCAGCGAGTTCGCTGCGCTGATGGGTCTCGCCTTGGGCGCCGGCCTGGGCGGATCCGCCAGCGCCGACTGCCACGCCCGCTTTCGTGCCGGTGTCGAGGCTCGACAGGCCAGTGTCGGCCCGGGTCTCCGTCGAGACGCCGACGGAGAGATCGGCCTGGACGGCGGAGGTAACGAGTCCTGCGATGGCCAGCGTCATGCCGGCGGCCAATATTTTGAGTCTCATGGCGTTTCCTTCTCACTTGCCCCGGCTGGGGCGGGTGGGGGCGGGACTTCGCTCGTCATAGCGGATGTCGTCCCGCCTTTCTCCTAGCCAAGACCGTGCCGTTTCTTTATTTAGTGTCTTTGAATCAGCTGGTTACCAATGATTTCGATGCCTGTTCGGCGCTCGCTGCGCGCCCTCGGCCGAGGAAAGCGTCGCCGGGAGGCAACGCCATGGAGGCAAGCCCCGGGAGGGGCGCTGATAAGACGGTGGTCGGGAGTCGCCTTATGGAGACAGGGGCGTGCGGGACATGGCCAGGCCCGTGGATGAACGGCCTATACTGCAAGGCATAGTTGCTGCACCGGGAGGTGCATCATGGGATGTCGCCTGGTAAGGGGGATGTTGGCCGGTTTCGTGGCCACCCTGGTCATCTCGATGATCATGGTTCTGCGCTTGTCGGCGGGCATCATCCCCTGGTACGACCCTATCGAGATCATGAACCTGGCCGCGCAGGACCTGCTTGGCACGCCGGACATCCGACTGGTGGCCTGGGCCATCCATTTCTCGGTGGGGACCCTCATCTGGGGCCTGCTCTTCGGGCTGCTGATCCCCTACCTGCCGGGAGGCGGCGACGCGCGGCGCGGCCTGCTATTTGGCGTGGTCGCCTGGCTGGTGGTAATGGTCACGGTCTTTCCCATGGCGGGCTCCGGCCTGTTCGGCATGGGCTTCGGGCTGGTGGCGCCCCTGTCCACCCTGCTGGCGCATGTCGTGTTCGGACTGGTGATCGGTAGTATGTATGCCCGGTTGCGAGGCGTATGCTAGGTTCTGTACGAAAACTGTCTGCGCTCGCCCATACGGCGTTAAAAATCGGCTCGTGCGCGAGTCCGATCAAAGTACTCATTTACACCGCGTAAACTCGCACGCGAGCCCGGTCCGTCTTTTCGCCGATTTTTGCCTTGTCTGGCTATCGCTCGCCGACTTTTCGTAAAAACCTAGGAGCGCCTGTCGTCCTCTGAATGGAGGGAATCGAGGGGAGAGCCGTGTTGTCCCTGGCTGCTCGGAAGCATGGACTTTCTCCCGGGGCAGTCATAGTCTGGCGAGACGCCTCTTTCACCTTCGCAGGACAGGACGATGTTCGAGTATTCCCTGGCTCACTGGACGGTCTTCGCGACGGCAGCGGTGCTGCTGAACCTCTCTCCCGGGCCGGATATGGCCTTTATTCTCGGGCAGACGGCGCGCCATGGTAAAGGCGGTGGCTTTGCCGCCATGCTCGGTGCATGGAGCGGGGCGGTGGTGCATGTCGCCATGGCGGCGCTGGGGTTGTCGGCGATCCTCGCGACCTCCGCCCTGGCCTTCTCCATCGTCAAGTGGGTCGGCGCGGCCTACTTGGTGTGGCTGGGGATTCAGGCCCTGCTGGCACGTTCCGCAGACGGCGGTGCCCTTGCCCCCTCGGCGGCCGTGCCGCGTCGGCGCGATATCTATCGTCAGGGGATCCTGATCTCGCTGCTCAACCCCAAGGTGGCGATCTTCTTCCTGGCCTTCCTGCCGCAATTCGTCGTGCCCGGTGCCGGGCCGGTCAGCCTGCAGCTGGCACTGCATGGCCTGCTGATCATCGCGGTCGCCGCCATCGTCGAGCCGCCCCTGGTGCTGGCGGGCGCGCGCCTGGCCACGGCATGGCGTGGTAGTTCGCGCCTGGGCCTGTGGTGCGAGCGTGGGCTGGGGGCCTTGTTCGTCGGCCTGGGCGTCAAGCTGGCGATGAGTTCACGTGCCACCTGACGAAGGAGGGTCATGGAGTGTCTATGTCACCCTGATCCCGGGCATGAGTGGCCTGTGGGCGAGGCAGGGAGGGCCTGGGCACTGCGGCAAACGAGTCTCTGGGCGCCGGTGCGTTCAGTTCATATTGACTGGTGGCGCTTGTTGCCGAATTGATGGATAAACACAACGCATCAGGGCCCGCCTAGGCGGACCCTGATATCGAACCCCATGGGGTTCGAGAACTCGTAAGACCCTTAGGTCAGGCGAGTGTCTTGATGTTCGAAGCCTGCAGGCCTTTCTGGCCCTGAGTCACGTCAAAAGAGACACTTTGACCTTCTTCCAGGGTTTTGAAGCCTTCGGACTGAATCTCGGAGAAGTGGGCAAAAACGTCGTCACCGCCGTCAGCCGGAGCGATAAAGCCAAAACCCTTCGAATCATTGAACCACTTGACTGTACCAGTCGTCATAATAAATCCTCTCGCGCCAAGCGCTTTGCAATAAATCCTGGTGTTACCCAGATGAGTAGCGGGTAAAACAAGGAATACAATTACAGGCTGCCGAAAGAATTCGAATGCTTCTGGAACTATGCTTACTTGCTAACCAACTTCGACCACAGTGTCATGCTTGGCGGTGTGGGTCAAAGGATTTAGTTTTTTATTTTATCGATGCCCTGGCGTGGCGGCTTAGCCAATGAAGCCTTAACAGGCCATCGTCTGTCGAATAGCAGCTAGATTCCTGACGGTGGTGTCGGGAATGCCTCGGAACCAGGAGTGCCGATGACCGCCCAACAAGGCTTTACCCTGACTCGCGCCGACGCCCGCCGCCTGCTGGTGCGCTATCACTTCCAGCCGGCGCCGTTGGCGACCGTCATCCGTCGCCTGGGGACCATTCAGTTCGATCCCCTGGCGCCGGTCGGCACCAACCCGGACCTGGTCCTGCAGGCCCGGGTGCCCGGCTACCGGCGGGGCGACTGGCTGCAGGCGGCCTATGCCCGACGGCTGCTGGTCGATGGCTGGGACAAGCAGGCCAGCCTGATCCAGCCCGGGGAGTGGTGGGCCCAGGCGCCGTTTCATCGCTGGTTCGCCCGGCGCTGGCGGCAGCGTGGCGTGGACGTCGCTGCCCCGGAGGCCCGTGCCCTGATCGAGCAGGTGGCCCGCCATGGCCCCGCCACCAGCCTCGAGCTCGGCGATCAACGGGCCGACCCCGCCTTGCGCGGCAGCTGGTACGGTCCCAAGCGCTCGCGGCATCTGCTCAAGGCGTTATGGGACGCCGGACACTTGATGACCCACCATCGCGTGGGCGGTCGCCATGCCTATGACCTGCCCGAGCGCGTGCTGCCCCCGGGGGCGAGGGTGGCGGACGCCACGCCAGACGATGCCCTGCAACGGTTGGTGGTGCGCCGCGTGCAGGCCGCCGGCCTGCTGCGTCCCTCCGCCGATGCCGCCGTCTGGTTGCTGCCCTGTCCGCGCGCCGAGCGGGATCGCATCGCCGCCCGGGCCATGGCCCGCGGGGAGTTGATCGACCTCGACGTGGAAGGCACCCGCTACTGGACCACGCCCGCGGCCCTCGCAGCGCTGGACGCGGCCCCCGGCCCGGCCGGTCCCGGGGGCATGCGCTTCCTCGCCCCGCTGGATCCGCTGATCTGGGACCGCGGCGGCGTCGCCCGGCTCTTCGGCTTCGATTACGTCTGGGAGGTCTACAAGCCCCAGGCCCAGCGGCGCTGGGGATACTATGTGCTGCCGGTGCTGTGGGGCGAGCGCTTCGTCGCCCGCTTCGATGCCAAGTGCCAGCAGGGCACCCTGAGCCTCCTCGCCTGGCACTGGGAAGCCGATATCCATCCCGCCAGGCTGCCCGAAGGCCTGGCCGAGGCGCTGCAGCGGGCCGCCGGTGAGTTTCTCGATTACCTCGGCGCCACCCGTGTCGTCCTGCCCAGGGGCCTCGGGCGCGAGGCGAGGCGCGCCTGGCAGCGGGCGGCCCGATAAACCGGCGGGTGGATTCGCGGAGGAAACCTTAACAGGCTATCGTTTGTCAGACTAAAGAGATCGCCCCGTGCCGCCCCCGGCGCGGGATCGGAGTTCCCCGTGAGGAGGCGAGATGAGCCAAGAGAGCGGATACGTACCCCCGAAGGTGTGGACCTGGGAGAAGGCCAGCGGCGGCACCTTCGCCAGCATCAATCGCCCCATCGCCGGGCCGACCCACGACCAGGCGCTGCCGGTGGGCAAGCACCCCTTCCAGCTCTACTCGATGGGCACGCCGAATGGGGTCAAGGTGACGGTGATGCTGGAGGAGTTGCTGGCGCTGGGCTATCAGGACGCCGAGTACGATGCCTGGCTGATCCGCATCGGCGACGGCGACCAGTTCGGCAGCGGCTTCGTCGAGATCAACCCCAACTCCAAGATCCCGGCACTGGTCGACCATGGCCCGGCCGAGCCGATCCGGGTCTTCGAGTCCGGCGCCATCCTGCTCTACCTGGCCGAGCGCTTCGGTGAATTCCTGCCGGGCAGCCTGGCGAAGCGCACCGAGACCCTCAACTGGCTGTTCTGGCAGATGGGCAGCGCGCCCTTCCTGGGCGGCGGCTTCGGCCATTTCTACGCCTATGCGCCGGAGAAGATCGAGTACGCCATCGACCGCTACGCCATGGAGGCCAAGCGTCAACTGGACGTGCTGGATCGGCGCCTGGCCGAGACGCCCTATCTGGCCGGCGATGACTACACCATCGCCGATATCGCCAACTGGGCCTGGTATGGCCAACTGGCCCTGGGGCGGCAATACGATGCCGGCGAGTTCCTGCAGGTGCAGGAGTACGCCCATGTGCAGCGCTGGGCCAGGGCGATCGACGCGCGGCCGGCGGTGCGCCGCGGGCGCATGGTCAACCGCACCTTCGGCGATCCGGCCATGCAGCTCCACGAGCGCCACGATGCCAGTGATTTCGAGACCCGCACCGAGGACAAGCGCGAAAGCGTGGAGTGAGCGGTTTTCGTGACCGAAACGCATGATGCCCGCCGAAAGGCGGGCATCATGCGTGATAAGGCGGCGATATCGACGCGCCCCTAGTCGACCTGGGTGATCATCACCGGTGCGGTGCCACGGCGCAGCATGCCCAGCTCCCGGGCGGCGCGCTTGGAGAGGTCGATGATACGGCCCGCCACGAAGGGGCCGCGATCATTGATGGTGACCTCCACCTCCTGGCCGGTATCGCGGCGCGTCACCAGCACCCGGGTGCCGAAGGGCAGGTTGGGGTGGGCGGCGGTGAGGGCCTGCTGGTCGAAGGTGTCACCACTGGCGGTGGTGGCGCCCTGGAAGCGGTCGCTGTAGAAGGAGGCGACGCCACGCTGGGGGGCGACTTCGTGGGCCTGGGCGGTAGCGATCGGGCCTAACGTCAGTAGCCCTAGCAGGGCGGCAAGCAGCAGAAACTTGGGTCGATTTCCCATGGGATTACCTCAGGGGTCTCATGTCGCGGATATCGCATCATTCGAGGCGATGAGGGCCAAGGGGCTAGCGGATAGTAACCGGCCAGGCCAGGGGCGGCAAGTCTTTGCGAAGATGGGCGACGTTGGGCGCAAAAGACCGCAAAATGCTAAATTAATCCGATTCCCTGGTGGGGAAGGGGCCGGTCAGCGGGTGGCTGATCCGGGGAGGTGTGTCGGCGGCCCGTGGATAGCGAAGCCCCGGCGCGAGGCCGGGGCTTCGGGTCAGCGGCGAGGCTCTTCTTCGTAGAGTTCCGCCTTGGCGTCGCGCATCACCGCCTCGCAGGCGGCCTGGTGGGCGAGCTGGGTGAGTAGGCCCTGGGTCAACTCGAAGCCCTTGCCCAGGCAGGTATCCACCTCCTGGCGGCTCACCGCGGGGGCGACATCGTAGTCGATCTTGAGGGTGCGGCCCCGTCCCTCGAGCCGGTCGGCGAAGCGTCGCAATGACCAGGCGAAACGGGTTGTCCAGTTGGCTGATTCTTCCACGCCGTCGTTTACGCTAAAGGTGCATCGCCATTCAGGTTTGTAGACCTTCATGTCAACCTCCGGTATTGGCTTGGAAAGAATGATCGCTCGTCTTGGTATCTCCGCTGAAAATCGCTTGCCGTTCCATCATACAGGCTAGCAGCCATAAGGGAAGCGCTGGGCTGGCGGCGAAGCGGGGACTCACTCCGGGCGATGCGTCGAGCGCCCGGCGGGACCGCTCAGGGTCGCCTGCAGCTCCTGCTCCAGGGGAGCGAGGCTGTCCCGCAGCCAGTCGCGGAAGGCGGTCGCCCGGGGGCTCGCCATTACCCCGGGCAGGCCGACCAGGTAGTAGGCGAACTCGGTGCGGCGCCAGGGACGCAGGGGGCATAGGCTGCCCTGGCCCAGCGTCTGCTGGGCCACCGTGAAACGCGTCAGGCAGAGTCCCAGGCCTTGCTGGCAGGCGGCCAGGGCCAGGCCGGCGTCGGAGACCCGCAGCCGGGGCAGGTCATCGGTGTCGTGGAGGCCTTCGGCATGCCACCAGGGGCGCCAATGGCTCCAGGGCTCGGTGGCGGTGGCGCCGCCGTCCTTGATAAAGCGCCGCCGTCGCCAGTCGCCGGCGGCCTCCGCCGGTCCCACCACGGTGATGGCATCGCCTAGCAGGTAGTCGGCTTGCAGGCCGGGGTAGTGACCGCCGCCGAAGCGGATCGCCAGGTCGGCCTCGCCGCGGTGCAGGTCGACCAGGCGGTCGGCGCCCAGCAGGTCGAGGCGCAGCCCCGGATGGCGTTGCAGCAGGTCGCCGAGGCGCGGCAGCAGGCAGTGGCGGGTGAATGACTGGGGCGCCGAGACCCTCAGGGGACCATCGATGGGCGGCCGGCCGAGCTCGGCGGTGGCCTGTTCGATCAGCGCGAAGGCCTCGGCGATGCGCTCCCGGTAGCGTTCCCCGGCGCGGGTCAGGGCCACGCCCCGGGCGCGGCGCTCGAAGAGGCGTACGCCCAGCTCGGCCTCCAGCGCCTTGATGCGATGGCTGACCGCGGCGGGGGTGACGTGCAGCTCCTCGGCGGCGGTGCGGAAGCTGCCCAGGCGGGCCGCCGTCTCGAAGGCGTTGAGGGTGGCCAGGGGGAGGCGTCGAGGGTGCATGAGTTAGCCTTGCTAAGCCTAGGGGTGAAAAAACGTCCGTTGTCATTAAACCAGCTAACGCGAGAATGGGAACCTCCTCTATCACGACACGGGAGTGCCCCATGACCGAGCGCCTCTATCGCCTCGCCGCCTTCACCCAGGACCCCCGGGGCGGCAACCCGGCCGGGGTCTGGCTAGGCGAGACATTGCCCCCGGCCGCCACCATGCAGGAGCTCGCCGCCGAGGTGGGCTATTCCGAGACCATCTTCCTGGCCCCCCTCGGGGAGGGGCGCTATCGGGTGCGCTATTACAGCCCCGCCAAGGAGATCGACTTCTGCGGGCATGCCAGCGTGGCCGCCGGGGTGGTGCTGGGGCGCCTGCATGGCCCGGGCACCTACCGGCTGGAGACCGCCATAGGCGAGGTGCCGCTGGAGGTTAGCCGACAAGGCGAGTCCTGGTGGGCCACCCTGGTGTCGGTGGCGCCGCAACAGCGTCCGGCGCCGGCGGCCCTGGTCGCCGAGATCCTGGCCTGCCTGGGCTGGGGGGCCGAGGAACTGGACCCTGAGTTGCCGCCGGTGCTGGCCTATGCCGGGGTCTGGCACCTGGTGCTGGCGGCGGCCAGCCACGATCGCCTGGCGCGGCTGGACTACGACTTCGAGGCGCTCAAGGCATTGATGACCCGGGAGGGGCTGACCACCCTGCCACTGATCTGGCGCGACGCCGAGGGCGTCTTCCATGCACGCAACCCCTTCCCGGTGGGTGGGGTGGTGGAGGACCCGGCCACCGGCGCCGCGGCGGCGGCCCTCGGCGGCTACCTGCGTGATGCCGGCTTGATCGCGGCGCCGGCGCGGCTGACGATCCTCCAGGGCGAGTCGATGGGCCAGCCGAGCCGCCTGGAGGTGGTCCTGCCCGAGCGGGGGGGCATTCGGGTCAGCGGCACGGCGGTCTCGCTGGAGACGCCGAAGCCCAAGGAGCTCCTCCTGCCCTGACCGTTCGTATCACGTTAGCGGTATTTCGCCGCGTTTTCTGCTAGGCTTGGCGCCCTTGGGCGCCAGGCTCGTTGCTGGCCCTCTCTCCTCTCCATCTCGCAGGACCCCTCTACCATGTCCGATGCCGCCGCTCACGCCGGGGCCTTCTCCGCCTTGCCTCTGGCGCCGGAACTGTTGGCCAACCTGGATTCCCTGGGCTATCACGCCATGACGCCGATCCAGGCCGCCAGCCTGCCGGCGACCCTGGCCGGGCGCGACCTGATCGCCCAGGCCAAGACCGGTTCCGGCAAGACCGCGGCCTTCGGCCTGGGCCTGTTGTCGCGGCTCGAGCGCGATAGCTTCCGGGTCCAGGCCCTGGTGCTCTGTCCCACCCGGGAGCTGGCCGATCAGGTGGCCGGCGAGCTGCGCCGCCTGGCGCGCACCCTGGCCAATGTGAAGGTGCTGACCCTGTGCGGCGGCGCGCCCTTCGGGCCCCAGCTGGCCTCCCTGGCCCATGGGGCGCATATCGTGGTCGGCACCCCGGGGCGGGTGGAGGAGCATCTGCGCAAGGGCAGCCTCGACCTGGGCGGGCTCGCCAGCCTGGTGCTGGACGAGGCGGATCGCATGCTGGACATGGGCTTCCAGGCCACCCTGGAGGCCATCGTCGCCGCCACCCCGGCCAGCCGCCAGACGCTGCTGTTCAGCGCCACCGGCCTGCAGGGGGCGGGGGCCGAGGCGCTACGCCCCATCGCCGCGGCGTTGCTGCGTGACCCGCTCGAGGTGGCATTGACCGAGACCCACGACGAGACCAGCATTCGCCAGCATTTTCACCGGGTCGCCGACGAGGCGGCCCGCCTGCCGGCCCTGTGCCGCCTGCTGCGCCATCATCGCCCCGAGTCCAGCGTGGTGTTCTGCAACACCAAGCGCGAGACTCAGGAGCTGGCCGAGGCCCTGAACCGCGAAGGCTTCAGTGCCCTGGCCCTGCATGGCGACCTGGAGCAGCGCGACCGGGACCGCCTGCTGGTGCTGTTCGCCAACAAGAGCGTGTCGATCCTGGTGGCCACCGATGTGGCGGCCCGGGGCCTGGATATCGAGGCCCTGGACGCGGTCTTCAATTACCAGCTCGCCCGGGACCTGGCGGTGCATGTGCACCGGGTGGGGCGTACCGGCCGGGCCGGCGGTTCCGGGGTGGCCTGCACCCTGGTGGCCGAGGCGGAGGCCTACCGCCTGGAGCGCCTCGCCGACTTCCTCGGCGAGGTCCTCGATACCGAGCCGCTGCCCAGCCCCCGCGACACCGCCCCCCTGGTGCCCGCCATGGCCACCCTGCAACTCGGCAGCGGCAAGAAGCAGAAGCTGCGCCCCGGCGACATCCTCGGCGCCCTCACCGGCGAGGGTGGCATCGCCGGCGATCAGGTGGGCAAGATCAAGGTCATGCAGAACAGCGCCTATGTGGCGGTGCGCCGCGAGGTGGCCAAGCCGGCCCTGGCCAAGCTCGAGGGGGACAAACTCAAGGGGCGCAGCGTTCGCGTGCGCCGCGTCAGCCGCTGAACCGATCGAACAGGTGCCATGAAAGTCCCCAAACGCTTACAACCCCTGCTGGACGATGGCCTGATCGAATCGGTCGAGAGCCAGCTGATGAGTGGCAAGGAAGCCCAGGTCTATGTGGTGCGCGCCGGCGGCGAGCTGCGCTGCGCCAAGGTCTTCAAGGAGGCCAGGCAGCGCAGCTTCAAGCAGGCGGTGCAGTATCAGGAGGGCCGCAAGGACCGCAACAGCCGGCGCAGCCGGGCCATGGCCAAGAAGACCCGCTATGGCCAGAAGGAGCAGGAGCAGGCCTGGCTGAATGCCGAGGTGGATGCCCTCTATCGCCTGGCCGAGGCCGGCGTGCGGGTGCCCCGGCCCCATGGCTTCGTCGATGGGGTGCTGCTGATGGAGCGCATCGCCGACGCCGAGGGACTGGTGGCGCCACGCCTGGATGACGTGGTGCTCGAGGCCGACCAGGCCCGCGACTACCACGCCCGGGTGATGCGCGAGGTGGTGCGCATGCTGTGCGCCGGCCTGGTGCATGGCGACCTCTCCGAGTTCAATGTGCTGCTCGATGCGGAAGGGCCGGTGATCATCGACCTGCCCCAGGCGGTGGATGCGGCGGGCAACAACAGCGCCGGCATGCTGCTGCGCCGCGACGTGGACACCATGCGCGGCTACTTCGGGCGCTTCGCCCCGGAGCTGTTGGCGAGCGACTATGGTCGCGAGATCTGGGCCCTTTATGAGGCCGGCGAGCTGCATCCCGACTCGCCCCTGAGCGGCACCTTCGAGGAATCGTCCCAGGGCGTCGATGTCGATGACCTGCTGGCGGTGATCGACGATGCCCGGGAGGAGGAGGCCGAGCGCCTGGCCGCCCTGGTCGAGCGGGACGCCGACGACGCCTGAGGCCAGCGGCCGGGCTTCCTGCGCAAGCTTTGCTTGATCCTGCCCCACTCCCTGCGCCTTGCTCGGATGCAATGGCTCGTGCCGAACCATGGAACCTCTTGAAAACCGGCGGGTCTTTCCATTGGGGGCCTCTGTTTTACCGGGGCCTGCTGGGTATCAACCGTCCAACGGTTGGGGAGGTGTCGAGATGATCGAGATGTTGAAGTCTCAGCAGATCAAGATGCACTGGCGCGACTGGCTGATGCTGCTGTTCGGCGTCTGGCTGGTGGCTTCGCCCTTCGCTTTCGGCCATGCGGCGGCCGGTGCCGGGATGGTGATGTGGGCCCCGGTGCTGCTCGGCGTGGCGGTGATCGTGTTCGCCGTGGCCGTGCTGCGCAAGACCCAGGTCTGGGAGGAGTGGATCCTCTTCGCCCTGGGGATGGCGCTGATTGCCGCGCCCTTCCTGCTCGGCTATGCCGGCGTGACCCTGGCGATGTGGAACAGCGTCGTCATGGGCCTGCTGGTCGGCGTCGATGCCGGCTGGTCGCTGTTCGCGCTGACCCACCATGGCAAGAAGGCCGCCTGAAGCGAAACGGGCGGGAGACGAGGGGGCCTGCGGGCCCCCTCGTCGTGTCAGGGCCTATAGTGGGAGGGACACGAACGCCGCCGAGGAGGGAACATGCGCCTGCAACTTTCGACCTGGCCGGAGGTGGAGGCCTACCTGGAGCGCTCGACGGGGATCGTCGTGCCCATCGGCTCCACCGAGCAGCATGGCCCCAATGGCCTGATCGGCACCGATGCCCTCTGCCCCGAGGCGATCGCCTGGGCGCTGGGGGAGCGTCACGATATCCTGATCGGACCGACCCTGAGCCTGGGCATGGCCCAGCACCACCTGGCCTTCCCCGGCACCCTTAGCCTGAGGCCCAGCACCCTGATCGCGTTGCTGCGCGATACCCTCGACTCCCTGGCCCGCCACGGCTTCACCCGGGTGCTCTTCCTCAATGGCCACGGCGGCAATATCGCCACCCTCAAGGCGGCCTTCGCCGAGGTGCATGCCACCCGCAGCCTGGCGGCGGCGCCGGCGACCGGTGCGCCGCAGCCGGCCCTGTTCAACTGGTTCCTGGGGCGGCGGGTGCGGGAACTGGCCGCCGAACTCTATGGCGACGCCGAGGGCTACCACGCCACGGCCTCGGAGGTCGCCCTCTCCTGGTATGTCGCCGGGGTGGAGAAGTCGGCGACCATGACGCCGCGGATCGCCCCCCTGGGCAGCGCCGAATGCGACGCCGAGACCTTCCGGCGGCGCTTCCCGGACGGCCGCATGGGCTCGGACCCGTCCCTGGCCCGCCGCGAGCACGGCGCCCGCTTCCTGGAGGCGGGGGTGGCGGACGCCTGGGAGGCCTGGCAGGGCCTGATCGACGAGGAGTGAGCCGCCGAAGGCGCCTCGGAGGCCGGCCCGGGGCTGTGCTAGGCTCGCCTTGTCTTTCCCTGGCGATTTTCCGGAGCCCTACCCATGCCCATCGTGACCATTCAGCAGTTCCCCCGCCCCCTCGAGCAGAAGCGCGAGCTGGCGCGGCGCATCACCCAGGCCTTCGCCGAGGTCTATGGCGCCGAGGAGGCGTCGGTGCAGGTGTTCTTCAGCGAGGTGGATGGCGAGGACTGGGCCAAGGGCGGCGTGATGGGCTGCGACCGCAAGCCGGAGTGACGAGAGGCCGCCCCATGCTGCGCCTCGCCGTCGTCCTGCTCGCCGCCTACGCCCTGGTGGTGGCGCTGGCCTGGGCCTTCCAGGCGCGGCTGCTCTACCTGCCGCACCTGGGGCGCGAGGCCATCGCCACCCCCGCCGACCGGGGGCTGCCCTTCGAGTCGGTGGCCCTGACCACCGAGGATGGCCTGACCCTGGATGCCTGGTGGTTGCCGGCGCCTGCGCCGGCGGCGCGGGGCACCCTGCTGTTCTTCCACGGCAATGCCGGCAATATCTCCCACCGCCTGGCCTCCCTGGCGCAGTTCCATGCCCTGGGGCTGTCGGTGCTGATCCTCGATTACCGGGGCTATGGCAAGAGCGAGGGCCGGCCCTCGGAGGCGGGCACGGCGCTGGACGCCCGGGCCGCCTGGCAGTGGCTGATGGCGCGGGGCGAGGCGCCCGGGCGAGTGGTGCTGTTTGGTCGTTCCCTGGGGGCGGCGGTGGCCACCGAGCTGGGGGTGGCCCTGAGCGAGGCGGGCACGCCGCCGGGGGCGGTGATCCTGGAGTCGCCCTTCCGCTCGGTGCCGGCCCTGGGGCAGCGCCTCTACCCCTTCCTGCCGGTGCGCTGGCTGGCGCGGCTGGAGTACGAGGTGGCGGGGCGGGTGGCCGATATCGCCGCGCCGCTGCTGGTGATCCATAGCCGCGACGACGAGATCATCCCCTTCGCCGAGGGCGAGGCGGTGCATGCCGCCGCCGGCGAGCCCAAGGCGCTGCTGGTGATGCGCGGCGGCCATAACACGGGCTTTCTCGACAGCGAGCCGGAGTATTCGGCGGGGATCGATGCCTTCCTCGACGGGGCCGGCCTGACGGCTCCCTGATGGACTCGCCCTGAAACGCCACCGCCGCCTCGAGGGCGGCGGTAGGAAGCTCAGGCCTCGGGCAGCTCGGCGTTATGGAAGACGTTCTGGACGTCGTCCAGGTCGTTGAGCATATCGAGGAATTTCTCGAACATGGCCACGTCGTCGCCCTCGATGGGGGCGGTGGTCTGGGGCACGAACTGGATCTCGTCGACCTCGAAGTCGAGCTCGCCGAAGGCGCCCAGCAGGGCCTGCTTGGCCTTGGCGTATTCGGTATGGGGGGCGAAGACGGTGATCTGGCCGTTTTCGTTCTCGATGTCGGTGACATCGACATCGGCCTCCATCAGCGCCTCCAGGGCCGCCTCCTCGTCATCGCCGGCATAGGCCAGGATGGCGCAGTGGTCGAACATATGGCTGACGCTGCCGGGGGTGCCGATCTTGCTCTTGGTCTTGGTGAAGCAGGCGCGCACGTCGCCGAAGGTACGGTTGGGGTTGTCGGTCAGGCAGTCGACGATGACCATCGCGTTGCCGGGGCCGAAGCCCTCGTAGCGCGCCGGGGAGTAGTCCTCGCCGCCCACGCCGCTGGCCTTGTCGAGGGCCTTGTCGATCACGTGGCTGGGCACCTGATCCTTCTTGGCCCGTTCGATCAGGCCGCGCAGCGCCAGGTTGCCGTTGGGATCCACGCCGCCGGACTTGGCGCAGACATAGATCTCGCGACCGTACTTGCTGTACACCTTGGTCTTGGCGGCGGCCGTCTTGGCCATGGATTCCTTGCGATTCTGGAAGGCTCTGCCCATTGCTGTTCTCACCGGATAAAAAACGATGGCAGGAATCTTACTGAACAACGGAAAGCGGTAACAAGCTTATTTCCGGTGCGGGGGCGCGTGCCACTGGCCAGGCCCATTCGCGGTGCCAGGGGTTCGCTGCCATCCTGAAGAAACCTTTCCACGACCCGCCTCCGGGCGAAAGGGGCGTGCCATGTCACGACTCGGTCATTGGTTCTGCGCCGCGCTGTTCCTGCTGCTGTCATCGCTGCCCACCCAGGCCCGGGAGCTGGCGGTGGCGCCCGAGGCGATGGTCGAGGTGGAGGTGGCCACCGTGGGCCTGGCCGGCCCGGGGGTGCCGGTGGTGCTGCTGCGTGAGCCCGGCGCCCGGGCGGTGATTCCCATCTTTATCGGCAGCGTGGAAGCCGATGCCATCCTGCGGGGGCTGTACGGCGAACGCCCCCGACGGCCCCTGACCCACGAGCTGCTCGGCGATGTGCTGGCCGGCCTCGAGGTGCGCCTGGAGCGGGTCTATGTGGATGCCATCGTCGACGGGGTCTTCCTGGGCATGCTGGAACTGCGGGTGGGCGATGCCAAGGCGCCGCTGCGCATCGATAGCCGCGCCAGCGACGCCATCGCCCTGGGCCTGCAGGCCGGCGCCGCCATCCGCGTCTCGCCCCAGGTCCTGGAGGCGGCC
Organism: Bisbaumannia salifodinae; assembly: GCF_055388505.1. The sequence goes on from NZ_AP043781.1 coordinate 461,778, forward strand.
CAGGCGATCGATTACCAGGGCATCGAGGAGCAGGTGGTCTCCGCCCTGGGCATCACCGTGACCCCGCTCAGCGATGACCTGCGCGATGCCCTGCGCCTGCCGGACGACGAGGGCGTGCTGATCACCGGGGTCAGCGGCGATGCCGAGGCGGCGGGCCTGGCCCCCGGGGCCCTGCTGTTGTCGGTGAACGGCGAGACGCCCATCACCCCGCTGCGCTTCCTGGAGCTGGTCCGCGATACCCCGCCGGGGGAGGAGGCGCAACTGGGCTACTGGCAGGACGGCGAGGCCCACGAGCTGTCGCTCTCCACCGCGGTGCCGGAGCCGGCGCTGCCCAGGATGCCGCCGGAGGCGCCTACCCCCGGTATCCGCTTATAAGGCTTGTAAGCCTAGTCGATCCCGCAGCCGCCGATACCGAAGCACTTTCCCAGAGGGTAGGCCGTGCCGGGGCGGGGAACTTATCGCTGTTTAGGGGTCTGAAAGGAGTCATCACGACTTAGGTAGGAGAAAAGAATATGAAAAGGATGGTTTCACTGGCATTGATGCTGGCTTTTTCCGTTCTTATGGCGGGTTGTGCTGCGATGGAGTCTTCCGTGGACGAGCCCCTGGTCAATACCTACTGGAAACTGACCCGGCTCGGCGAGACGCCGGTGGCGGCGGTGGATAATCAGCGCGAGGCGCATCTGGTGCTGCATAAGGAGGAGCAGCGGCTGGCCGGCTCCACCGGCTGCAACCGCCTGATGGGCGGCTATCGCCTGGACGGCCAGGCGCTGCGCTTCGAGCGGCCGGCGACCACCATGATGGCCTGCATGGCCGGCATGGACACCGAGCAGGCCTTCCTCGAGACCCTGGAGAGGGTGACCGGTTGGGAGGTCGATGGCCAGCAGCTGATCCTGACGGGCGCCAAGGGCGAGCCCCTGGCCCACTTCGAGGCGGTGCATCTCTACTGATTTCCCGTCCTGGCCGGCCCGACGCCCGCCTCCGGCCAGCCGGAGGCGGGCGTCGTCGTTCTGGCATCAGAGCGTGCCCAGCCGACGGAAGCGCTGGATCGCCTCGCCGGGAGCGAAGTCCTCCAACTCGAACAGCTGGCGCACCTCGATTTCGGCCTCGCCGCCGGGGCCGCCGGGATTGGGGAAGCGACGCACCCAGTCGAGGGCCGCCTCCCGGGAGTCCACCTGGATCAGGGTGTAGCCGGCGATCAGCTCCTTGGCCTCGGCGAAGGGGCCATCGGTGATCAGCGGCTCGCCGTCCCGGTAGTGGACCCGCCAGCCCGTGGTGCTGGGCTGCAGGCCGGAGGCGTCGAGCAGGGCGCCGGCGGCGGCCAGTTGCTCGTGGTAGTCGGCCATGGCGGCGACCATCGTCTCTTCCGGCATGGCGCCGGCCTCGGTGTCCGCGGTGGCCTTGACCAGAATCATGAAGCGCATGGAATCTCTCCTCGATAGGAATGGCTCGGGCCCCTGGGGGCGCCTCTCAGGGTCGGGGGAGAGGGCGCGGTATCGACACCCGCAGTAGGATAGAGGGTCAGTCAGCAACCGGGGCCACGCCATGGAGCATCAGCACGCGTCAGACCCGCCGCCTCCCTGGAAGGCGGCGGGATACCGCATCCAACTGGCCCGGGAGGCCGACCTGCCGCGGCTCGCCGGGGTCGAGCGCGCCGCGGCGCGGCAGTTTCCCGGCCGTTTGATTCCCCCCGCCCAGCGCGCTGGGGTGGTGCCGTTGGCGGTGCTGCGCGAGGCCTGGAACGAGGGACGGCTCTGGGTGGCGCTATCGCCGGCGGGCCTGCCGGTGGGCTTCGCCGTGGCCGGTACCTGCGACGGTGAAGCCTTCCTGATCGAGCTCGACGTGCACCCCGCCCACCAGTGCCTGGGGCTGGGCCGGGCCCTGGTGGCCCGGGTGGCGCAGTGGGCCCGGACCGCGGGGTATGCGGCCCTGGCCTTGACCACCTTCGCCAGCCTGCCCTGGAACGCGCCCTTCTATGCCCGGCTGGGGTTCCAGGCGCTGGTGCCCGGGGCCTGTGGCCCGGCGCTGGCGGAGCGCCTGGCCGCCGAGGCGCGCCTGGGACTCCGCGAGCGGGTGGCCATGCGGCTATCGCTGCGTTAGACGCGCCGGCTCAGCGTCCCGCCGTGGTCGGGTCGTCGGGCATGGCGGCGTCGCCCCCCGGGAGTTCCCGCTGGGTATGCAGGAAGAACAGGTGGCGCTCGTACTGGTCGAGGATATCGGCGATCAGCTGCTCCCGGGAGTAGCCATAGACGTCATAGCCCTGGCCACCCTCGCCGATATGCACCTGCAGGCGGTAGTAGTGGGTGCCGGCGCGGCTGTCACGAATCGAGAAGGCCGGCATGGCGCTGCGATGGGGCCAGATCTGGTAGGTGAAGTCCGGCTCGCCGCCGAGGGCCACGTTGAGGGCCAGGTGCTCCTCGTCGCCGCTGCCCTCGACGATCTCCACCGGGAAGCCCTTCTCGGTGAGCTCGTCGCGGATCGCCTCCATGGCGGGGCGGCCCACCTCGGCGAGGAAGCGGCTGGCCCGGGCGTGGTTGGGGAAGCTCAGCGCCCGGCTCAGGCGCTGGCGCCAATGCCGCTTGCCTCCTGCTTCGTCGAGCAGGCGCCCCGAGAGGTGGCCGGCCATGCTGCCGCGCAGGCTGTCCTCCTTGAGGCCCTCCACCTTGAGGGCCTTGAACAGACCCAGCATCATCAAGAAGAGCACGAAGGCGAAGGGCAGCCCCATGACCACCACGGCGCCCTGCAGGGCGCCGAGGCCCCCGGCCATCAATAGCGCCAGGGTCAGCAGGCCGATGATCGCCGCCCACAGGATGCGCATCCAGGAGGGGGCATCGTGATTGGGGTCGCTGAGTATCGAGGTGAGGTTGGAGAGCACCAGGGAGCCGGAGTCGCCGGAGGTGACGAAGAAGACGATGGCCAGCACGGTGGCCACCCCGGTGGTCAGGGCCACCCAGGGGTAGCTCTGCAGGAAGAGATAGATGGCCGAGCCGGGGTTGTTCATGGCCTGTTCGCCGAAGTCGGCGACGCTGGCGGTGCCCGCCATCACCAGCTCGATGGCGCTGTTCCCCATGATCGACATCCACGCCATCATAAAGGTCAGCGGCAGGATCAGGGTGCCGGCGACGAACTGGCGGATGGTGCGGCCCCGGGAGATGCGTGCCAGGAAGAGGCCGACGAAGGGCCCCCAGGCGATCCACCAGGCCCAGAAGAACACCGTCCAGGCGTTGAGCCAGTCGCGGGGCGGGTCGAAGGCGTAGGTGTTGAAGGAGAGGGCGATAAAGTTGGAGAGGTAGTCGCCCACGTTCATGACCAGGGCATTGAGCAGGAACAGGGTCTGGCCGCTGAAGAGGATAAACAGCATCAGCAGCAGCGCCAGCAGCATATTGAACTCGGAGAGCCGACGGATGCCCTTGTCCACCCCGGTCACCGCCGAGATGGCCGAGAAGACCACGATCAGGATCGCCAGGCTCGCCTGGGTCAGGGTGCTCTCGGGAACGCCGAACATATAGTTGAGGCCGAAGTTGAGCTGGATGATGCCGATGCCCAGGCTGGTGGCGATGCCGAACACCGTGCCCAGCACCGCGGCGATATCCACGCCATGGCCGATGGGGCCACGGATGCGCTTGCCGAAGATGGGGTAGAGGGCCGAGCGAATGGTCAGCGGCAGGCCGTGGCGGTAGCTGAAGAAGGCCAGGGACATGCCCACCAGGGTGTAGATGCCCCAGCCGGAGAGCCCCCAGTGCAGGAAGGTGAGCTCCATGGCATGGCGGGCCGCCGCCACCGTGGCGGGGTCGCCCTCCGGGGGGGCCAGGAACTGGGTCACCGGCTCGGCGATGCAGAAGAACAGCAGGTCGATGCCGATGCCGGCGGAGAACAGCATGGCCGCCCAGGTGACGATATTGAAGTCCGGCGTCGAGTGGGCCGGCCCCAGGCGCAGCTTGCCGAAGCGTGACAGACCGATGGCGATGACGAACACCAGGTAGGCCACCACGGCGATGAAATAGAACCAGCCGAAGCTGTCCGAGATCCAGGCCAGGACGGCATAGATCACCGTATTGGCCGCCTCGGTGAAGGCCATCGCCCAGAGGGCGAAGACCAGGATCCCGATGGCCGAGCCGTAGAAGACCACCGGGTTGATACGATCCTGCCGGGGAGAGAGTGGGTCGGGGGCGCGATCGGCCATGTCGGACTCCTTGTGGCATGCCTGACGGTTCGGGTCGGCCCCCGACCATCCTGGCGAATGGGGCGCAGCACCCGGCCGACGGGAATCGCCGGCCGCGGCGCCTGCCATGCTTTCGTCAGACTGAGCATAGACGCTTGGGGCCGATCGCGAGGCTGCCCGGCGGTCAGTCGGGGGCCAGCAGGCGGGCACCACAGCCTTCGTCGCCCAACTCGTCCTCCGGGTTGCGCAGCGGGCACTCCGCCAGCGACAGGCAGCCGCAGCCGATGCAGTGGTCGAGCTGGTCGCGCAACTGGGTGAGGCAGCGGATGCGTTCGTCCAGGCTCTCCCGCCAGCTCGCCGAGAGGCGCTGCCAGTCGGCGGCATTGGGAGCACGGGAGGCGGGCAGGGTGTCGAAGGCTTCACGGATCTCGCCGAGCGAGATGCCGGTGCGCTGGGCGACCTTGATGATGGCCAGGCGGCGCAGCACCTCGCGGCCGAAGCGACGCTGGTTGCCGGCGTTGCGACGGCTCGCGATCAGGCCCTTGGCCTCGTAGAAATGGATCGCCGAAACCGCCAGGCCACTGCGGCGGGCGACTTCGCCGACGCTGAGCTCGCGCTGCAGGGGAGGTGACATGACATTCTCCTTGACCTCAACTTAACTGGAGGTTTTACCCTGCCAGCCAACCCCGGGCAAGTCGGGCCCGGGATCGTTAACGCAACCGGACTGCTGCCATGTTTCGCTACTTCGAGACCCTGGTGAATCCCTATCCCCCGGAGGAGGCCGGCACGCCTCCCCGCGGGCTCTTCGCCTTTATCCTGCACTTTTCGCGGCCGGTGCTGCCCCTGCTGCTCGCCATGTCGTTGTTCACCGCCCTGGTCTCCGCCGCCGAAGTGATCTTCTTCGGCTATATGGGCGAGCTGGTGGACTGGCTGGCCGACGCCGAACGCGAGGGCTTCTTCGCCGACTACGGCTGGCGCCTGGCCGGCATGGCGGCGCTGGTGGTGGTGGGCCTGCCGCTGCTGACCCTGCTGCAAGCCCTGGTGACTCACCAGGGCATCTTCGGCAACTACCCGATGATCGGCCGCTGGCTGGCCCATCGCCATATGCTGGGGCAGAGCCTGGCCTTCTATCAGGACGAGTTCGCCGGCCGGGTCTCCCAGAAGGTGATGCAGACGGCCCTGGCGATCCGCGAGACGGTGATGAAGCTGATGGACCTGATGGTCTATGTGCTCGTCTACTTCGCCGGCGCCATGCTGCTGATGGGTCAGGCCGAGCCCTGGCTGATGCTGCCGCTGGTGCTCTGGTTGGTCGGCTATATCGCCATCATGTGGATCTTCGTGCCGCGGCTGCGGGCGGTGTCCATGGCCCAGGCCGATGCCCGGGCGGTGATGACCGGCCGCATCGTCGACAGCTACAGCAACATCCAGACCATCAAGCTGTTCGCCGACACCCGTCGCGAGCAGGCCTATGCCCGCGACGCCATGGAGGGCTTCATGGCCACCGTGCATCGCCAGATGCGCCTGGCCACCGGGCTCACCGTGAGCCTGACCCTGCTCAACTCCCTGCTGCTGGCCGGGGTCGGGGTCATGGCCATCGGCGCCTGGTACCTGGAGGCGGTGTCGCTGGGCATCATCGCCGTGGCCATCGCCCTGGTGATGCGTATCCGCTTCATGTCCAACTGGATCCTCTGGGAGGTGGCCGGGCTGTTCGAGAACATCGGCACGGTGCAGGACGGCATCAATACCATCGCCCGGGAGCCGGCGGTCAAGGACGCGCCCGGGGCCACCGAGCTCGAGGTGCCGCGCGGCGAGATCCGTTTCGAGGCGTTGCGCTTCGGTTATGCGCGTCCCGATGGCGAGGGGGTACGGGTCTTCGACGGCCTCGACCTGAGCATCGCCCCCGGCGAGAAGGTGGGGCTGATCGGTCGCTCCGGGGCCGGCAAGTCGACGCTGGCCAACCTGCTGCTGCGCTTCTACGACCTGGAGGGCGGACGCATCCTGATCGACGGTCAGGACATCGCTGCGGTCACCCAGGAGTCGCTGCGCCAGCGAATCGGCATGGTCACCCAGGACACCTCGCTGCTGCATCGCTCGGTGCGCGACAATATCCGCTACGGCAGTCCCGAGGCCAGCGAGGCGGCGATCGAGGAAGCGGTGCGCCGCGCCCATGCCGACGCCTTTATCGATGAGCTGGTGGACCTCAAGGGGCGCCGCGGCCTGGATGCCCATGTCGGCGAGCGGGGCGTCAAGCTCTCCGGTGGCCAGCGCCAGCGCATCGCCATCGCCCGGGTGCTGCTCAAGAACGCGCCCATCCTGGTGCTCGACGAGGCCACCTCGGCGCTGGATTCCGAGGTGGAGGCGGCGATCCAGGAGCAGCTCTACACGCTGATGGAGGGCAAGACGGTGATCGCCATCGCCCACCGGCTCTCCACCATCGCCATGCTCGACCGCCTGGTGGTGATCGACGAGGGGCGCATCGTCGAGACCGGCACCCACCAGGAACTGCTGGCCCGGGATGGCCTCTACGCCGCCCTGTGGCGGCGCCAGTCCGGCGGCTTCCTGGGGCTGGATATCAATGGCGAGGCGGCCGAGCCGGCGGCAGGGGCCACGGCACAGGCCGAGACCTAGATGCCGGCCCACCATTGATAGCCACGATCCTCCCAGTACCCCCCTCGGCCACGGCCGAGGGAGGCGAAGCTCTCCACCAGCTCGACGCGCATCACGTACTTGGCCATCTTGTAGCCGAGCTGGCGTTCCGCCCGCAGCCGCAGCGGGGCGCCGTTGGCGATGGGCAGGTCGGCGCCGTTCAGGTCGTAGGCCAGCAGCGTCTGCGGGTGATAGGCCTCGAGCATGTCCAGGCTCTCGTAGTAGGGATCGCCGCCGCGGTAGCGGTCCGCGCAATGAAAGACCACGAAGCGTGCCTCGTCGCGGACGCCCGCCCGGGCGAGCAGGTCGCCGAGCACCACCCCCGTCCACTGGCCGATGCAGCTCCAGCCCTCGACGCAGTCGTGTCGGGTGATCTGGGTCCGCGACGGCATGGCCTTGAGCTCGGCCAGCGACAGGGAGAGGGGCGTCTCGACCAGGCCGTCGATGGTCAGGCGCCAGTCACGGAAGCCATCGGCCGCCAGGCGCCGGTACGTCGCGTCGTCGGGGTTGGTGGTGCCGTTGGCGCGAAAGGTCGGGGCGATATCGGCGGGTGAGTACTCCCGGGCCAGGGCCTGGCGGGACGCCAGCAGGCGCTGGACGCCCTGGGTCAGGGCGCTGCCGGTGTCGAACACCTGGCGCATGGCGTCGCTGCGCGTCAGCCGGTCGCAGCCGGCCAGCAGCAGGGTGCCGCCGGCCAGGGCCGCGCGGGTCAGGAAGCGGCGGCGGCGGAGATCGGTCGGTCTAGGTGTCCTGTTCATCGCGAGCCTCCTCGCTGGGGTCGGGGATAGAATCGGGGGGAAGCACGTAGCGCCCGGTGATCATCGAGCGCAGGTTGTTGACGACGCCGGAGACCAGCACCAGGGCGACATGGATCAGGAAGAACCCGACCAGGGCCAGGGCGCACAGGAAGTGCAGGGTGCGCGCGCTCTGGCGACCGCCGAAGACATCCAGCAGCCAGGGCCAGGCGGCATCCAGGGTCGGCGACATGGTCAGGCCGGTGAGCACCACCAGCGGGAGAATGACGAACAGCACCAGCAGGTAGGCCAGTTTCTGCAGCAGGTTGTAGTGACGGGCTTCCTCGCCAGTGGGGAAGCGTAGCCGCAGGTGCTCGCCCAGGGTCTGGCCGAGGCGTCGCCACTCGTCACGGCGTGGCAGCAGGTGCCGGCGCAGGTGGCCGCCGATCACCAAGTAGAGCAGATAGGCGATCAGCAGGGGCGCGAAGAGCCAGCCGGCCAGGAAGTGCCACTGGCGTCCCGCCGACAGCCAGCGCGGACCGGGCAGGGTGGCCCAGGCCGGGAAGGCGCGTCGCTCGCGGGCGTCGACGGGACCGGAGATGCCCAGCACCCCGGTGGTGTCGAAGCGGTAGCCGCCGAGTTGGGTGATGCCGCGCCATTCGCCCTCCTCGTTGCGTATGGCTCGGATCGACAGGGCCGGGGCGTCGAAACTCGAGTCCTTGCCCCAGTACAGCGCCGGGTGGGCATTGAAGATCTGCAGGCCGCTCATCAGCAGTACGATCAGGCAAATGACGTTCACCCAGTGCCAGAGGCGCGTAAAGCGCGTATGCCGCCGGATAACGGTCGGCGCCGGGTCGCCATCGCGGGTGGCGGGCCGGGTGAAGACGGTCGGGAATCGCATGAATCACCTCCCGGGGAGAGGTCGGCCGATGCCCTTCACATAAGCCTTGCGCGAAGTGCTCAGGCGAGAGGCACCGACCGACGGGGCCGAGCCTCACATGGCGTCGTCGCTTTCCATCATGGCGTCGTCTTCCTCCATCATGGCGTCGCCCTCCTCATGCATGGCGTCGTCTTCCTCCATCATGGAATCTTCCTCCATCATGGCGTCGCCCTCCTCGTGCATGGCGCCCTCTTCCATCATGGTGCTCTCCTCCATCATCTCGTCGCCGGCCATGGGGGCGTCCGCCAGGGCGACGCCCGGCAGCAGCAGGGCACCACCGAGCAGGGCGGCGAACAGGGCGGTCTTGAAGGGCTTGGGCTCAAGGGTTTTAAGCGTGTGCATCGTCGGATCCTCCGTTCGGGAATCGGCCGCCGGCGGATTGCCGATCGGCAAGGGCTAGGCTAGCCGGGCGCCGGGGGCGATTCCTCACGGAAGCGTCACGTGGGCGATCGGGTTTCGTGATAGTTTCGAGAGGGTTTCGTGATGCAGCCCAGCGGGCCGCCCGTTAGGGTGTCAGGGTGAGAAGAGCGGCCTAGGCAGGAGTCTGGCGATGAGCTATCGAATCCTCTGTGTCGAGGACAATCCCGAGATCGGCAAGCTGCTCACCGAGTCGTTGGCGACGGCGGGCTATGCCTGCGACTGGGTGCGCGACGGCGAGGCGGCCCTGGCGCTGCTCGGCGCCGAGGCCGCGGGCGTTCGCTATGATCTGGTGACGCTGGACCTGATGCTGCCCGGGGTCGACGGCCTGGAGGTGTGCCGCCGCCTGCGCCGGCAGGACAACCAGACGCCGGTGCTGATGGTCACCGCCAAGGCGGCGATCCGCGACGTGGTGGTGGGGCTCGAGATCGGGGCCGACGACTATGTCACCAAGCCCTTCGCCATGCCGATCCTGCTGGCGCGGATCCAGGCCCTGTTGCGCCGTGGCCAGCGCCAGGTGCCCAACGACGACGGCATCGTCGCCACGCCGCCGCTGGTCTGCGGCCCCCTGGTCATCGATACCGACCGGCACCGGGTCCTCCTCGATGACCGGCCGATCCAGCTCACCGGCAAGGAATTCGCGCTGCTCTCGCTGTTCGCTCGTCATCCCGGACGCAGCTTCAGCCGCGGCGAGCTGCTCGATCACGTCTGGGGCGAGGAATTCGACGGCTACGACCACACCGTGAACACCCATATCAACCGCCTGCGCAACAAGATTGAGGCCGACCCGGCCAGGCCGCGCTTCATCCAGACCGTCTGGGGGGTGGGCTATCGTTTCGCCGAGACGCCGGAGTGCCAGGCCCCGCCCGCCCCCGGCGAGGACTCATGAGCGGCCTGCTGCGCCGTTGCGGGCGGCTGGGCCGCAGCCTCTATGCGCGCATTGCGCTGGTCTACCTGACCAGCCTGCTGCTGCTCTGCGTGGCCACCGCCTGGATCGCCATCAGCCAGTTCGACCAGCTCGGTCGCGAGCTCCAGCAGCGCCTGGAGGTCGACCTCGCCGACAACCTCGCCCGAGTCATGCAGCCGGCGCTGCGCCAGGGCCTCGATAGCCCCGCCGCCCGGGACATGGCCCGGCATATCGTCTCGATCAACCCCTCGCTGTCGCTCTATGTGCTCGACGAAGGGGGGCGGGTGATCGCCGATTACGCCGAGCCGGCCTGCGGCCTGGGACGACGGGTGGACCCCCAGGCGCTGGAGACCCTGCTGGGCGACGAGCCGATGCTGCCGGTGCTGGCGCTGTCGCCCTGCGGACGGCAGCCCGGGGTGTTCTCCGTGGCGCGCCTTCGCCTCGGCGAGCCGGACGGCGCCGGTGGCCCCCCGGGTTATCTGTATGTCGACCTGGACAACGCCAGCTATGCCTCGATGGTGGCCATGGTGCGTACCAGTTCCATCCTCCGCACCCTGGTGGCCGCCGGCCTGATGGCGCTGCTGGTGTCCGGGGGCTTCGGCCTGGTGTGGTTCGCACTGTTGACCCGGCGCTTCTCGCGCTTGACCGCGGCGGTGCAGCGCTTCGCCGACGGGGACCATGGCCAGCGCATCGCCACCCCCGGCGACGACGAGCTGGGTCGCCTGGCCCGCGCCTTCAACGACATGGCCGGGACCATCGAGGCCCAGCTCCGGGCACTGCAGGAGACCGACCATCAGCGCCGGGAACTGGTCGCCAACCTGTCCCATGACTTCCGCACCCCGCTGACCTCGCTGCGCGGCTATGCCGAACAGTTGCTGAGGGCGGAGAGCGTCGACGAGGAGCGCCGGCGGATGCTGACGGCGATCCTCGACAATACCGACCGCCTGACCCGCCTGGCCCAGCAGCTCTCGACCCTGGCACGCCTGGATGCCTACGACAAGCCGCTGCGACGCGAGCCCTTCTCGCTGGCCGAACTGGCCCACGACATCGTCGGCAAGTTCCAGCACCAGGCCCGCCAGGCCGGCGTCTCGCTGACGGTGGACTGTGACCCGGCCTTGCCCCGGGTCGATGCCGACCTGGGGCTGATCGACCGGGTGCTGTCCAACCTGATCGACAATGCCCTGCGTGCCACGCCGGCCGGGGGCCGGGTACGCATCGTAGCCGGCACTCGGCCGGAGGGCGTGCGGCTGGCGGTCATCGACGGCGGCGTGGGTATCGCCGAAGACGAACTGCCCCTGGTGACCCAGCGCTTCTACCGCACCCGGGCCAGCCTCGTCAGGGGCGACGGCTCGGGGCTGGGACTGTCGATCGTGCGCGAGATCTGCGAGCGCCACGGCGCGGCATGGAAGATCGACAGCACCCCGGGTGAAGGCACCGAGGTCAGCGTTATCCTGCCCTACGCCTGAGGAGGAACGGTTCAAGTCGTCTCGTCGGACATCTCGATCCGGGCCGATGGCGGCCCGTCGTGGATGTCGCGCACCAGGACGGCACCGCCCCCGGTGAAGCTTACCCGGTGGGCTGAAAGGAGTCTGGGGTAACGATTGCGGAGCCTCGGTCAAGGGGAGGCGGGGGCGCCGCCGTAGACTGGGGCTATCGCCCAACCAGTCGGAGACCGTCATGTACCTCGATGCCGATCAAGTGATCCAGGCCCTGCCCTGGTCTGCCCTCGTGGAGGCCCTGGATGACGTCTTCACCCAGACGGTGCACTCGCCGGTGCGCCATCATCACCATCTCCAGGTGCCCGGCGACCCGGACGCCACCCTGCTGCTGATGCCGGCCTGGATCGAGGGCAAGTACCTCGGGGTCAAGCAGGTCAACGTCTTCCCCGGCAACAGTGCCCGGGGCCTGCCCGGCCTCACCGGCCATTACCTGCTGAGCTGCGCGCGGACCGGCCACCACCTGGCCCAGTTCGAGGCCAATGAGCTGACCGCCCGGCGCACGGCGGCCGCTTCCGCCCTGGCGGCTCGCTACCTGGCCCGCGAGGATGCCAGCGAGCTGCTGATGGTCGGCGCCGGGCGCATGGCCCGTCGGCTGATTCCGGCGCACCGGGCGATTCGGCCGATCCGGCGGGTGCGCATCTGGGACATCCGCGAGGAATCTGCCCAGGCCCTGGCGGAGGAGTTCCGCGCCGAGGGGCTCGATGCCGAGGCGGTGCCGGAGGACGGCCTGGCCGAGGCCGCCGGCCGGGCCGATATCATCAGTTGCGCCACCCTGAGTCGCGATCCGCTGATCCGGGGCGAGTGGCTGTCGCCCGGCACGCACCTGGACCTGGTCGGCAGCTTCACGCCCTTTATGCGCGAGGCCGATGACGCGGTGATGCGCCGCGGAGCGGTCTTCGTCGATACCCGTGAGGGTGCCATGAGCGAGACCGGCGACCTGATCGATCCGCTGAAGTCGGGTGTCATCCAGGTGTCCGACATCCTGGCCGACTTCCCCGACCTGTGCGGCAAGCGCCATGCCGGCCGCAGCGCGCTCGAGGATCCCCAGCAGGCCATCACGGTGTTCAAGTCGGTGGGCGCCTCGGTGGAGGACCTGGCGGCGGCCATCCTGGCCTACGAGCGCTGCGCCACGCCGTCCTGAGCGGAGGGCGGACCGCTTCAGTTCCTCGACTCCTGACACAATGACAACAGGGTGGGGCATACCCCGCCCGGGAGTGTTACGCAAGATGAAAGACGACGCCGTCCCCGAGATCCCCGTGCCGAGCCTGCCGTTGGCCTTGATTCCCATCGTGCTGACCATCGCGCTGCTCGGCGTGCAGATCTTCTACTACGACGACTTCACCCCGCATATTCCGCTGGCCATCGGCTTCGCCATCACCGCCCTGGTGGGCTGGCTGCAGGGCTATCGCTGGAAGGACATCGAGGCCGGCGCCTTCAAGGTGCTGCACGTGGCGATGCCCTCCATCGGTACCCTGATCATCGTCGGCATGCTGGTCGGCACCTGGCTCGCCAGCGGCACCGTGCCGATGCTGATCTATCTGGGCCTCGAGCTGATCGACCCGAGCTGGTTCCTGGCCGCCGCCATGCTGATGTGCTCGATGGTCTCGCTGTCCATCGGCTCCTCCTGGACCACCGTCGGCACCGTGGGCCTGGCGCTGATCGGTATCGGCGATGCCTTCGGCGTGCCCATCTACTGGACCGCCGGGGCCGTGGTCTCCGGGGCCTTCTTCGGCGACAAGATCTCGCCGCTGTCCGATACCACCAACCTGACGCCGGCGGTCACCGAGACCAATATCTTCGAGCATATCCGCTACATGATGCCGACCACCGTCCCCGCCATGCTGATCGCCCTGGCGATCTACTGGGTCGTCGGCGGCGCCGAGGCCGGGGTGGGGCATTCCCTCGAGCGCATCGAGGTCATCAAGCAGGGGCTGGCCGACAACTTCGCGATGGGCGTCTGGCAACTGCTGCCGCTGGTGGTGGTCATAGGCCTGGCCTTCTTCAAGGTGGCGCCGATCCCCGCGCTGTTCACCGGGGTGATGCTGGGCGGCGGCGTCGCCATCCTGACCCAGGGGGCGTCCTTCCATGATGCCCTGACCTTCGCCCACGGTGGCTATTCCATCGCCACCGGCAGCGAGACGCTGGATAGCCTGCTCAACCGCGGCGGCGTCACCTCGATGACCTGGGTGGTGACCCTGATGATGTTCGCCCTGGCCTTCGGCGGCGCCCTGGAGCGCACCCGCTGCCTGGAAGCCATCGTCGGGACCATCATGAAGCGTCTCAAGAGCTTCCGGGGGCTGCAGACCAGCGCCATCCTGACCTCCATCACCACCAACGTGGTATCCGGTGACGTCTACCTGTCCATCGCCCTGCCGGGGCGCATGTACAAGCCCGCCTACGACCAGATGGGCTACTCGCGGCTGAACCTGGCCCGGGCCATCGAGGAGGGCGGCACCCTGGTCTCGCCGCTGGTGCCGTGGAACGCCGGCGGCGCCTTCGTGATGGGCGCGCTGGGGCTGAGCGTGGCCGCGGGTGACTTCAGCCAGCTGCTGTATATCCCGCTGGCCTTCGCCTGCTGGCTGTCGCCGGTGATCGGCATCCTCTATGCCCAGCTCGGCTGGTTCTCCCGGCGCGCCGAGCCCGAGGAGGCCGCCGATGCCCAGCCCATGCCCGCGGCGGAGGAACGCGAATGACCCGAGGTGAAGGAGGGGATCGCATCGCGGTGATCGGCGCGGGTGTCATCGGCATGACCACCGCGCTGGCCCTGCAACGCCAGGGGCATAGGGTCAGCGTGCTCGATCCCCGGGGGCCGGGGGAGGGCGCCTCCTACGGCAACGCCGGCTTCCTGGCCACCGAGCTGATCGATCCCTTGTCGACGCCGGCCACCCTGCGCAAGGCGCCACGGCTGTGGCTCGACCCCCACGGGGCCCTGGCCCTGCCGCTGCGTTACCTGCCGCGGCTGGCACCCTGGCTGATGCGCTTTATCGCCGCCGCCGGTCCCGCCCGGGTCGCCAAGGGGCGCCAGGCACTGGCGGCCCTGAACGGGGCGGCGGTGGCCGCCTGGCGGCGCTGCCTGGGCGATATCGGCGCCGAGGAGGAGTTGCTGGCCTCGGGGTATCTGCTGGTCTGGGAATCCGGGCGGGGCCGGGCGGCGGCCAAGGCGCAGATGACCCACCTGCGGCGCTGGGGATATGAGGTGGAGTGGCTCGAGGCGGCGGCGCTACGCAGGCGCGAGCCGGGACTGACGGGGGAGCTGAGCCACGGGCTCTACTTCCCCGGTGCCCATCAGGTGCGCGACCCCTATGCCCTGGTGCGGCGCCTGGCCGCGGCCTTCGAGGCCCGTGGCGGGGTGATCCGCCAGACGACGGTGGAGCGCCTCGAGCCGCGTGGCGAAGGCGTGCGGCTGCATACCGATGCGGGGGCGTGGAACACGGATCGGGTGGTGGTCGCCGCGGGGGCCTGGAGCCACCGGCTGGCCGCCGGGCTCGGCCTGTCGATCCCGCTGGAGACCGAGCGCGGCTATCACCTCACGCTGCCCCAGCGCGGCCAGGCGCTGCGTCAACCGGTGGGCTCGGCGGAGCGACGCTTCGTGATGACGCCGATGCGTTGCGGCCTGCGGGTGGTCGGTTTCACCGAGCTCGGTGGCCTGGCGTTGCCGCCGGTCGAGCGCCGCTATGCGTCGCTGCGCCATCATGCCGAGGCGCTGCTGAGCGATCCCA
The DNA here is from genome assembly GCF_055388505.1 of Bisbaumannia salifodinae. The sequence continues at coordinate 476,799 of NZ_AP043781.1, forward strand.
GCGGCCTCGATGAGGGCGCCGAGGAGTGGATGGGCTTCCGCCCGACCCTGCCCGATTCCCTGCCGGTGATCGATACCCATCCGGACTACCCGGCGGTGCACTTCGCCTTCGGCCATCAGCACCTGGGGTTGACCCAGGCGGCGATCACCGCCGAACTCGTCGGCGCCCTGGTGAGGGGGCAGCCCCCCGCGCTGGACCTCGAGCCTTATCGGGTGACGCGTTTCCAGCGCTGAAGGCGGCCACGCCGAGCCGCCCCGTTCCATCGTGGTCCGGCGTGACGCTTGCTCTTCTTTCTCGCTGGCTCTTTCTCGCTGGCGGGTGCGGGCGACCCTATGCAATCCGGCCAGGCAGGGGCGTCGCGCTGACCCCACCCGGATCCATGGCGCTCTTGCGCTCCTCACTCGGTGAATAACCCATCCTGCGCCGATAGGCCCGGGAAAAGCTCGACACCCCGGAGAAGCCCAGGTCGAAGGCGATCTCACTCACCCGGCGCGGCGTCTCGCGCAACCAGAAACGCGCCCAGAGCAAGCGACGGTTCATGACATATTGCTGCGGGGTGACGCCGAAATCGCGCAGGCAGAGCAGGTGGAGTTGGCTCTGGCTGAGATGGCAGGCATCGGCCAGCAACTGGTTGTCGGGGGGCGTCGTCAGGCGCTCGTCGATCAGGCTATCGAGCAGTGTCGCGGAGAGTCGCCCCTGGCCTCGGGTCTGCGTACTCCCCAACGCCAGTAGCTCACTGAGCTGGCTGACGAACAGGATCGCCAGTTGGTGGTTGAGGAGGGCGGACTGCGCCGTGGACTTGTCCGCCTTCAACTGGCGGGTGGCCAGCTCCACCATGGGGATCAAGGTGGGCGGCAGGCTGAGAGTCTTGGGCGTCGCGAACAGGGACTCGCGCAGCTGCAGGGTGCAGCTCTGCTCCAGTGAGGCCAGGCAGGGGTCATCGGTGTCGAGATCGATGACCAGGATCTCGCAGCTGTCGTCGCTTCCCCGGAAAAGATGACGCTCGCTGGGCGGCAGGATCGCCGCCTGGCCCAACTCGAGATGCTCTCCGCCGGGGCTGAATTCAATGTCCAGGACGCCGCGCCAGCCCAGCAGCAGTTGCGGATAGGAATGGCAATGCTCTCCCGAGTGGCGTGCAATGCGGTTGCAGCGAGCCAGGGTCTGGGACATGGGGTTTCCTCGGGCAGCAAGAGTGCGGAGTCTCGAGCAACGTCTCAGGAGTCTGGGTCAAGAGTCCGGTTGAGGCTCTGCCTAGACTGGGGGGTATCAGCAACGTTGAAACGAGGTTGGCATGAATCTCGACGCCGGGCAAGCGACCGCGGCGCTACCCCGGGAGGCCCTGAGTGGCGTCGGCGGAGGTACCGCCAAGGGCGAGATCATCCTGTTTCAGGGCATGGGCATGGCCACCGCGGAACTCGGTGTCGGCACCCTGGCGGCGTAGACGGTGGGCGCAATCCGAGTCGGGACGCCTAAGCTACATACATGGCCTTCGACAACAACGACAACCTCCGAACCGGCGCATCGACACCGTGTCTCGGGTAGCAAGGAGATCGATTATGAGCGACGTAACCAGGCGCCACCATGACACCCTGAGCGAGTCACGGGCGCGCGTCCGCGCCCACTATGCGGTCGACGAGGCCACGGTGTTGCGTGGGCTGGTCGAGCGTATCAGGCTGTCGGAGGAGGATCGCCGCAAGGTGGCCGAGGTCGGCGCCCACTATGTGGAACGCGTGCGCAAGGAGACCTCGCCCTCGATGATGGAGGCGTTCCTGGCCGAATATGGGCTCTCGACCGCCGAGGGCGTCGGCCTGATGTGTCTGGCCGAGGCGCTGCTGCGCGTACCCGACGCCGAGACCATCGACGACCTGATCCACGACAAGATCGAGCCCTCCGACTGGGGCGCGCACCTGGGCAAGTCGTCCTCCTCGATGGTCAACGCCTCGACCTGGGCGCTGATGCTGACCGGCAAGGTGCTGGACAACGATCCCAAGGGCCCGGTGCGGGCGCTGCGCGGCCTGGTGCGCCGGATGGGCGAACCGGTGGTGCGCACCGCGGTCGGTCAGTCGATGAAGGTCCTCGGCCGCCAGTTCGTGCTCGGCCAGACCATCGAGGAGGGCATGAAGCAGGCCCGCGAGCTCGAGAAGCAGGGCTACACCTATTCCTACGACATGCTGGGCGAGGCGGCGCGTACCGACGCCGATGCGGTGCGCTATCACCAGGCCTATGCCAGGGCGATCGCCGCCATCGCCAAGCAGGCCAAGGGCGACGTGCGTTCCAGTCCCGGCATCTCGGTGAAGCTCTCGGCGCTGCATCCGCGCTACGAAACCACCCACCGCGACACGGTGATGGCCGAGCTCGTGCCGCGCGCCCTGGAACTGGCGAAGCAGGCGGCCAAGGCCAATATCGGCTTCAATATCGACGCCGAGGAACAGGACCGGCTGGACCTGTCCCTCGACGTGATCGAGGCGCTGCTCTCCGACCCCGGTCTCGCCGGCTGGGACGGCTTCGGGGTCGTGGTGCAGGCCTACGGGCGCCGCGCCGCGCCGGTGATCGAGACCCTCTACGACCTCGCCGAGCGGCTCGACCGCAAGATCATGGTGCGGCTGGTGAAGGGCGCCTACTGGGACACCGAGATCAAGCTGGCCCAGGAAATGGGCGTCGAGACCTTCCCGGTCTTCACCCGCAAGGTCAACACCGATGTCAGCTACATGGCCTGCGCGCAGCTGCTGCTCGACCGGCGCGACCGCATCTATCCGCAGTTCGCCACCCACAACGCCCATACCTGCGCCGCCGTGGTGGCCATGGCGGGCGACGACAAGGACAGCTTCGAGTTCCAGCGCCTGCACGGCATGGGTGAGTCGCTGCATCAGATCGTCAAGCAGACCGAGGGCACGCGATGCCGTATCTACGCACCGGTCGGTGCGCATCGTGACCTGCTAGCCTATCTGGTGCGCCGCCTGCTGGAGAACGGGGCGAACTCCTCGTTCGTCAACCAGGTGGTGGACGACTCGATTCCCACGAGCGAGGTCGCACGCGACCCGGTAGCCGAGATGCGGCGCCTGGGCGATGCCATCGCCAGCCCATCGATCCGCCTGCCCGGCGAGCTCTTCGCCCCCGAGCGCAAGAACTCCCGCGGCTTCCGGATCAACGAACCCGCCTCGATCCTGCCGCTGCTGACGGCCCGTGAGGCCTTCGCCGACGCCACCTGGACCGCCGCGCCCATGCTGGCGGGAAGCCCGGCACCGCAGGGCCCGGCCCGCGATGCCCTGTCTCCCGCCGACGGCTCGCGCCTGGTCGGCCAGGTGCATGAGGCGACTCCGGCCGAGGTGGCGGCCGCCCTCGACGCCGCCGAGGAGGGCTACCGCGATTGGTCGGCCCGCCCGGTGGCCGAGCGCGCCGAGGTGCTGCGCCGCACCGCCGACCTCTACGAGGAGCACATCGCCGAGCTGACCGTGATCGCCACGCGTGAGGCCGGCAAGATGATGTTCGATGGCATCGCCGAGGTGCGTGAGGCGGTGGATTTCCTGCGCTACTACGCCAACGAGGGCGAGCGGCTGGAGGCGGAGGAGCCCGGCAGCCCCCGCGGCATCTTCGTCTGCATCAGCCCCTGGAACTTCCCGCTCGCCATCTTCACCGGTCAGATCGCCGCGGCGCTGGCGGCGGGCAACGCGGTGCTCGCCAAACCCGCCGAGCAGACGCCGCTGATCGCCGCCCGTGCCGTGGAACTGATGCGCGAGGCCGGCCTGCCGGAGGCGGCGCTGCAATTGCTGCCCGGCGACGGGCCGACGGTGGGCGGGCCGCTGACCAGCGATCCGCGGATCGCCGGTGTCTGCTTCACCGGCTCGACGGAGGTGGCGCAGATCATCCACAAGGCCCTGGCGCAGAATGCCGGACCGGATGCGGTGCTGATCGCCGAGACCGGTGGGCTGAATGCCATGATCGTGGACTCCACGGCACTGACCGAGCAGGCGGTACGCGACATCCTGATCTCGTCCTTCCAGTCGGCCGGCCAGCGCTGTTCGGCGCTGAGGATGCTGTATGTCCAGGAAGAGGCGTGCGAGCGGCTGCTGACGATGCTCGACGGCGCCATGGACGCCCTCACCATCGGCGATCCCTGGAACACCGATACCGACGTCTCGCCGGTGATCGACGCCGAGGCCCAGGCCGACATCGGCGCCTATGTGGCGGCGCAGAAAAAGGCTGGCAAGGTGCTGAAGACGCTGCCCGCGCCGGATGTCGGCACCTTCGTCACCCCGGCCGTGGTCGAGGTGGGGGGTATCGAGGATCTCGAGCGCGAGATCTTCGGCCCGATCCTGCATCTGGCCACCTTCAAGGCACGGGACATCGACAGGGTGGTCGACGCGATCAATGAGCGGGGGTACGGCCTGACCTTCGGCCTGCACACCCGCATCGACGACCGCGTGCAGCAGATCGTCGAGCGCGTGCATGTCGGCAATATCTACGTCAACCGCAACCAGATCGGCGCCATCGTCGGCTCCCAGCCCTTCGGCGGCGAGGGCCTCTCGGGCACCGGGCCCAAGGCCGGCGGCCCGCTCTACGTCACCCGCTTCCGCCGCACCGCCGCCGCCGAGCATCACGAGGCGCCCCAGGGCGAGGCCGTGACCCTCGGCGATCTCCAGTCGGCCCTCGACGGTCTTGACGCACGCAACTGGGCGGCGCGACCCGATCGGGTCGAGGTGCTGCGCAAGGCGCTCTCCGGCAAGAGTGGCCTGACCCGCAAGGCGCTCAACGAGACCGCGGCCCTGGACCTGACGCCGCAGACGCTGCCGGGACCGACGGGGGAAAGCAACCGCCTGTCGATGTATCCGAAGGGACCGGTACTCTGCCTCGGGCCCACCCTCGATATCGCCCTTGCCCAGGCGGCGCAGGCGCTCGGCGCGGGCTGTGCGGCGGTGCTCGTCGCGCCAGACGCGAAGCAGTCCGTGCGGCCGCTGATCGAGGCCGGGGCGCCCGTCGCCGCGCTCGACGGCAGCGTCTCGGCCGAGACGCTGAGCGCGGTCCAGGGCATCGCGGCGGTGGCCGCCGCCGGCGCCAGCGACTGGACCCGCGAACTGCGCCTCGCACTCGCCGAGCGCGACGGCCCCATCGTGTCGCTCGAGACCCAGGCCATCGCGCCGGAACGCTATGTACTGGAACGCCATCTGTGCATCGACACCACCGCCGCGGGCGGCAACGCCAGCCTGCTGGCGACGGCCGAGTGACCGAGCCGGGGCGGCCCGAGGCGGTCGCCCCGGCTCCGGACTCTTATCGTTTATTATTCTGTACGAGCATGGGATAAAGTTGACATGAGGTGAGGCCATGACTCACCGCTGCCGGGCGATCCCTCCGGCGTTGAATCCGATGGCGCCGGCCGGTTGGACCTAGCCTGAATGATTCGAGATCGCCCCACATAGAGAGACCGCCATGTCCTACTTCACGATTGCCGGGGTCCAGATGCACGCCCTGCACCACGGCGATAATACCGAGGCCATGCGCCACCGGGTCGACGTGCTGATGAGCCGCTTCCCCCAGGTACAGATGGTGCTGTTCAGCGAGCTGATGCCCATGGGGGCCTCGCCCCACCACGCCCAGCCCCTGCCCAGCAATGCCGAGGCGATGTTCTGTCAACTGGCCGAAAAGCATCGCATCTGGCTGATTCCCGGCTCGATGTTCGAGCAAGTGGAAGGCGCCACCTACAATACCCTCTCGGTGATCAACCCCCAGGGTCAGGTGGTGGCACGCTATCGCAAGATGTTCCCCTTCCGTCCCTACGAGGCCGGCGTGGAAAGCGGTAGCGAGTTCGTCACCTTCGACGTGCCCAACGTCGGCCGCTTCGGGGTCTCCATCTGCTACGACATGTGGTTCCCCGAGACCACCCGCACGCTCGCCGCCATGGGCGCCGAGGTGATCCTGCACCCCACCATGACCGATACCATCGACCGCGATATCGAGCTGGCCATCGCCCGCACCAATGCCGCGGTCAACCAGTGCTACTTCTTCGACATCAACGGCGCCGGCGCCATCGGCAACGGCCGCTCCATCGTGGTGGGGCCCTCCGGCGACGTCATCCACCAGGCCGGCACCGGCGAGGAGATCATGCCCATCGAGGTGGATCTCAATCGGGTGCGTCGCGAGCGCGAGACCGGCCTGCGCGGTCTCGGTCAACCGCTCAAGAGCTTCCGCGACCGGCGCGTCGATTTCTCGGTGTACCGAACCGAGAACGGCACGCCGCCCTTCCTCGACACCCTGGGGCCGCTCGCCAAGCCACAGCGCATCGATATCGAGGACTACTGACTCGCCATGGACAGGCGCCCACGGAACCACGGAATGAGGACTTCCCATGCTGACCCGAATCCTTGATGCCCTGCGTCGCCTGTTTGCCCCGTCCACGGCCGCCGGTTCCGCCGGCGCGTCCTCGTCCGAAGGGCCCGCCTCCGCCGAGGGAATAGGGGCCCCAGCCGACACTCAGGGAGTGACAACAATGACCAAGATCACCTCCATCGCTGACGTCCGCCGCCATTTCCGCAACAACAAGGAGCCCATCTACTTTATCTCGGCCACCAACTTCAACCTGCTCGGTATCGGTGACTGGGTGGGCGCTTTCCGCCATATCAACTACATCGACTGCTTCGAGGGGCGCCAGCGCAACGTCTTCGTGCCCCGGGAGAAGTTCCCCCGCGACTTCGAGAGCATTGAGGACATCAACAACTACCTGCTCGAGCACAAGGAGGTCATCGACTTCATCCAATCCCGGGCCGACGGCGACAACGCCGGCGTGGCCACCTTCCTGATGTTCGACGAGCACACCGAGGAAGTCTGCGAGCAGTTGGGGCTGCGCGTCGCCTTCCCGCCGGCGGCGCTGCGCTCGCGGATGGACAATAAGATCGAGACGGTGCGCATCGGCAACAAGGCCGGCGTGCCCAGCGTGCCCAATGTGCTGGCCAGGGTGGGCAGCTACCAGGAACTCTGCGAGGTGAGCCAGGAGCTTGGCAGTGATCTGGTGGTGCAGACCGCCTTCGGCGATTCCGGCCATACCACCTTCTTCATCGCCAGCGAGGACGACTACTACAAGCATGCCGAGGAGATCGAGGCCGAGCCCGAGGTCAAGATCATGAAGCGCATCAACTGCCGCGGCTCGGCCATCGAGGCCTGTGCCACCCGCTGCGGCACCGTGGTGGGGCCGCTGATGACCGAACTGGTGGGCTTCAAGTCGCTGACCCCCTACAAGGGCGGCTGGTGCGGCAACGAGATGTTCGCCGGGGCCTTCACCCAGGAGGTCCGCGACAAGGCCCGCGAGTACACCTTCAAGTTCGGCGAGGCGCTGCGCGAGGAGGGCTACCGGGGCTACTTCGAGCTCGATTTCCTGATCGACATGGATACCCATGAGGTCTACCTGGGCGAGCTCAACCCGCGGGTCACCGGCGCCAGCTCGCTAACCAACGTGGCGGCCTTCGCCCACTCCGACATCCCGCTGTTCCTCTTCCACCTGCTGGAGTTCTCCGAGCTCGACTTCGACCTGGATATCGACGAGATCAACGAGCGCTGGTCGCACCCCGACAGCGTCGACAGCTGGAGCCAGCTGGTGATCAAGCACACCGACGAGAGCGTCGACCTGCTCACCGCGGCGCCGGCGTCCGGCGTCTGGCGGATGAACGACGACGGCAGCATCGGCTATGACCACTACAGCTATCATCCCCACGCCGCCGAGAACGACAAGGAGGCCTTCTTCCTGCGTATCAGTGGTACCGGCGACTTCCGCTACGAGGGCGCCGACCTCGGCATCCTGATTACCCGCGGGCGCTTGATGGACGACGATTTCCGGCTCACCGAGCGGGCCCGCGCCTGGATCGACGGCATTCGCGGCCAGTACGCCGGCCAGTCGCTGCAGGACCCGGTGGTGCAAGAGGTCGCCGTGAGCCACGCCGTCGGCGGCGGTAACTTCAAGATTCTCTGAGTGGGGGTGCGGCCCCGCCGCCCGGGGGTGGCGGGGCGGAGAACGCCATGGACAAGACGCTGGTTTTTCGCACCGTGCACGAGGAGGCGCCGGGCCCGAAGTGGCAGTCGTTATTCGACTACCACTGGCCGGCCTACGAGCGGTGGTACCTGAGCGAGGGCGAGCGCGAGCGGCCGGGGTATCTGGCCTGCTACAACGCCCTGCGCCGTCATATGCCGGAGCTGCTGGACACCTATCGAACGCTCTGCGAGTTGGCCGGTGGCGGGGATCTCAGCTCGCGACTGCTCAGCCTCTATCGTCCGCCGGCCTATATTACCGGCTGCTCCCAGGCGGTGCTGGCCCGGCCGGGGGCGACGGTACTGGCGCGCAACTATGACTACCCGCCGGAGCTGTGCGAGGGCAGCATCCTGCATACCTGCTGGAACGGCCGGCGGGTGATCGCCATGTCCGACTGCCTGTGGGGTGTGCTCGACGGCATGAACGACCGGGGGCTCGCCGTGTCGCTGGCCTTCGGCGGGCGCAAGGTGGTCGGTGACGGCTTCGGCGCGCCGATCATCCTGCGCTATATCCTGGAGTTCTGCGACAGCGTGCCCCAGGCCGCCGAGGTACTGGCCCGGGTGCCGACCCATATGGCCTACAACATCACCGTGGCCGACAGCGCCGGGCGCTACGTCACGGCGATGATCGCCCCGGATCACCGCGCCAGCATTCGGCGGGTGCCGGTGGCCACCAACCACCAGAAGAAGATCGAGTGGTATGCCCATGCCCTGGCCTCGGAGACGCTGATTCGCGAGCGCCAGCTGTCGATCCTGGTCAACGATGCGGCGACCACCGAGGAGCGCCTGGTCTCGGCCTTCTTCTCGCCGCCGCTGTTCCGGCATGACTACGGCCGCGGCCTGGGCACGGTCTATACCGCCGTCTACCGGCCCGTGGCGGGGCGCGCCCAGTTCCACTGGCCGGGCCTGCACCTGGACCTGACCTTCGACGACTTCCCCGAGGAACGGATCACCGTGCGCTATGGCACGCGCGAATTCTATCCCGGCTGAGCCCGAGCACCGCAGAACAACGACTTAGAGGGGTGTCGCCATGCAAGAATCGACGCAAACCGAAACGCCCTATACCGCGCTGGGGTTCTACCACAAGATCTCCCAGCTGCGCGCCGATACCTGGAACGCCCTGAAGCGTGACCTCGGCATCCTGGTGAGACTGGACGATGAGAGCCGGACGAAGAACCTGATCAAGGCCATCGACGTCAAGCTGACGCGGCTGGAGATCGTCGAGGACTACCATGCCTTCCCCTCCAAGGAGGACTTCCGCCATCTCTGGACGCTGTTCGACCGCGAGGAGTACGTGCTGCTGGAGAAGGTGGTCAAGCGCCTGGTGCGGGCGCTGATCAGCGAATCCTACCGGCGTCGCCACGTCGATCTCAGCGAGACCGACGCCGACGCCGAGGACCTGGAGGCCCTCGACGCCCTGGCCCAGCTCAGGCGCGGCCACCCGGCCTCGAACAGCTCGGCCCAGCCCTACTTCGAGCTGCTGATCGTCGACAACCTCTCGACCCAGGAGGAGGAGGTGGTCCGCGAGGCCTTCCGCAACATGCGCCGTCCCGAGGACAGGTTCGTCTACGACGTGGTCACGGTACGCAGCTTCGAGGACGCGCTGATCGCGGTGCTGGTCAACCCCAATATCCAGGCCTGCCTGATCCGCTACGAGTTCCCCTACAAGTCGAAGTACAACCTCAGCGCCCTGCGCAACTACCTCGAGGGCCTGTCGGAGAAGGAGCTGGAGACCCAGACCGAGGCCGAACGCAGCATCCTGCTGAGCAGCATGATTCACGAGCTGCGCCCGGAGATCGACCAGTTCCTGGTCACCAGCGGTGACGTCGAGGCCACGGCGAGCCAGGATATCCGCTACTTCAACCGCATCTTCTACCGCGAGACCGACTACATCGAGCAGCATCACACCATCCTGCGGGCCATCGACAGTCGCTACCGCACCCCCTTCTTCGATGCCCTGCGCGAGTACAGCAAGAAGCCCACCGGGGTCTTCCACGCCATGCCCATCTCGCGGGGCAAGTCGGTGACCCGCTCCCACTGGGCCGGGCAGATGATCGACTTCTACGGCATCAATATCTTCCTCGCCGAGACCTCGGCCACCTCCGGCGGGCTCGACTCGCTGCTGCAGCCCTACGGGCCGATCAAGAAGGCCCAGGAATACGCCGCCCGGGCCTTCGGCGCGCGGCAGAGCTTCTTCGTCACCAACGGCACCTCGACGGCCAACAAGATCGTGGTGCAGGCGTTGGTCAAGCCCCGCGACATCGTGCTGGTCGACCGCGACTGCCACAAGTCGCACCATTACGGCATGGTGCTGGCCGGGGCCCACGTCAGCTACCTGGACTCCTATCCGCTCAACGACTACTCCATGTACGGCGCCGTGCCGCTGCACGAGATCAAGAAGACCCTGCTGGCCTACCAGCGCGCCGGCCAGCTCGACCGGGTGAAGATGCTGCTGCTGACCAACTGCACCTTCGATGGCGTGGTCTACAACGTGCGCCGGGTGATGGAGGAGTGCCTGGCGATCAAGCCCGACCTGGTGTTCCTGTGGGACGAGGCCTGGTTCGCCTTCGCCACCTTCAACCCCACCTACCGGCCACGCACCGCCATGCACGCCGCCCGGACCCTGCGCGATCGCTATCGCAGCGAGGCCTACCGCGCGGAGTATGCGGCCTGGAAGGCCGAATTCGACCGGCTCGACCCCGACGATGACGCCACCTGGCTCGATCGCCGGCTGCTGCCCGACCCCGATGAGGTGCGCATCCGTACCTATGCCACCCACTCGACCCACAAGACCCTGACCTCGCTGCGCCAGGGCTCGATGATCCATGTCTGGGACCAGGACTTCCGCCAGAAGGTCGAGGCGCCGTTCCACGAGGCCTACATGACCCATACGTCGACCTCGCCCAACTACCAGATCGTGGCGTCGCTGGACGTGGGCCGGATGCAGGCGGAGATGGAGGGCTTCGAGCTGGTGCACGCCCAGGTCGAGACGGCGCTGTCGCTGCGCGAGCAGCTCTACACCCAGCCGCTGCTGCAGAAGTACTTCCGGGTGCTCAAGAACAGCGACATGGTGCCCGAGGCCTACCGCGAGTCCGGGGTCGAGTCCTACTACGACCCGGTGACCGGCTGGAACCAGATGGAGGAGGCCTGGGCGCGGGACGAGTTCGTGGTCGACCCGACCCGGGTAACCATCGCCATCGGCGCGACCGGGGTCGACGGCGACACCTTCAAGAACGACTACCTGATGAACAAGTACGGCATCCAGATCAACAAGACCTCGCGCAACACCGTGCTGTTCATGACCAATATCGGCACCTCCCGGGGCGCCATCGCCTACCTGCTCGACGTGCTGATGAAGCTGGCCAAGGAGTTCGACAGCCGCTGGGAGGATAGCAGCCGGCCGGAGCGCAAGATCATCGAGCACCGCGTGCACTCCCTGACCCAGGAGCTGCCGCCGCTGCCGGATTTCAGCCGCTTCCATGACGCCTTCCGGCAGTGCACCGAGACGCCCGAGGGCGACATTCGGCGGGCCTATTTCCTGGCCTACGACGAGGAGAACACCGAGTACCTGCGCTTCGACAACGGCGAGCTGCAGGCCGAGATGCGCGGTGGCCGTGACGTGGTCTCGGCGAGCTTCGTGATTCCCTACCCGCCGGGCTTCCCGGTGCTGGTGCCGGGGCAGGTGATCAGCGAGGGGATCCTGGCCTTCCTGCAGGCGCTCGACGTGACCGAGATCCATGGCTACCGACCCGAGCTCGGCCTGCTGGTGTTCGCCGAGTCGGCCCTGGCCGCCCCGCCGGGCGACTGAGGCGCGCCGGGCGAAGGTTGATACGGCTAGCCGTGAGCGGACGACCGCGCCGTCAGGGCCGACAGCGAGAGGCGCTGCCGCCCCTGGGCATCGAAGTTGTCCGGCGCCAGCCAGCGCCGGAGGATCGCCTCCAGGGCCGGCCATTCGCCGTCGAGGATCGAGAACCAGGCGGTATCGCGATTGCGTCCCGCCACCACCCGGTGCTGGCGGAAGATTCCCTCGAAGCGAAAACCCAGGCGGGTGGCGGCGCGCCGCGACGGCGCATTGAGGGCGTCGCACTTCCATTCGTAGCGGCGGTAGCCCAGGGCGAAGGCGTGACGCATCATCAGCGTCATGGCCTCGGTGGCGGCCGGGGTGCGCTGCAGGCGCGGCGAGAAATGCAGGTGGCCGACCTCGATACTGCCGTGCTCGGGCACGCTATTCAGGTAAGCGGCCAGGCCCAGCGCCTGGCCGCTGGCCCGTTCGACGATGGCATGAAACCGCGGGTCGCGGCTGCCGGCCCGTGAGGCCAGCCAGGCATCGAACCCGGCCCGGTCGTCATAGGGGACGCCGCCCAGGTAGGCCCAGCGCGCCTGCGGGCCGTCGCCGGGCGTCTTTCCCGGCAGGCCCAGGGTGGCGAAGAGGGCGTCGCCGTGGCGCCCGGTCTCCAGGGGCTCGACGCGGACCCGGCGACCGACCAGGGGCGCACCCGGCAGCGGGGTCGCCCCCGCCCAGCCGGGCACCGGGTCGCCGATGGGTTGGCCGAAAGGGGTCAGGGCGCCGAACGAGGCGCCGGTGGTTTCAGCGGTCATCCTGACTCTCCTTACCGAGATCGTCCTCGAGATGGCGCCGGGTATAGCGCTCGGTATAGCCCTGGGTATAGCCCCCGAGCTGGCGGGCCAGCGGGTCGGGGCTCGCGCCCAGCCCGGCCAGGACGCCGGCCTGGTCCTCCCGCGAGCGGTTCAACCCCAGCTTGGCCTTGCCCTGGAGATCGTCCAGGCGGATCCGGAAGCCGACGGTCCCCTTGAGCAGTCGCCGGCGATAGGCATCGCTCAGGATCTCCGCGTCGTCGAGCAGATCGGGCTCGTACTTGGCCAGCAGGGTATCGAAGGCCGCCTGGGTGGCCTCGTCGTCGAGTCGCTCGACGATGCCGCTGGCATGCACGGACACATAGTTCCAGGTCGGTACCGCCGGCCTGGCGGCATACCAGCGGGGCGAGACATAGGCATGCGGGCCCTGGAAGATGGCCAGTACCCGCTGCCCCTCCAGCGCCTGCCAGTGGGGGTTGGCGCGGGCGAAATGGCCGTAGAGGGTGCCCAGTTCGCCTTCGCCGCGTGACAGCACCAGGGGCAGATGGCTGGCCTGCAGGCCGCCGTCCAGCAGCACGGCGAAGCCATGGGCATCGATCAGGTCCTGGGCCTCGTCCAGGGGCATGCGGGTATCACGGGGACGGTACATGGGGGCTTCCTCAGTCGAGGGTCAGGGCGTAGTGATAAAAGTCCCGGTCGCGTTGCCAGCCGAGGGCGTCGTAGAGCGCTTGGGCGGCGTGGTTATCGGTCCGGGTGGCCAGGGTCAACTGGCGGACGCCATGGGCCAGGGCCAGGTCGCGGGCGGCGTGCATCAGGGCACGGCCCACGCCCCGGTGGCGGGCCCGGGGGGCCACGAAGAGGTCGTTGAGCCGCCAGAGCGGGGCCAGGCGCACCGTGCTGAACAGCGGGTAGAGCTGGACGAAGCCCTGCGGCGCCCCGTCGTCGCCGCAGTGCATCAATAGATGGGAATCGCCCAGCCCCAGGCGCCGGGCCAGGAAACGGCGAGCGGCGTCCGGGTCGGAGGCCTGGCCGTAGAAGACCCGATAGTCATCGAGCAGCGCGCCGAGGGCCTCGACATCGGCGAGCCGGGCATGACGGATAGGCATGGTGATCTCCTCGCAGGGGTAGTGACAGCGCTCGAGTCTGGCGGCATGGTGGTTCCCTGATAAGGTCCGGTTATGGGGAAAATCATGGAACCAGTTGTGGCGCTACCTGCCGATTGGGTCGGCGAGGCCCTGGGCATCGAACTGATGACGCCGTCCTCCCAGCCCCTGGCCCGGCGCCTGTATCGGGCGCTGCGGGCCTGGATACAGGCGGGCCGCCTGGCCAGCGGTTGCCGGCTGCCGTCGTCGCGCCGCCTGGCCCGTGACCTGGGCGTGGGGCGCAACACGCTGCTGGAGGCCATCGAGCAACTGGTCGCCGAGGGCTTCCTGGAGACCCGCCCCGGCGCCGGTACCTTCGTCGCCGACCTGCCGTTCGGCCGTGGCGAGGCGGTATCCGAAGCGCTATCCGAGAAGGTCCCGAGCGAGGCACCGGAGGCCGCGTTGTCGGCGCGCGGCGAGCGACTGCTGGGGTTCTGTGCCTCGTCGGGCGATCATCACGGCGCCTTCGCCCCCGGGGTGCCGGCCCTCGATCGTTTTCCCCGCGAGCCCTGGCAGCGGCTGCTCAGGCGCCACCAGCAGCGTGCCCCCGAGGCGTGGCTGGATTACCGCACCCAGGGCGGGGTGCCGGCGCTGCGCGAGGCGCTGTGCGACTACCTGCGACTGTCGCGCTCGGTGCGCTGTCGCCCGGCGCAGGTGCTCGTGGTGCAGGGGGCCCAGCAGGGCTTCGAGCTGATCGCGCGGATGCTCGGTGATCCGGGGGAGGTCGTGTGGATGGAGGAGCCCGGCTATGGCGGGGCCCAGGCCTGCTTCGATGCCGCCGGCCTCGAGATGGTGCCGGTCCCGGTGGATGGCGAGGGCCTGGATCTTAAGCGCGTGCCTCCCGGGCATGCCGCGCCCCGGCTGATCTATGTGACGCCCTCCCATCAGTATCCCAGTGGCGTGACCATGGGGCTCTCGCGGCGCCTGGCGCTGCTCGAGGCCGCCGAAGCCCACGGCGCCTGGATCGTCGAGGACGACTACGACAGCGAATTCCGCTATGGCCAGCGTCCCATCGCCGCCCTCCAGGGGCTCACCGAGGCGGCCCGGGTGATCTATGTCGGCACCCTCAGCAAGGTGCTCTATCCGGGACTGCGGCTCGGCTACCTGGTGTTGCCCGAGGCCCTGGTGGAGCCCTTCCGGCGCGCCAACGCCCGCTTGCATCGCGAGGGGCAGTACGCGGTGCAGGCGGCGTTGGCCGAGTTTATCGCCGCCGGTCACTTCTCGCGGCATGTGCGACGCATGCGCGACTGCTACCGGGGGCGCCAGGCGCTGCTGCGCCGGGCGCTGGCGCCGGCCGTGGCGCGGGGCCTCGCCTTGTCGGAGGGGCAGGCCGGCATGCATCTGGTGGCCTGGCTCGATGACCTGGACATCGAACAAGTGCTGGTGAGGCGGGCGGCCGAACAGGGCATCACCCTGTCGCCGCTGTCACGCTACTACCTGACGGCGCCGGGACGCCCGGGGCTGGTGCTGGGCTATGCCGGGGCCCGCGACGACGAGATCCTGCGGGCCGGGGACTGGCTGGCGCAGGCGTGGCTGTCCCTGGTCGAGGGGGAGGCGCGCCCGCTCCGCGGTAGGCCTGGAACTCCGGGATAAGCAAGCGTCATCGTGGCAACGGCTGGTAGGCTAGGAAATGACCCCCGCGCCGCCGTGTAAAGGAGAACCGATGACGACGCCCTCTTCCCCCCGCACTCACCTCGACGACCCCTTGACCCTGCGCCTGGGGCACGAGGAACTGGTGATCCGCCGCCGCTACGAGACGTTGAGCATCGCCAACGACTTCTGCATCGCCATCTGGTTCCTGGTCGGAAGCATTCTCTTCCTGTACCCAAGCCAGGAGACACTGGCGGTGTGGATGTTCATCCTTGGCAGCTTCCAGTTCCTGATCCGTCCCACCATCCGGCTGGTCAGCCATCTGCATCTGCAGCGCATACCGCCCAGCGAATGGCAAAAGTGAGGGCATGACGCCCTGGGGCGCCGCTCAGCCGCAGCAGGCTGGCCCGAGCACCCCCTGCACGAAGTGGCCCTTGGCCCGGGTATAGGCCTCCCGGTCGTCGGGGTGGCGGGCGGCCAGTTCGGCCTTGAGCAGGGCATAGCGCTCGGCCAGGGCCGGGTCGGCGCGCAGGGCGTCGCGGAAGGCCAGGCGCTCCCGCCACAGGCGGCCATCGTGGACCACCAGGTGCAGGTGGTGGGTACGGTGGCCCTCGGCATGGCGCATCAGCCAGCGGCGGTCGGTGAGGGCGGCATTGAACTCGGCGGAGGTGACGTAGCCCGATTCGAGCAGCGGCGCCATCAGCGCGTCGGCGTCCGCCAGGGAGTCGACCCCGGCCATCAGGTCGATGATCGGCTTGGCGGGCAGGCCGGGCACGGCGGTGCTGCCGATATGCTCCACCCCGCGCAGGGTATCGGGAAACCGGCCCAGCAGGCGCGCCCGTTCGGCGGCGAAACGGCCCGGCCAGGCCGGGTCGTAGGGCACCAGCATCACCCGCTCATGGATGGCGCGCTCGAGGGAGTCTGCTTTCGTCATGACTGGTATGCGTTCGGTGGCACCTGGAGGGCCCATTTGACGGCCTCCTCGGCGTGAATGGCCGTGGTATCGTAAAGCGGCACCGGGGTATGGGCCTGCTGAACCAGCAGGGCGATCTCGGTGCAGCCGAGGATCACCGCCTCGGCGCCCCGCTCGTGCAATGCAGCGATGATCTCGAGATAGCGTCGCCGCGAAGCCTCGACTACCTGCCCCTGACAGAGTTCGGCGTAGATCACCTCGTGAACGAGTGCCCGCTGCTCGGCATCGGGCACCAGCACCTCGATACCGAATCCTTCGGCGAGCCTGCCCTTGTAGAAGTCCTGCTCCATGGTGAAGCGGGTGCCGAGCAAGCCGACGCGGCGGATGCCGTCCGCCGCGAGGCGCTGCGCCGTGGCGTCGGCGATATGCAGGAGGGGAATGGTGATCGATGCCCCGATCTCGGGAGCGACCTTGTGCATGGTATTGGTGCAGATCATCAGGAAGTCGGCACCGCCGGCTTCCACTGAGCGTGCCGCCTCGCAGAGGATTTCCGCCGTCGCCTGCCAATTGCCCTCGTGCTGAAGTCGCTCGATGGTGGCGAAATCGACGCTATAGAGACACAGCTTCGCCGAATGCAGCCCGCCCAGGGCGGCCTTGACGCCCTCGTTGAGCGCCCGATAGTAGCTGGCGGTGGATTCCCAGCTCATGCCGCCCAGTAGGCCGATGGTCTTCATGGAGATTCCGTGCTCCTTCTCATTCTTCGAGTTCCCAGGCCGGGTTCCAGGCCACTTCCCACAGGTGGCCGTCGGGGTCCTGGAAGTAACCGGCATAACCGCCCCAGAAGGTCTCGTGGGCGGGCTTGGTGAGGGTGGCGCCGGCCTGCCTGGCCTGGGCCATCACCTCGTCGACCTCCTCCCGGGAGGCGACATTGTGGGCCAGGCTGAGTTCGGTGGCGCTCGGCGGCCCTAGTGACAGGTTGGCGTCATTGGCGAGGCAGCGCCGCGGCCAGAGGCCGAGCTTGAGCCCGCCCTGCAGGTCGAAGAAGACCACGGTGCCGTCGCCCTCCTCGAACTCCTCGCCGACGATGCCGGGCGTTGCCAGGCCGAGGCCATCGCGGTAGAAGCGCAGCGCCCGTTCCAGGTCGTCGACGCCCAGGGTGATCAGGGTGATACGTGGTTGCATCTGGCCTACCTCCGCTCAGGGAAGATCCGCACCGGAGAAATCCGGCCAAGGTGCCGTTCAGGGTAGATCACTTCGCCACGGCGGGTGGCCTTAGCTTCGTTTAGGGCTCGTACTCGTCGTGGCGGCGGTTCCAGGTGTAGGGCGGCGTCTGGGGCCAGCCATCCGGGGAGTCCTCCCAGGTTTCCTGACGGCCGTAGGGCGTCAGGTCCAGGTAGCTCCATAGGCTGCCCAGGTACTCGACGCCGCGCTTGCCGGTGAAGTAGCTGCGAAAGACCCGCTCGCCGTCGCGCAGGAAGACGCTGATGCCATGGCGCTCGCCGCGGTCGGTATCCGGGGCGCAGCCGTCCTCGCTGGTCACGCCCATGTCGACGTTGAAGTCGCTGCCCAGGGAGGAGACCCAGGGCGGGTGCCGCCAGCCCATGCGGGCCTGGTAGCGCTGGAGCCGCTCCAGGGGCGCCCGGGAGACCAGCACCAGGCTGGTGTCCCGAGCGTGCAGGTGGGCGGGGTGGGTCATGGCGTCGACCACCCAGGAGCAGCCGTCGCAGCCCGCCTCCCAGTCGGGCCCGAACATGAAATGGTAGACGATCAACTGGCGGCGCCCCTCGAAGAGGTCGAGCAGGCTCTGTGGGCCATCGGGGCCCTCGAAGGCGTAGTCGTTGCGCACCTCGACCATCGGCAGGTGGCGGCGGGCGGCGCTGAGTCGGTCGCGCTCCCGGGTATGGGCTTTCTCCCGGGCGATCTGGGCGTCCAGGGCGGTTTGCCACTCCGCCGCGGAGACGATGGGGGGCAGGGGAGAGGTCATGGGGTGCCCTCCTCACGGGCCAGGTTGAGTTGCCAGGAGACGCCGAAGCGGTCATTGAGCCAGGTGAAGCGGGCGCCGAAGCCGTAGTCGTCGGGGGGCATCAGCGTCTCGCCGCCCTCGGCGAGCGCCGCCCGCAGCCGCTCGAACTCCGCGAGGCTCTCACAGTCGACGCACAGCGAGATCGACGGCGTGAAGGTGAAGGCATGAGGCACCGGGCTGTCGATGCAGCGATAGCGGCGTCCGCCGAGGGTGAACTCGGCCTGCTTGACGTCGCCCTCCGCGCCCGGCTCACCGGGGCCGTAACGCTCCAGGCGGACGATGTCGGCGTCGTCGAACAGGGCCGTATAGAGGCGCATGGCCGCCTCGGCGTCGCCCTCGAACATCAGCTGGGGGGTGATAGGGTATGCCATGGGGCCTCCTGGGCCGGCGTTATCCAGGGATCATCCCTCTAGTTAGACGCTCGGTGACCGCTTGTCGAGTCCTCGACCCGGAGAGGCCCGCTTTAATCGGCTAGCTGGCCGGCAGCGGGATAAACAGCCGCTCCCGGGGCCAGCGCACCTTGGCGAGGCCTGCGTGGCGGTCGGCTTCGGCGTCGCGGTAGCCCAGGGCGAGGAGCGCGGTGCTGCGCAGGCCGCGGGCCTCGAGCCCCAGCAACTGGTCCAGCGCCGCCGGGTCGAAGCCCTCCATGGGCGAGGCATCCACCCGCTCGGTGGCCGCCGCCGCCAGTGCCGTGCCCAGCGCCAGATAGGCCTGGCGGCAGGCCCACTGGAAGCGTGCCTCCGCGGTGGGGAAGCCCCGGATGGTGCCGAGGATGGCGTCTCGATACCCCGCCAGGTCGGCGAGGGGCTGGCCCCGCGTCGCCGCGGTCAGGCGCAGGAAGTCGTCGACCTCGGCCTCCGAGACGGACGCCCAGGCGGCGAACACCAGCAGGTGCGAGGCCTGGGTGATCTGCGGCTGGTCGAAGGCCAGCGGACGGATGCGCTCGAGCAGCGCCGGGTCCTCGATCACCAGCACGGAATAGGGCTGCAGGCCGTAGGAGGAAGGCGCCAGGCGCACCGCCTCGAGGATCCTGTCGGCCTGGGCCTGGGGGACCTTGGCGCCGGTCAGGCGCTTGGCGGCGTAGCGCCAGTGGAGGGCGTCGATAAGGGTCATGATCACTCCTTGGGGTCGTGGGCGTCGGGGTGACGCCTTCAGGTCGTCGTTGCCGCGGTCGGGAGGGTGGCGGCCCGGGCGCCGCGCTGGAAGAGCAGGCTGCCGGAGACCACCAGCAGGGCGGCCAGACCCAGGTTGGGGGGCGGTGCCTCGCCGAGGGCCAGTACCGCGATCAGGGTGCCCACCACGGCCGCCACGGCGCCGATCTGGCTCAGGTAGACGGGGCCGGCGAGGCGTTGCAACACGAAGTAGAAGAGATAGAGCACCGTGAAGACCGTGGCCTCCACCACCAGCAGCCGCAGCACGGCCTCACGGCTGAACAGCACGGGCAGTTGGCCGGTCTCCAGGGCCAGCGACAGGGGCAGCAGGGTGACGGCGCCGCCCAGCAGCATCAGTGCCGCCAGGAAGAGCGGCGAGCCGCCCTCGGGCCAGCGCAGGGTGCGGTAGATGTTGCCGAGGGCGATCACCAGTGGCATGGCCATCACCAGCAGGGCCCAGCCCGGGGCCGCGTTCATCCCGCTGGCCTTGGCGGCGGCCAGCACCAGGCCGCCGCAGAGTCCCAGTACCACCCCCGACAGACGCAGCAGCCGCAGGCGCTCGAGTTTCAGGCAGACGGCCAGCACCCAGGTGATCAGGATCGGGAAGGCGAAGCTCAGCGAGATAAAGCCCGCGCCCACATGGCGGATGGCCACGAAGGCCAGGGCATTGGGCAGGGCCAGCAGGGCGCCGGCCACCAGGGCATACTCCAGGGTGCGGCGGTTGAAGGCCAGCGGCCGCCGGCGTAGCGCGGCGAGGCCCATCAACACCAGGCCGGCGCCGGCCATGGCGACCATCAGGAAGCTGACCCGCGGGGCGCCGGCATCGTCGGCCAGCTTGGCGACCGTCAGCGACAGGGCGAGGAAGCTGCCCACCAGCAGCAGGCAGCCGAGCGCCCGGAGGCCGGGGCGGGGGGATCCCTTGCGCGGGGCGGTGACCTTGGTCATCATTCGACTCCTATAGCTCGTGATGAAGTATCTTTTCATCAAGTGACTTTGTTGGAAGTATCTTAGTATCGAGATTAATAATTGGCAAGAGTGGCGAGGCCGATCGATGAACAGAGTGAAACAGGCGGTGAACCAGTGGCAGCGTGAGCTGCCCGAGCTGGATCTCTTGCCGATGGAGGTGGTGGGCTATCTGAAGACCAGCCAGTTGATCACCCAGGGGCGGCTGAACGCCTTCTTCAAGGCGCATGACCTGCAGGCGGGGGAGTTCGATGTGCTGGCCTCGCTGCGCCGCGCCGGGGCCCCCCATGCGCTGACGCCCACCCAGCTGTTCGAGGCGCTGATGATCTCCTCCGGGGGCATGACCAATCGCCTGGATCGCCTGGAGCGGGCGGGCTGGATTCGGCGCTCGCCCAACCCCGAGGATCGCCGCGGCGTGCTGGTCTCGCTGACGGACGAGGGACTCGCGCTGATGAACCGGCTGATCCCCCGGCATGTGGCGAACGAGGCGCGCCTGCTCGCCGCCCTGAGCCGCGAGGAGCAGGAGACCCTGAGCCGGCTGCTCGGCAAGCTGCTCGATGGCCTGGAAGCGGAGTAGCCTGGTCAGCCACTGACGCAAGGAGAGCGTGATGGAGATAGCACAGACGCCGCGGCTACGGCTGCGCGAGCTCGATAACGGTGATGTACCGGCCCTGGCAGCGATCCTCGCCGACCCCGAGGTGATGCGCTATTCGCTGGGCGGCGTGCATGACGAGGCGCAGACGCGGCGTTTTATCGCCTGGTGCCGGGCCTCCTATGCCGAGCATGGCCTGGGCCCCTGGGCGCTGGTCGACACGGCCAGCGGGGAGCTGGCGGGTTTCTGTGGCCTGAGCCATGACACCATCGATGGGGTTCAGGAGGTACATCTCGGCTACCGCCTGGCGACCCGCTTCTGGGGACGCGGCCTGGCCACGGAGGCGGCGCGTTGGGCGGTGGCGCTGGGTTTCACCGCGCATCGGCTGGCCTCGCTGGTGGCCATTATCGAGCCGGCGCACGGGGCCTCGCGGCGAGTCGTCGAGAAGGTCGGCTTCCGGGACGCGGCGCCGGCGGCTTTCCATGGCCGACAGGTGCGAGTCTATCGGCTCACGGCGTCGGCCTGGGGGGCGCCTGAGCCCGGCTCGGGCATCGCATCGTTATAACGTCGGTCTCCCTACCATGCCGGCCTCCGGTCGGGAGGCCGGCATATGAGCGAGGTATATCGTCTCTCCGGCATGGGGCCATCCCGCTTACCGGCATGCACCGATAGGCTCCGGTGAGGCGGCCCGGGAGCGGCATTCCTCCAGGGCGGCCAGGGCGTCCACCTCGAGCGGCAGGCGCGATGCCCACAGGATATCGTCGCGGCGGTGGCCCATGTCCTCGAGGATATGGTCGTCATAGGCGAGCAACGGCAGGAAACGTCGCCGGAACTGCCGCCGGCGGCGGTAGGCCCACCAGCGGCGCTCCAGGGCATGGATCAGCCCCAGTGGCGGCATGGCCGGCATATAGAAGTCCAGCCTGGGTGGTGGTGGTGGCGGCGGCGTGTCCTTGGTGGTCTCGGCGCGGTGAAGGGGTTCGTACAGGCTCATCTGGCACCTCCCAACGGGCCGCCGCGCAGGCGGCTACCGGTAATGGCTTCGGGTTGATGGGAGGGTCGCGACCCCTGGGTGACAGCATGGTGCCGCCTCTTTGATCAATCAAACGAAAAGACCTACATTGACCTTTAAGAATTTCTTAAAGGTATCGGCCATGACCCAGCTGTCCCTACCGACCGGCGGCGCGGCCCTGCCGCTGCTGGATACCGAGGTGCTGCGCACCTTCGTGACGATCGCCGAGAGCGGCAGCTTCACTCGCGCCGCCCGGCAGGTGTTTCGCACGCCGTCGGCCCTGAGCATGCAGATCAAGCGCCTGGAGGAGACCCTCGGCCAGCCGCTGTTCGTGCGCGAGGCGCGCCGGGTGCGGCTCACCCCGGAGGGCGAGGTGCTGCTGGGCTACGGGCGGCGGCTGCTCAAGCTCAACGAGGAGGCGGTGACCCAGTTCCTGGCGCCGTCGCTGGAGGGGCGGGTGGGCATCGGCACCACCGACGACGTCGGCACGCGCATCCTGCCCGGCGTACTGGCGCAGTTCGCCCGCTCGCACCCGGCGGTGCAGGTCGACGTGGTGGTGGGCAGCAGCGCGGGGATGCTGGCGCGTCTGGATGCCGGCGAGCTCGACCTGGTGCTGGTCACCGCCGGCAACCCGGGGCAAGGTGTGCGTGGCGAGATCGTGCACAGCGAGCCGCTGGTGTGGGCCGGGCGCGACGGCGGAATCGCCGCCCAGCGTTCGCCGCTACCGGTGGCGTTGGCCCACCATGGCTGCGCCTGGCGCGGGATGGCCCTCGACGCCCTCGACCGCGCCGGAGTGAGCTACCGCATCGCCTACACCTGCGAACACTGCGCCGGGCAGGAAGCCGCCATGCTCGCCGACCTGGCGGTCTCGCCCTTCCCGCTGGCCCTGATCCGGCCGCCGCTGCGCCGGATCGACAAGAAGCTGCTGCCGCCCCTCGGCGATTATCAGCTGGAGCTGGTCAGGCGGGACGGCGCGGGCCAGGCCAGCGAGGCCCTGGGGGGGTATGTGGTCGAGGCGTTCGGCGATATGCACGACTAAGGCGACGCCTGCCTCTGCGTCGGCCGCTATCATGCCGGATTGGCCCTACCGATCCCGATGGCGGATCAGCTCGCCCGCCCAGGGCAGGGCCTGCGGATAGTCATCGCCGTCGAGGACGAACTCCTGGCCGCGCGCTACCGCACTTAGCTCGGTATGGTCGACATGTTGTCGCCAGCGCTGGCGATTGGCGTGGTAGCTCAGGGGTGGGCGGCCATCGCCCGGATAGCACCAGGCGGGCAGCCGCCACTGGGAAACCCGCTCCGCGTCGGGGGCGGTCAGTTGGCGTTCCGGTGCGAGACGGGGGAAGATCCCGGCGCCGGGCAGGGCCTCGCCGAGCCCGGGCAGGGCGAGCCGGCGGCGGGCCAGATAGAGCACGTTATTGGGATCAGGCCGGCGCCGGAAGTGGGGATGATAGTGCGCCCAGGCGTAGTCGCCTCCCCTGGCCTGATCCACCGCTACCACCGACTCGACCTGCAGCCAGCCCCAGATGATATGACAGGGTTTGGAACCTGATGCCCAGTGCCAGTCGCCTTTCCGATGTTCGACACGCCGGAAGAGACCGAAGAACAGCAACAGATCCCCGGGGCCGACCCCCTGATTGCGCAGGTGGCCTTGGGCCTGGCCGCTCTGGCCGAAGATCGGTCGCCAGCCGGGCGCCCGGGGCAGCATGTCACCGATCAGATCGGGATCCAGGTGGGCGCCGTCCTCGGGCCTGACCCTGCCGCGGGTCAGCGGCGTGACCAGGCTAGCCAGCGGGGCGCCGTCGAAGGCGATGTCGTCATAGCGAATCGTCGATGCCGCATCCGGGATCGGCAGGGCCAGCAGCCGGCCATCCGGCAGGATGGGGCTCGGCACGCCGCCGGCGGCGGAGTCGAAGCCCTTGCGGCTAAGGATCAGCTTCATTCCTTCACCGGTGGCCGGAGAGCAATAGGCCGAGGAGCGGCCTTATGGTGCCCTGGGCGGACATAAGCGTGAGTCACCGTGGATGGACTCCTCGATCCGGGATAACGAGGCACTTGGGGCAGCCTACGGCAGCCCCGACGGTTTTCCTAGCGGTCTACTTCTTCGACTTCCAGGTATCCAACCAGCGTTGTAAACGATGGCGGCGGGAGGAGAAGGCGTCTCCGGCGCTGGTGATACTGTCTTCCATGTTCTCCAGCACCGGGTCGATACGCCGCTGCTTGAAGCGAATCCAGCAGCGCCACAGGTAGGCGACGAGACCCGCCAGCATGATCAGAAAGCCGTAGGTGAACCAATTGAAAGGCTTGTCGTCGGGGCCATCCACGGCCTTGATCGAGACGGCATTGGGGAAAATCGAGAAGAACTCGTTGCGCCATCCATAGTGCATGATCGCGACCCACTGGGGGGCGGTGCGGGTCGAGATGCTGTCACTCGCCTCGGTGTACAGGTTGGCGGTATCGAACTTGAAGTAGGGGGGCCAGCTCCAACCGGTATCCTCGTTGCGATAGACGATGGCTCGGCCGTTCGGAGACACCCCCTGAATAAACTGCACGTCGCGGTTTCTCAGGGTGTTGGCCAGGTCATTCGGGTTGGACCAGAAGATGCGTGTCCAGTCATCGATGTCCTGGCGCTTCTCGAAGGTGCTGACGATGCGCACGACGTCGTATTGCGGCAGGCTGTAGTGAAGAAAGGCACCGAACACGGCCCAGAAGACGATCCAGAATACCCACTTTGCGATGACCATGTTCCGGCCCCCTACATGAAATTGATGATATAGACCAGCAGTGTCAGTGCCGTGATTGGCAGGACATATATCAGCCCGATCAGCACAGGCCGCCAGCGGCGACGGCAACGGCGGAGACCGCGGCGGAGAAACTCGTCGTGGCGGCCCTGTCGTTCCTGTCCCAGCCATTCACGCTTCAACTGACTGCGCCATCTGAAATACAGGTACAGATTGACGATGCCGTAGCACAGCGTGAGCAGGACGAGAACCACGACCAGCAGACGAGTAAAGGCGATCACCTACCGCCCCTCACCGCCACCGAACAAGGCGGTGCGGCTCGCTGCCTTGTTCATAACGTACTCGCGCTCGAGAAAGTCGGCCGCATAGTTCCTGGCGGCCTGTGGCCAACTGCGATAGCGGCGGTAGAACTCGTCCTTGTGGCAGATGTAAAGCTGCAGGATGTCCATCGGTGTCAGTTCGGCCAGCAGCATGTTGACCAGATCCTTCGATGGCGTGTCGGTGGCGCGGAGGGTGTAGAAGTACGCTGGATGATCGAGCCTGATTTTCGGCCTGGCAGCGCCCGACTCGGCCCAGCGGAGCACCGCCGCGAGGCCCTCATATTCGGCGGGCAGCGTGATGCCATGGCGAGTCGCCAGGCGGCGCAGCTCGGCGCGGGAGCGACCGGTGATATCAATCGCTTGCTCCGCCAGCACCGATGCCAGGATGAAATCCTGTTTCTGGCGAAGAATGGCGACCTCCTCGGCACCACGAACCTTGACGATAGGCTCGGCGAGGTCGTTGTCGCGCAGGAACTCGGCCACGGCCCGGCGATTGGCGACCTCCATCACCCGGGCCACCGGCAGCGATTGCTTCGGGCTGTCTCCGCAGGCAATCAGCCCCGATGACTCAACGTCCTGAAACAGGTAGAGCCCGCCGAACAGCGAGGTCCAGCAACTGCGTTGCTCGAACACTTCGTGCTCGAGATGAACCGGGTTGCGGGTGACATCGCCGGTCTGCCTGGCGGTGTCGACCATTTCCTCGATCAGGTCGTTATCGAACCAGGCATCCTTCTCGGCATGAAAGCGCTCCACCAGCCGAGCGAGGTGGTCGGCATGGGCGATGGTACCCGAGGTGGTATCCGCTTCGACCACGACACGGCGGATATCGAACAACTGCTCGATGGTGTCGATCGAGAACACCGAGTTCTCCAACTCGCCGGCAATCGCGTCGGTGGCGGTCAGCGCGAACAGCTGACGTTCGTTGGCATCGATGAAACGACGCAGGATGTGGCGGCTGGTCGAAAAGCTGGCATTGAGCAGTGGGCAGCGCTTCTGGTCGGTCGCCAGCAGAATGAACTGCCGGTTCACTCCGCCGTGATTGAGGTAGTCGTGATCCTCGAGTTCATCGCCGATCTCCGGCGAGTATCCGGAGATGTCGATATGGAAGTCATCCAGGTCGGTGGTGCGGCCTGTCAGGTGCTCGAGGGCACGATTGTAGCGGTCAACCAGCGCCGGCGAGCCGACATGGAAGAGGTTGCCGAACATCAGGCCCTTTTCGATCAAGCGCTGCATGACATCACTTCCTCGTTACCTGGAAGCGACGATGTGCCTCCTGCTGGCGCCCCAGGTCCCTGACCATGGCGTCGATGGCGGCCCCATCGGACTTGTCGGCATAGCGGAATTCGCTGTCGGCGTAACGGTTGATTTCCTGCATGACCATTTCCGTGGTGATCGGTGTGCGCAGCTCATCGATCATCGCACGCTTGGTATCGTAGTCCTTGAACAGGAACAGCTCCGGATTTTCCATCCATTCGTCGGGCAGGTCGAAGTCCATGGCGCGAACCTTCACGGCATCGGTGATGTTCTTGATCGCACGGCCAGTGAAGCGCTCATCGGCCTGCTGGATTTCCTTCAGATAGGCCCCCAGTCTGGCGATGTTGTTGATCTCCCCAAGCTTGTTCTGGGCGCGCTCGAAGACTTCTATCAGGCGTGGCTCCTGGGGGACGTTATGGGACTCGAAGGAGCGTGCGACGGCCTGCTTGATGCTCTGGGCCGCGTATAGCTGGTGCTCGCCCAGCGGGATATCGTGATTACTGCCGAGCAGCAGGTTGAGAATGTCGACGTAGTCTTCCCGTGATTGGGGACCATCCACCAGGAAGCGTGCCCCAGCGCGTTGGCGCAGGGCGTCATCGACGTTCTCCGGATAGTTGGAGAACATGCCGAAGGTGCAGTTGCCGCGGACGACGGTATTGGCGCCGGCGAAGGCTTCCATCAGTACGGCGGTGACTTCCTGCTGGCCCGCCGATGACTGGCGGTCACCGCGCTTGCCGGCGATCTGGTCGATGTCATCGATGGTGCCAAAGCCGATCACCGAGGGATCCAGGACGTTGTGGATAAAGGCCTTGGCATTCTGTCCGGATTTACCCTGGTAGCTGTCGATATTGTCGACGCCGAAATTCTGGTAACGGAATGGGTAGCCCGCGACCTGACAGTAGTCGTGTATCAGGCCCGCCATCATCTGGATCAAGGTGGTCTTGCCGGTACCGGGCTTGCCGTCACCCATGAAGGTAAAGATGAAGCCGCCCATCTCGGCGAAGGGATTCAGGCGGCGTTCGAAATCGTAGGCCATTACCATTCGGGCGAGACGCTGGGCCTGGTGCTTGGCGATGTGGTTGCCGATCACCTCCTCGGGCTGCTTGAACACCATGCTCAGGTTGCCGGTGGCGCCGCGACGGGCCGCCTCGAAGCCGCGCAGGGTCAGATCGTCGGCCTCGACCCGCCATACGCTGGAGGTGAATGAGCCCAGGCGCGGGGCGTTCTGTGCCCGCAGGGCGACCTTGTCCAGCAGTTGCTCGGACCAGGCCGACAGGGTGGCGATCAGGTGCGTATCGTCGCTGGCATGCAGGGCGATCATCTGGTCCAGTTCCCACAGCACGCCATGCATCGCCAACTGGGCGTTGTCGGTCAGCAGCTCTTCCGGCTCGCCGACCTCCACCTGGGCCTCGTCGCCGTGCTCGGCCAGTAGCCAGGCGCTGGCATTGGCCAGCACATGGACCACGATCAGTGCTTCGGCGGCCAGCAGTTCGGAAAACTCCGTGCGGCGTGACGATGCCAGCGAACCGGCGAGATTGGTGCGCTTCATCTCGGCCAGACCATGCTGAGCGGACCAGGCCTCGCCAACCGCCAGGGCAATCGCGATGGCGCGGCGCAGGCCGCGCTGGGCGGTCGCCTGCAGCGGTGAGGTCAGGGGGTCCTGGTCGTCGCAGGCGGTGATGCGTTCGATCAGGTGCACGCCATCGGGGCGGGCGGTGGAGCGTGTGGCGAGGCCCGGTGTGGTCGAGCGCAGCCGCCGGGTGCGCGGGATGCCTGGCGAGCGCTCGGCAGGCGCGGCCTGCTCCTGGTGGCGTGGGCGGGCGATGCGGGGACTGTGATCGAATCCCTCGAGCATCCCTTCGGCGGCGGAATAGTGTTTGCGGATGTCGTCTTCGCGCAGTTCCATCTGGTCGCTGGTCAAGCTCATCGTATCCTCGATACCGGGCGTTCCTGCCGCGGCTGTCTATGGTTAGTTCTATCGCGTGGCCGATAGGGCCGATAGTAGGGCTGATATTAGGGCCGAGTTATCGGAGCCGTTCAGTAGCGCAGTACCTGCCCTGACGGGCTGACCACGAACTTGTGCACGTCGCCAAAGCCGGGCGGTGACAGGTCGGCCAGCACCTGGAAGGGGCGCTGCGGAAGGATGATGGCGCGCTGGGTACGGGTGGCCCCGGTATGGGCCGTGCCGTCATTGAAGGGATCCAGGGCGTAGATCTCGCGTTGGGCCTTGCCGAACCAGCCGCTGCGCTCTTCACGGGTGCCGTCGCTGTCCAGCTCTTCCTGAGTCCAGGCGAGTGCCCAGTCGTCCTCTTCGCTCGAGCAGGCCTGCTCGAGTATCTGGCGTAATGGCCCCGACTGTTCGGTATAGGTCGAGGCATACATGGGGCCAATGTGGTAGCGGCGCAGACGCTTGGGATGCAGGTCATCGAAATCGGCATCGAATCCGCGGGCGATGGTCAGCAGGGTCAGGCCAGCCATGGACTGTGACATCAGGTGGGCCTGGACACCTGGCCAGCGAAACCCATCCTTCGGCAGCGCCACCTTCCCGCTGTCCTCGACTTCCATCAGGTAGATCACCGGCAGGTTGACCTGGCTGTCGTAGACCGCCCAGTGGAGCAGGAATCGGCGCCGGTTCCCTTCGTTTCCCATGGCTTCCCACTGCGGGTCATTCTGTGCCCAGAACAGGTATCCCCTGGTGAGCTCCTCATAGTAGAGGCGTTGCGACATGGCGAACTGCAGGCGGGTCGGCGACTCGTGGTCGGCGATGATGGTGCGGATCATCTGCGCCTTGAGTTCGTCGGCGTCCGGCATGTCGGCCAGGTGGCGCGATGCCTGCTGGGCATCGTTGGCCATTCTCATCAGCTCGGTGGCCACCGGGAATCCGCTGTCACGCTTGTCGACGGTGAGGCTGCCAAGGCTTCTCGAAGGGCCACAGCCGACCATCAGGTACTTGGTGCTCAGGGCATTGAAGGTGTAGTCCAGGCGCGTCAGATAATCGGTCAGAACCTGCACATCCTTGCGGCTGAGCTGGTCGTTGGCGTGCATGGTACCGGCCACGCGTACCAGGTGCTGGAGGATCAGGCCGAACCTCCGAAAGTAGCGACGCGAGGCGTGGGTGTCGGTCAGCTCGATATGATCGTGACCAGGCGCGGTCATCGTTATCCCTCCCTGGGACAGCAGAGAACAGGTGGATCATCCACGAGTCCGGCAGGCGCGACCCAACGGCCTATGAATGCCCTTGCCGACGGCAGGGGCATTCATAGGGGGCTTGCCGGAAGTGGCGCTCACTCCTGATCAGTTGCCGTACAGGTTCTTGTCGTGCTTCTCGACGATGGTGGAGAAACGGCGGGCAAAGCGCTCGTCGGCACGCGCCTTCTTCTCCAGCACGTCTCGGGCGAAGACCATCTGCCCTTCATGGGCCTCGAGCATGTCCGCCATGCGCTGATTGGTGGCAGTACCGATGGCCGCCATGGCCGTCTGGGCTTCCTGGTCGGTCTGGGAGCCGATCTCATTGATACGGTGAGCGATGTCCTGTTGCTGTGCGGTCTTGAGCGACTTGGTCAGGGCATCGTAGAGCACCACGCGCTGCTGGGTGTCCGTCTGCAGCTTGTTGATCAGTACCTTCTGTGTCGCGGCCTGGTTCTGGAGGCTATCGAGCCACGTCTTGCCCTTCTCGATGTAGCGCTCGAGGGTCTGGGAGCGAGCAATATTGACCTGCTCGTCCTGTACCAGGGTGTTGTAGCGTGCGTTGGTCTCGGCAAGATCGGTCTCCAGGCGCGTGCGTGTACCGGCATCCTGCTCGACCGAAATCTGGTTCTCGAGATCGATGATGGTGGGGTCGAGTGCTTCGATTTCGGCGCGTACGGCTTCCAGCTCCTCGACGACGGCCTCACGATCATCGAGGGTGCTGTTCAGGTTCTTCTGCACCTTGTCGTACTGCTCCTCGAGCACCTGCAACTGCTCATCCAGCAGCTTGACGATGATGTCGGACTTGGAGATCAGGTCCTGCAGCTTGTCATCGATGCTCGCCGTACGAATCCGCTCCTGGCGCATGGATTCGGACTTGCCCTTGCTGAAGATGCCAATCAGCTTTTCCATTCCTGTCTTGGTACGCATCTCATCGAAGTCTTTCGAGAAAGCGGCCGTCGTATCATCCAGCCCCATGATCAGCTCGGCGATGTTGGCGTTCATGGTCTCGTTATGAGCATGAACATCCTCCAGGGTCGCATTCTCGATATCGATGCCGGTGGCGTCCCCGGCTTCGATCCTGCTGCGGGCGGCCTCGATACGAGAGGTGACCTCGGTGATCTTCTGCTGGGATTCCTTCACCTTCTTCTGAGAATCCTGAACCATGGTGTCGAACTGAGAAGTACTCATCGTCTAGACGCTTCCTTGTGCCTTGTGGTGTTACATCAATGTATTGAATGGACCCGACGTTATGGTCCCGGCAAGCCTCGCTTCGGAAACCGGGGATGGCGTTGCCTTCCTGGGGCATCACCGGGGGAGTGAGCCTGGCGCCACGGCGCTGGAGCCGTCTAGGGTAACCGATTGCCGCCCAGGAAAATCACCACTTCATGATATTGTGAAATTTCTGACAATGGAATCTCCTGGCACCATGGGCCGCTGCCTCGGCGGCTTCCATGTACGAGGCCTGACTCCCTCTTATGGCCCCCGGGCCTCGGTCACCGCTATGGGCGCGATAGCGTGGTCGTTGCTTTACCTGAAGCTGACTTGAGGTAGTAGCCTGCGGGGTGTGGTCGCTCTCGCGACGATCATGTTCACCACGGCCCGGGGCCGCCAGACACAGGAGTGCTTGCCATGCCGACCTCAACTGTCGCCGATCCATCCCATGAATCGACCCGGTGGGAGGCGTCGCCACTCGATCTCGAGGCCTACCTGGCGCGTATCGAGTATCGTGGGCCGCTGACGCCGAGCCTGGAGACGCTACGTGCACTGCAGCGGGCGCACCTCGCGGCGGTGCCCTTCGAGAACCTAGAGATCGTCACCGGCGGCGAGATTCACCTCGACCTGGCGAGCCTGCAGGACAAGTTGGTACGGCGTCGGCGGGGCGGTTATTGCCACGAGCAGAACCTCCTGTTCGCCACGGTGCTGGATCGACTCGGTTTCGCTGTCGAGGGGCGCAGCGCGCGAATCCTGATGGGCGACGATGCCCACAGGGTCACGCCCTTGTCACACACGATTCTCGCCGTGACGATGGCCGGAGGCGACTGGCTGGTCGATGTCGGGGTCGGCAATGTCGGGCCGCGGGAGCCGATAGCGCTCGAGGAGGGCGTCGAGGCGTGGCATGGCCGCTGGGAGTATCGCCTGGAGCGCTCGCCGTTGGGCTACTGGCTGCTGCGCCATCGGCGTCACGACGGCTGGTTCAACCTCTACCAGTTCGGCGACGAGCGCTACTATCGGGCCGACTATGAGGACCACAACTATCATGTGTCCCATCACCCGGCCTCACCCTTCGTGCGGCGCATCGTGGCGCAGCACAACGGGGAGGAGGAGCGCCTGGCGCTCACCGACCTGGAACTGCAGACCTTCCGCCCCGGCGAGGCACCGGAACTGCGCCGGCTCGATGCCGAGGCACTGCCCGGGGTGCTGCGCGAGCGCTTCGGGCTGGTGCTGGCGCCGGCGCAGGAGGCGGCACTGCGGCGGCGTGCCGAGTCGCTCGCGGTGGCGTCGCCCGATGGCGAGCGACTCGGCAGTTGAGGCCGCAGGTTTAGTCGGGCCGGTAGCTGCCGGGAGTCATCGCGAAGCCGATCGCCAGGCGATTCCAGGCGTTGAAGGCACAGATCGCCAGGGTCAGGTCGACCAGCGCCGGCTCCGGGAAGTGGGCGCGGGTGGCCTCGAACAGGGCGTCGTCGATGCCGCGCCCGGCGATCAGCGTATGCGCCTCGGCCCAGGCCAGGGCGGCCCGCTCGCGGGGGCTGAAGAAGGGCGTCTCGCGCCAGGCGCTCAGGGCATAGAGGCGCTGCTCGCTTTCGCCGGCGCGCCGGGCATCCTGGGTATGCCTGTCGATGCAGTAGGCGCAGCCGTTGATCTGGGAGACGCGGATCTTGACCAGCTCCAGCAGGCCGCCGCCGAGCTCGTCGCGGCGCCGGGCCGCCCGGGCCAGGTGGGTTTCGACATCGACCAGGGTCTGGAGGGCCTCCGGGTTGGCGGCGACGTAGTCCATTCTCATGATGGGGGCTCCGATGGTGAGTGACAGCCACTACCCTAGTCCGGCATCGACGCCCGGCATTGTAGTTTTGCGACGCCCGGCCTCCGGCCTGACGCTGCACCAGCTAAGGCCGCGGGGGCCCCTGCGCCATGTCGTGCAGAGCCTCTGGTGGGCGAAGGGAAGCGTCGCCGGGCCGGGGGAGGGCGTGGAGCTGTTGCATCCGGATGGCGGCCTGGGGGTGGTCTTCAACTTCGGCACGCCGCTGCGACGGGATGCTCGACGGCATCCCGGCCCGGCCTGGGTCGATGGCCCCTCGCTGCGTACCGCCCGGCTGGGGGTCACGGCCGACCTGGAGTTGCTGGGCGTGCGCTTCCTGCCGGGCTGGGGTGGCACCCTGCTGGGCGAGCCCCCGGAGCGCCTGGCCGAGGCCGGGCTGCTGCCGGCTCAGGCGCTGCGTCACCGTGCGCTTGATGCGCTGCATGAGCGGCTGCAGGCGGTCGAGGGTTTCGCGGCGCGGGTGGCCCTGCTGGAGCGTGACCTCCTCGCCTGGCTGCGGCATAGCGAGGCGCCGTCGCCGCTGCTGGGGGCGGCGCTCGAGTGGCAGCGGCGGCGCCAGGGTCAGGGGAGTATCGCGGCGCTGGCGGAAGCGCTGTCGGTCGGGCCGCGCCGTCTGCAGCGGCTGTTCCGGCGGCAACTGGGACTATCCCCCAAGCAGTACGCCCGGGTGCTGCGCGTCGCCCAGGGGCGGGCGCTGATCAAGCGGGCGGTGGGGCCCGGCGCGCTCACCGAGGCGGCCTATGCCGCGGGCTATTGCGACCAGGCGCACTTCGTCCACGACTTCACCGCGGTAACCGGCCTTACGCCGGGCGAATATCGCCGCCATGTGGGGCGCCGCGAGGCCTCGTTTCCCGGGAGCCGGAAAGACTAGGGAAGGCGAGGGAGGCATTCGTCGTCGCGCAGGGTCAGGACCTCATAGCCCTCCGCCGTCACCGCGATGGTGTGCTCCCACTGGGCGGAAAGCCGCTTGTCGCTGGTCACCACGGTCCAGCCGTCGCGCTTCGTTTTCACCTTGGCCTTGCCCTGATTGATCATCGGCTCGATGGTGAAGGTCATGCCCTCTTGCAGGACCAGGCCTTGCCCGGGGCGGCCGTAATGCAGCACCTCGGGCGCCTCGTGCATCTCCTGGCCGATGCCGTGTCCGCAGTAGTCGCGGACCACCGAATAGCCGTTGGCGTCGGCGTGCCGCTGGATCGCATGCCCCACATCGCCGAGGGTCGCCCCGGGCCTCACCGCCTGGATGCCTCGCCACATCGCCTCGTAGGTCTTGTCCACCAGGCACCTGGCGGCCGGAGAGACGTTGCCGATCAGGTACATCTTGCTGGAGTCGGCGATATAGCCCTGCTTCTCGAGGGTGATATCGACATTGACGATATCACCGGGCTTGAGGCGCTGCTGCGTCGACGGCACGCCATGGCAGACGACATGATTGAGGGAGGTGTTGAGGACGTAGGGGAAGCCGTATTGCCCCTGGCTGGCGGGGCGTGCCCCCAGGGTACGGGTGATAAAGGCTTCCGCCAGGTCGTTGATCTGCATGGTCGACATGCCGGCCTCGATGCGGGTGTCGAGGTAGGCGAAGACCGTGGCGAGCAAGCGCCCCGATTGGCGCATCCGGGCGAGCTCTTCGGGCCCCTTGATCACGACCTCATCCATGGATGACCTGCCGCGTGTTCACCTCGGCCAGGCGCATCTGCTCCTGCATCAGCTCGTGGAAGGTCATCTCGGGGTGAGTCTCGGCGAGCATGCCGATCTTGATCCAGTACTCGGCCTGGGCATTGATGGAGCGCTGCATGGGGGCGCTGGCCTTGCGGATCTCATCATGCAGGGCCTCACTGATCTTCACGATTCCCATAATATCACCAATATACGTTTCGTATATGTATCGTATATTGGTGGTGGGGGGATCACAAGCATGAGCGGGGCCTCGGGCCCCGCTCTCTCGCGCTCAGCCATAGGTGGGATGCTGCGGCCAGCCCGGTGGCGAGTCTTCGAAGTCCTCCTGGCGGCCATAGGGCGTGGTATCGAGCAGTGCATAGGCGTCGGTGAGGCTTTCGCAGCCGCGGGCGTAGGTGGAGTAGGTGTGGAAGACGGCCTCGCCGAGGCGGAAGAAGACGCTCAGCCCGTGGCACTCGCCGCTCTGGAAGTGGGGCTCGCCGCTGCGTGCCTCGAGTTCCGCCTGGCGGCGGTAGTTGTACTCGGGCGGGGCGACCGAGGCGTCCAGGGTGACGTGGAAGTCGTAGTTGAAGTCGCTCTCGAACGACGAGACCCAGGGCCAGTGCCAGCCGCGCTCGGCCCGGTAGGCCTGGAGCCTGGCCAGTGGTGCCCGGGACACCAGCGCGAAGCGGGTATCGCGCTAGTGAAGCAACGAGAGATCCCCCAGGGCATCGACGAACCCCGTGCAGCCGGAGCAGCCTTTCTCCCACTCCGGGTCGAACATGAAGTGGTAGACGATCAGTTGACGCCGCCCCGCGAAGAGGTCGAGCAATCGGGTCTTGCCGTCCGGGCCGTCGAAGACATAGGCCTTGTCGAGTTTCACCATCGGCAGCCGGCGACGGTTGGCATTGACCGCATCGCCCAGATGGGTGAGCGCCTTCTCCTGCTCGAGCAGTCGCTGGCGGGCGTCGAGCCAGGCCCCGTGCGCGACGATGGGGGGATGGGGCACGTCGCTCATGACGGCGCCTCCGCCTTCTCGCAGTTGATCATCCAGGCCACGCCGAAGCGGTCGACCAGCATGCCGAAGGACTTGGCCCAGAAGGTCTCCTCCAGGGGCATCCGCACCGTGCCGTCGTCGGCCAGGGCCGCGAAGAGCCGCTCGGCCTCCTCGGGAGTCTCGACGCCGAGGGTGAGGGAGACGCCCTTGATGCCCTCGTAGGGGACCGGGCACTCGGGAGTATTGTCGGATCCCATCAGCACCTGGCCGTCCACCACCAGGCGGGCGTGCATGATCTTGTCGCGAACCGCGGCAGGCATCGCCTCCTCGGCCGGGGCCTCGCCGTAGGTGTGCATGGCGACGATCTCGCCGCCGAGGCAGCGCTGGTAGAACTCGAAGGCGGCGCGGCAGTCACCGTCGAAGATCAGGTAGGCATTGAGCAACATGGAGGGCTCCTCCTCGGGTGAATGAGATGAGGTGGGTGACATCCTGAGATCGAACGGGGCGGGGGGATTTCGACAGCCTAGTCCAGAATCCTCGATCACTGGCGCGGCACAGCGGGTCGCGGGGCCACTGCTGGCCCCGCTGATCCATCGCTTGTCATCGGGCCTGAACGGATAACCCAGCTGGGTGGCCGCCGCTCTGGGGAACCGTGGCGTCTCGCCGTGTTGATCGCATCCACCTCTCGGGGGGCGAACCGGCGGGCGTCCCGGTCGGAGGGATCCGGGGCAGCGGCTTCTGCCCTGTGACGATCAACGCCACTGGCCCCGGAGTGGTGTGCGGAACCCGATAGTTACCAGGTGAAGTTCACCGTCGCCGCCACCTGGCGTTCGTCACCATAGCGGCAAATGGTGAATTCGCAGTAGGTGTACTGCTTGTCGGCCAGGTTGTTGGCGTTGACGGTGACCGACCAGTGCTCATCGAGCTGGTAACGGGCCATGGCGTCGAACAGGGTGTAGGCGGGCATGGGAGCGTCTATGCCCGATGCCTGAGTGGTGCCTTTGTAGCGGGCGCCGGCGCCGACGGTCAGTTGCGGGATGCCCTGGTCGACGAAGTTGTAGCTGGTCCACAGTGCCGCCTGGTGGTAGGGCGTGTCTTCGCTGCGTTGTCCGACTTCTTCGGCCACGGTGCTCTGGGTGGTGCGGGCGTCGGTGTAGGCGTAGGAAGCAATCACGCTGAGCGCGGGGGTGACATCGGCCCTGGCTTCCAGCTCGAGGCCGCGGGAGCGGGCTTCGCCGGTCTGACGATAGACATCGTTGCCGAAATCGTATTTCAAGACATTGGTCTGCGTCAGATCATAGGCCGCGGCGCTAAGCAGCAGGTTGCTGTCGTCGGGTTGGTAGCGGACACCGATTTCGTATTGCCGGCCTTCGGTGGGATCGAAGGTCTGACCCGAGGTTGCGACGGACACCGGGAAGAACGACTCGCTATAGCTGATGTACGGTGCCAGGCCATTATCCGCGAGGTAGACGAGCCCGGCTCGCCAGGTGGTGGCCTCATCATCCTGGCTGGCCGTGAAGCCGTTGCGGTGGAATTCCTGATCCCGGTCGACCCAGTCATGCCGGCCGCCCAGCAGCAGGGTCCAGGCGTCGTCGAACCTGATCTGGTCTTGCAGGTAGAGCCCTCTCTGCAGGGTATCGGTCCGCGAACCGCGATCCAGGCTGGGGTCCCGGTCGACCACCACGGGCTGGCCATAGTCATAGCTGGTCAGGTCGAGAGCGGGCGCCGAGGCGCGGAAATTATGCGAGTCGTAGGTGGTGTCGTAGGCGTCAAGACCGACCAGGACGGTGTGTTCGATGTCACCGAACTGCCATGTCGATTCGATATTGGTATCGCTGGCCAAGGTTCTGGAGCGTTCATGGCGATCACTGTAACGGCGCATGAGGGTGCCGGTGGTCGCCGCAAAATCGATGGCAGCAGGCGCAGGCAGAGCCTGCAGGTAATTCCATCGCACATCCGCTTCGTAGTGTCGCAGGCTGTGGCTGAGGCGGGTACGCTCATCGAAACGGTGTTCGAACTCGTAGCCGATGGCCCACATGTCGCCGTCCATGACGTCATAGTCCGGTTCGCCGATGAAGTCGTGGCGACCGATCGTGTGACCGCCATCATCCCCTACGCCTTGAACCAGTCGATAGGGCAGAGGCGCGGAGAAACGCGTGTCGCTCTCCTGATAGAACGACAGCAGCGTCAAGGAGGTGTCTTCGTTGGGTCGCCAGGTCAGGGCCGGGGCGATATAGAGTCTGTCGTCGTGGATATGATCCTGCTGTGTATCGCTGTCGCGCCCGAGCATCGTCAGGCGGTAGCTGAGCGTGTCGCTGCCGGCGAGTGGGCCGCTGGAGTCGGCTGAGATTTGCCGGCGGTCATGTTCTCCCAGCTGCAGATTCAGCTCATGAAAGGGGGCTCGGGTGGGGCGCTTGCTGATGCCATTGACCATGCCGCCGGGGGAGAGTTGGCCATAGAGGACCGAGTTGGCGCCACGAATGACCTCGACGCGCTCCAGGCCATAGGGCTCTTGGATACCATCGTAGGAGTTGTTCTGCAGGCGCAGGCCATCACGCAGTGAGCCGCCGGTCGCCGACTCGACGTCGAAACCGCGGATGCGGAAGCGGTCGGACGTGCGATTGAAGCTGGTTGGCTGGCTGGTAAACCCCGGCGTGTAGCTCAATGCCTGGGACAGGGTCTCGGCTTGGCGGTCGCGCATTTCATCGCTGGTCACCACGGACAGCGATTGGGGGGTCTCGACAATCGGTGTATCGGTCTTGGTCGCACTCAGGTTGCGCGTCGCCACATAGCCAGTGACGTGTTCCGTGGGAATTTCCACGACCTGTCCGGTGATGGTCACGTCGTCGAGCCGAACGGCTTCCGAGGCGCTTGTCGTGCTCCGCGTTTCGGCGGCCAGGTTGCCCGAGGCCAGGCTAGCCAGGGCCAGGGTCAGGGCCGTCAGGTGAAAGGCGGGATGACGGCCTGGGGAGGCGTGTCCCGAGAGTTTCGTTGTTCTTGCATGGGGCATGTCGATGGGGTCCTGTGAGTGGTGGATGTGCTGCCTCGGGCGACGGGCGGTGTGGCGATTCTTCCGGTCATGCGGCCGTGAACGGTCAGCAAGTGACGGGAGCACTCTACACCTAAATGAGAAATATTTGTACTAGCATTGTCTCCATTGCTCGCTTTCTGTAAGCTACCGCGAGTTGCCGGCCCGCCAAGAGCGGGAGCGCTGCTCGCTGGATCTCTCGGGAAGCGGGACAGGCATTGGCGCCATGAATTGAATTTGAGAATTAGGGCATGTTGAAAGCGACACGACTCCGGCTCCATTTCGCGGAGCTGAAGGTGCTCGACGACGTGAGTCTGGCTATCCCCGAGGGCCGTTTTACCGCGCTGATTGGGGCTAACGGCTGTGGAAAAACCACCCTGCTGAATGTCCTCGCGCGGATGTTGCGTCCGGCGAGTGGTGAGGTGCTGCTCGAGGGGCGGTCGCATGTCCACTTCTCCCGCCGCGACCTGGCCAGGCGGGTCGCGCTATTGCCGCAGCGTACGGTCTCGCCCGCTGGCATGACCGTTCGTGAGCTGGTCATGCAGGGGCGTTACCCCTGGCAGAGCTGGTGGCGGCAATGGACCGAGCAGGATCAGCGGGCCGTGGATCGCGCGGTGGCGCTGGCCGATATCGCCACGCTGCTGGATCGCGCCTTGGTGACGTTGTCCGGCGGACAGTTGCAGCGCTGCTGGATCGCCATGACCCTGGCCCAGGATACCCCGGTGATCCTGCTCGATGAGCCCACCACTTTTCTCGATATTGCCCACCAGATTGCCTTGCTCGAGCTCCTGGTCGAGTTGCGTGACCAGGGGCGGACGATCATTGCCGTGCTGCATGACCTGAATCAGGCGGCCCGCTATGCCGATAACCTGGTGATGCTGCGCCAGGGGGCGGTGCACGCCCAGGGCTCGCCCGCCGAGGTGTTTACCCAGGCGAACCTCAAGGCCGTGTTCGATCTGGATGCGCATATCATCACCGACCCGTACTCCGGTGACCTGCTCTGCGTGCCGACGTCGCCGGGTCGAGCGCGTCCCGCGCCTCCTCCCGCCGTTTGCCGGGTCGGCCCATGAGTCGTGCCTGGGGCTGGCCGGCCTGGTTTACGATCCTCGTCGCCATCGGCCTGGCGTCTATCCTTCATCTGGCCGTGGGTGCCAAGTCGATCCCCTGGAGCGACGTCTGGCAGGCGCTGGTCGCCTATGATGCGGGGAACGCCGATCACAGCGTGATCCAGGGGGCGCGCCTGCCGCGCCTGTGGATGGCGGTGGTGGTGGGAGCCTGCCTGGGCCTGGCCGGTGTGGTGATGCAGGCCGTGGGTGACAACCCGCTCGCCGACCCCGGCATCCTGGGGATCAACAGCGGCGCCGCCTTGTTCGTGGTCTTCGGCTTGCTGGTGCTGCCCGGCAACGACATGACCATGATCCCGCTATTTGCCTTCGGCGGGGCCCTGGTGGCGGCACTGGGCGTCATGCTGCTGGCGGGCAGGAGCCATAACCCGGTACGCCTGACCCTGTCGGGGGCCATGATGGCGGCCCTGTTCAGTGCCATCACCGCGATTCTGCTGCTCCTCGATCAGCAGGGGCTCGATAGCCTGCGGCGCTGGTTGACGGGCTCGCTCGGCGTTGCCGGGGCGACCCGGCCGACCTGGCTCTGGCCTTATGTGGTGCTGGGCATGCTGTTATGCCTGATCAATGTCCGGGCACTGAATGCCTATCGCCTGGGCTCCCAGGCGGCCGCGAGCATGGGCGTCAACGTGTTGAAAATGCGCCTGGTGAGCCTGGCCGCCGTGGTGCTGCTGTCGGGGTGCGCGGTGGCGCTGGCGGGACCGATTGGCTTCGTCGGCCTGGTGGTGCCGCATACGGCGCGCTTGCTGGTGGGGCACGACCTGCGTCGTCTGTTGCTGGCCACGCCGCTGCTGGGCGCCTTGTTATTGATCCTCGCCGATGTGCTCGCGCGGACCCTGGTCAGCCCCTACGAACTCAATACCGGTATCGTCACCGCCTTGGTGGGTGGCCCGGTGTTCGTCGCCCTGGTGCTGAGGAAGCAGGAATGAGCCATAGGTTGACCACGCCAAGGCGTCTGACTCCCCTGCCCTGGGTCGGGCGGCCCATCGACTTGCTGTCGAGCCTGGTCCTGGTCGTGGCGTTGCTGGGGATGGCGAGCTACGCGATCACCGTGGGCAGCTATCCCATGAGTCTGGCGCAGATCTGGCAGCAGTTGTCGGCCGATGACACGGCGTCCAGCACGCTGGGTGGCGTGCTGTGGGAGCTGCGCCTGCCGCGCATTCTGCTGGCGATCCTGGGGGGCGCGGTCATGGCGCTGGCCGGCTTGCTGATGCAATCGCTGACCCGCAACCCCCTGGCCGCGCCGGGACTGGTTGGGGTGGAGGCGGGGGCCAGTGTCACCATGTTGCTGATCCTGGTGCTCTGGCCGACGACACTGCCGCCGGCGCTGTATCCGCTGGCGGCCCTGGTCGGCGGGCTGGCGGTGGCGCTGTTTGTGGTCGGCTTGTCCTGGCGGCGCGGTGTCGCGCCGCTACGCCTGATCCTGGTCGGCGTCGGCTTGACGGCCATGCTTAGTGCCGTCGCCGATATGCTGATCACCTACGGTGATATCGACCGGGTCGAGTCGGCGCTGATGTGGCTCGGCGGTAGCCTGCATCGGGGGGGCTGGGGGCAGGTCAAGAGCCTGGCTATCTGGCTGCTGATCGCCGGCGCGCCGCTGTTATTCTGCCATCGCCAGCTCAATCTGTTGCAGTTGGGGGATGGGGTGGCGCTCAGCCGAGGCTTGAACGTGACCGGGTGGATGGGCCTGTTGCTGCTGTGCAGCGTCGTGCTGACCTCGGCGGCGGTGGCCAATGTGGGGGTGATGACCTTCGTCGGCCTGGTCGCGCCGCACTTGGCACGGCAGTTCTGCGGTGATCGGCACGGGGCGCTGATGCCACTCTCGGCATTGTTCGGTGCCTTGCTGGTCTTGATTGGCGATACCCTCGGTCGGGCGCTGTTTCCGCCCTTGCAACTGCCGGCGGGCTTGGTGGTGGCGATTATCGGGGCGCCCTATTTGTTGATCTTGCTGGCCCGACAGCGCCACCGTTGACGAGACTTTATTCAAGGGAATAGCAGGCATGATGGTAAAGGCGAGCGTGTTGTTTTGGGTGCTCTGCGGCCTGGTGGGGCTATCGGTCGGACCGGTGGCGGCCAGCGAGACCCGGATCTTCGAAAACCAGTTCGGTCGGGTCGAGGTGCCGGTGGCGCCGCGTTGTATCGTTTCCCTGCATGACCTCAGTCTCACCACGCAATTGCTCGAGCTGGGCGTGACGCCCTGTGGTTCCACGGGGCGCCGGCGACTGTTTTCCGAGGTGCGGTTCCGCGGCGCCGATCAGCGCTTCGATGTCTCGACGATTCGCTATGTTGGCTCGCACCAATCCCCCGATCTAGAGGCGATCGCGTCGCTGCAGCCCGACCTGATCGTCGGCCTGTCCTATCATGCCGACCTGCAAGACAGCCTCAGTCATATCGCCCCCGTCGTGCTACTGCCGTCGCGAGAAACCGATATCAAGACCTACGCCGCCGAACTGGCCGAGCTGGTCGGTAGTCAGCAGCGCTATCAGGAGCTGTTGGCAGAGTATCAGTGGATCGTCGACGAGTTCGCCAAGCGGGTGAGTGATCCGGCGCGCATTACCGTCACCACCCTGGAGGTGTACCCGGATGGTTTCCAGCTGATCGGGCGTGCGGGCATGGATGATGTGATCGACGACTTCGGTCTGGGGCGTGTGGAGGCCTATCAACAGGCCCGGCAGAACGTGCCCTATAGCCTGGAGCGGATTGGTGACTTCGACAGCGATTTCATCATCGACACCTATGAGGAAATGCTCGACTCGGAAGCGAGTACCGAGGCCTTCCGCCGTTCGCCGCAGTGGCAGAACCTGTTCGCCGTGGAGAATCAGCAGTTCCTCTATTTCAACCGCAGCCGCTTTGCCGAGACCATGCAAGGGTTGATCGGTTCCGCCTACCTGCTGTTGTCGCATATCGGCGAGCGCGA
Source organism: Bisbaumannia salifodinae (assembly GCF_055388505.1). Next base: position 519,045 of record NZ_AP043781.1, read on the forward strand.
CTATCGACTGCGGCAGGACTAGCCGCTGGCCCTCTTTGCCGGTCGCTCCTGGCCGGTAGCGCTGCCTGGGCCCGCGGTAAGTCGACGAGGCTCGGGGCCTCGTCGATGGCGATCTCCCCGATGGCCATGTTACCCGAGACGACGGGTGCCGAACGGCGCCGTTATGCCCGAGAAAATAGAGACTTGGCGAGTCTCACGCACGACATGCATATACTTCGTATTATTGTTTGATGTTGAGATTCATTTGCGATAACTTGGTGTGACTCGACTCACCGCCAAGGAATCCAGATGGCTATCGACCTGCCCAGCCGTGCAAGCAACTCATCGGATGAGGATCGCTTGCCCACCGAAGGGGTCCTGCCGCTTGTCTTGCGGGCGCCCGTGCCGGGTGCCTCCTGGCAGCAGCATGGTGAACTCATTCGGCACACCGTCGACACCGAACTGCATCGCATCGGTGGCATCCTGTTTCGTGATTTCGCCTTCACCGATGCCGGCGGCTTCGAGGCCTTTGCCCGCAGCTTTGGCCATGAACTGCTGACCTACGATTACGCGTCAACCCCCCGCACCAAGCTGAACAATCGAGTCTATACCTCGACCGAATACCCGGCACACCAAGTCATCCCGCTGCATAACGAGCAGTCTTACTCGCTGAACTGGCCGATGAAGATCTGGTTCCACTGCACCCAGGCGGCGCAGGTCGGTGGTGAAACACCCATTGCCGACAGCCGCCTGGTCTATCGGCGCATCGATCCGATGATTCGCCAGCGTTTCGCCGAGAAACGCCTGATGTATGTGCGCAACTACGGCAACGGCCTGGATCTCAGTTGGGAGCAGGCATTTGGCACGGATGATCGGGCCGAGGTCGAGCGCTTCTGTCGTCTCAATCGGATCGATTTCGAGTGGAAGGAGGGGGGCGAATTACGCACCCGTCAGGTCTGTCAGGCCGTCGCCCGGCATCCGCGTACCGGTGAATGGGTGTGGTTCAATCAGGCGCACCTGTTCCATCTCTCCAACCTGGCGCCGTCGGTACGCGAGGCGCTGACCTCCATCGTGGGTGAGGCGGGGGTGCCGCGCAACGTCTTCTACGGCGATGGCTCGCCTATCGAGTCGGAAGCGCTGGAGCATATCCGTGAGGTCCTGCGGTCCACCCAGATCAGCTTTCCCTGGCAGACGGGGGACGTGCTGATGCTCGACAACATGCTGGTCGCCCACGGGCGCTCCACCTTCCAGGGGCCGCGCAAGGTGGCGGTCGCCATGGCCGAGCCCGCTCCGGTCGGCTGACTCTGGGTCACTTCCTGTCGTCGCAACCGGCGGCTGACTTCGAACCTGCGCAATAAAGGACGACACATGCTCGATCGATTGATGCAGCGCTGCTGGCTGCGTGGAATTCGCCCGTCGATTGCCGAGGACCGGCTGCGGATCGTCGGTGGGGCACGGGATGCGTTGAGCGAACGGCTGCGTAATGAACTTCACGAGCATGGCGACGAGGTCATCGCATGGTTGCGTGCCAATCCCGACTATTTCGATGCCCGTCCGCTGACGGACAACGAGCAGGCGCTGTGGTTTCTCCAGCGCATGGAGCCGCAAAGCTGCGCCTACAACATTGCCTATGCCGGCAAGGTCAAGGCGTCGTCTGCCGCGGAAGATTTCCCGCAGCGCCTGGAGTCGGCCTGGCAGGCGCTGCAACGGCGCCATCCGCTGTTGTGTGCCGCTTATGCCGAGCGTGACGGCGAGCCGTTGCAGTGGGATCGTCGCGCGCGGCCCCGGCCATTCCAGCATGTCGTCCTGCAGGGGGCCGATGCGGCCACCCTGCAGCAGCGCGTAACGGAGCTGGCCGATGCTCCCTTCGACCTGGAGGCCGGGGACGTCAGCCGTGCCGTGCTGCTGAGCAACCATCGGGAGGGGCGCGTCGAGCAGACCCTGCTGCTGGTGATCCACCATATCGCCTCCGACCTGGCCACCTTCTATATCGTGCTCGGCGAGTTGTTTGCCCTGCTCGAGGGCCAGGCTCTCGATGCCGTGGATCCCGAGGCCTACCGCAACTGGTGCAGCGAGCTGCAGGTGCGCAGCGCCGCCGCCGAGCCGGAGGAACTGGCCTGGTGGCAGGCGCAACTGGCCGAGGCGCCTAGCCTGGAACTGCCGACCGACTTCCCCTATGGCAGCAGCCAGGCCTTCGAAGGCGGCGAGCTATCGGTGGCCTTCGACAAGGCCACCAGTGCCCGCGTGCGCGCGGTGGCCCGGCGCATCGGGGTGACGCCTTATGTGTTCTGGTTCTCGCTGTTCCAGCAGTTCCTCGGCGTGTTGTCCGGGCAGGACGACTTCGTCCTCGGCACCCCCAGCGGCTGGCGCCGGCGCCGTGAGCATGCGGCGTTGCCTGGCTACCTGGTCAACCCCCTGGCGATCCGCTGCCGCCTGCGCCGAGAGCTGTCCAGCGCCGACTGGGCGAAGGCCGTCGGGGCCAACCTCAAGCAGACGTTGCGGCACCGCCACTATCCATTCTCGCGGCTGATCAAGCAGCTGGATTTGCCGCGGCAGATGGGCCGTGCGCCGCTCTTCCAGCACATGTTCACCCTCAACAAGGAGCGCACGGCGCCGTTCGAGCGGCACCTGGAGCGACTGCTCTCGGAGCAGCGTGGCGCCGCCCATGAGCTGAACCTGGTGATCATCGACGAGGACGAGACCTTCCTCGGCCGCTGGCGCTACAGCAAGGGGCTGTATCGCCGTGAGACCATCGAGCGCTACCGCGATCAGTTCGTGGCGCTGGTCATGGCGGCGATCGAGCGGCCCGAGGTGCCATTCACCCGTCTCGACTGGCTGCCGCCCGAACAGCAATCACGCTTGCGGGGCGAAGCCCTGCCAGTACCGGTCGCCGATGCCTGGCAGGCCTTTGCTCGCCAGTGCGTGCGGCGCGCGGATGCCATCGCCCTGGAAGATCACCAGGGGCAACTGAGCTACGCCGAATTGGCCCGGGCCGTGGCCGCGCGTGGCGAGCGCATGCAGGGGGCGCTGAGCCACCAGGGCGCGCGCGTTGCCCTTTGCCTGCCCCGTGGCCGTGAGCTGGTGATGCACATGCTCGCCGCCTGGCAGGCGGGGGCCACTTACCTGGCCCTCGACCCGCAATGGCCGGAGTCGCGCCTGCGGGACATCTGCCACGATGCCGCGCCCCGGCTGTGCGTCGGCGAGGGTGAGCGCCCCGGCTGGCTGCCCGAGCGGGTGAGTTGGCTGGCCTTGCCGAGCGCTTCGCTGGCCAGCGAAGCGCCTTTGCGCGCGGCCCTGCCGGCCGACTCGCCGGCCTATGTGGTCTACACCTCGGGCTCCAGTGGGCGACCCAAGGGCGTGGAGGTCAGCCAGGGCAACCTGATGCACTACGTGACGGCCTGCCTGGCGCGCCTCGACCTGTCTGCCGACGCCAGCCTGGCGAGCCTGGCCAGTTGCGCCACGGACCTGGGGCACACCGCCTTGTTCGGCGCGTTGCTCAGCGGTCGTCGCCTGCGCCTGCTGCCCGAAGCGCTGGCCTTCGATGCCGAAGCGCTGGCCGCCGAGCTCGGGCGGCGGCCGGTCGATCTGTTGAAGATCGTGCCGTCGCACCTCAATGCGCTGCTGTCGGCCAGCGACCCGCAACGCTTGCTGCCACGCCAATGCCTGGTGGTCGGCGGCGAGGCCCTGGGCGGTGATCTGGTCACGCGGCTGCGCGCCTTGCGGCCCCGCCTGCGTATCGTCAACCACTACGGGCCGAGCGAGACCACCGTCGGGGTCCTGACCCATGAGGTCGATGATCGGCCCGGCGCGGCGCCCCTCGGGCGGCCCCTGGCCGGGGTCCGGGTCGGTGTGCGGGGGGCGGATGGCGCCCTGGTGCCGGTGGGGGCCAGCGGTGAGCTGTATATCGAGGGGGCGACCGTGGCCCGGGGCTACCTGAGCGCTTCCGAGCAGGACCAGGCGCGCTTCACCGCACGGGGCTATCGCAGTGGCGACCGTGTGCGCCTGAACGCGACAGGCGAGGTGGAGTTTCTCGGGCGCCTGGACGAGCAGGTCAAGATCAGGGGCTACCGGGTGGAGCCGGAGGAGGTCGCGGTGCAATTGCGTGGCATGCCGTCCGTCGGTGACGCCTGCGTACTGAACTGCCCGACCAGGCTCACCGGCAATCGCCTGGTGGCTTTCCTCGTGGCGCCGCCGGCGGCCCTGGCGACCATCCAGCAGGCGTTGCGGGCGCAACTGCCGGACTATATGCAGCCGGCGCAGTGGCATTGCCTGGAGGCCTTCACCCTGTTGGCCAATGGCAAGGTCGATCGCCGGACCCTGAGGCGGCTGGCCGATGAGCCACGCCCCCCGAGCCAGGCGGAAGACGCCGAGGCGCCACTGAATGCCCTGGAAAGCACGCTGCTGGATATCTGGCGCAGCCTGTTGGGCAACCCCCAGTTGGGGCCGGATGACGACTTCTTCGCCCACGGCGGCGATTCCATCCTCGGCCTGCAGATCATTGCCCGGGCGCGTCAGCAGCAGATCCTGATCTCGCCCAAGCAGCTGTTCGCCGAGCCCAGCGTGCGAGCCCTGGCCCGGGTGGCGCAAGCGCCGCAGTGTCCCCGGGAGCAGCGCCTGCTGGAGATCGCCCGGGAGATCCTCGATAGAGACGACCTGCAGGCGGACGACAACTTCTTCGCCGTGGGCGGCGATTCGATACTGAGCCTGCAGATCATCGCGCGGGCCAAGCAGCAGGGCTTGCAGCTCACGCCCAAGCAGATCTTCGAGTTCCCGACGGTCAGGGGCTGGGCCGAGCAGGCGGTCGATCTCGGCAAGGCCAGCGAGCAACCGGAGGCGGCCCAGGAGCCGACCGGCGCCTTTGCCCTGACGCCGATCCAGGCCTGGTTCTTCGCTCAGCAGCAGCGCGCGCCGGAGCATTGGAATCAATCGCTGCTGCTGGGGTTGGAGCAGCCGCTGGAGCCGGCACGCATCGCCCAGGCCCTGGCCACGCTGGCGCAACGCCACAGCAGCCTGCGCCTGGTGTTCGAGCATGACGGCCAGGCGTGGCGGCAGCGTTACCAGCCCTTCTCCCCGGCGTTGGGCGAGGCGCTGTTCCAGGTGGTCGAGCAGCCATTGGACGAGGCCCAGCTGACGCGGTGGCAACAGGGCTGGCGGCTGGATCAGGCGCCACTGATCCGCTGGGTCTACTTCGCCCATGACCGGCAGTTGCTCTGCACCGCCCATCACCTGCTGGTGGATGCGGTGTCCTGGCAGGTGCTGCTGGAAGAGCTGGAAAGCCTCTACTGGCACCCCCGGGTCGCCCTGCCGGCGTGTTCGGCCGGCTTCCACCAGTGGAGCGAGGCCTTGCAGCGGCATCGCCGGGAGGCGGCGGTCCTGAGCCAGCGTGACTATTGGCAGGCGCAACTGGCGGCCGAGGGGCCCGTGCCCGAGCACCTCAGCCTCTACGGCGAGAGCCGGACGCTGCAGACGCAGCTGGCCGCCGAGCAGACCGAGCGGCTGCTGGGGGATTGCCATGCCGCCTATGGCACTCAGGTCCAGGACCTGCTGGTCGCGGCCCTGGCCGGCGTGATCGGGCAATGGCTGGGCCGGGAGCGGGTCACCCTGGAAATGGAAAGCCATGGCCGTGGTGGCTGGGAGCAGGGGCCCGAAGTGTCGCGCTCCATCGGCTGGCACACCAGCCGCTACCCCCTGGCCGTGACAGCCGACGAGTCTCCGGAAGCGGCGATCATCGCCGCCAAGGAGGCCCTGCGCCGGGTGCCCGAACAGGGCATCGGTTACGGCCTGCTGCGCCTCGACCCGCAACAGGAGCTGGGGGCGGCCTCCCTGCTCACCTTCAACTACCTGGGCCGTGTCGATCAGTGGCTGGCGGGGTCGCGCCTGTGGCGACTGGCGCGGCCGCTGTGTCCCGGCATGCGCGCAGACAGCACGCGGCGCACGCATCTGCTGGATGTGACCGCCCTGGTCAACGACGGGCGCTTGCATGTCGAGTGGCGGTACGCCCCCGAGGTGCATGAGCCGGCCCTGGTGAGCGAGCTGGCGCGGCACTTCCAGCAACGCCTCGAGGCGTTGCTGGAGCACTGCCTGGCCCCCCGGGTCGGCCGCGCGACGGCATCGGATTTCGCCGATTCCGGCCTGTCCGACGATGAGTTCCTGGGGCTGCTCGAGCAACTGGAGCAGTGACACTCCCCGCGTCCTACACACTACAGGTACGGATACCCTCAGCATGAACGACAAGGTCAAAGCTCTTTCGCGCAATATCGAGGCCATCTATCCGCTGGCGCCCATGCAGCAGGGATTGCTGTTCCATAGCCTGATGCATCCGGGCCAGGGCATGTACCTGCTGCAGTACCGCCATGTGATGGTGCTGCCGGACCTGGACCTGTCGGCGTTTCGCCAGGCCTGGGCGCAGGTGGTGGAGCGCCACGAGTTGTTGCGCACGTCCTTCGTCTGGAAGCAGCAGAAGCGCCCGATGCAGGTGGTGCACCGGCAGGTCGAGCTGCCGATCACCTATGAAGACTGGTCGGATCTCGGCGAGTCGGCGCAGCAACGGCGCCTGGAGGAGCTGCTGGCCGAGGAGCGCCGGCAGGGGTTGGATTTCACCAAGGCGCCACTGATGCGGGTCCGCCTGTTCAAGCTGGCGCCGGACACCTATCAGTTCGTGCGCAGCTACCATCACATCCTGATGGACGCCTGGTGTTTCTCGATCGTCATGCTGGACTTCCTCGATGGCTACCGCGCCGCCCAGGAGGGGCGGCGCCTGGAACGGCCGACCCCCCGGCCGTATCGGGATTTCATCCGCTGGCTGGAGCAGCAGGAGCCCGAGGATCATCGGGCCTTCTGGCAACGGCGCCTGGCCGGTTTCGAGACGCCCAATCGGTTCGGTTTCGGCCATGCCGGGCGTATCCAGGACGCCGCCGAGCCGGTGGAGGACTGCGTCGAGCACTTGAGCGTCGCGCAGACGCAGCACCTGCAGCGCGTCGCCGCCCGCCAGGGAGTCACCCTCAATACCCTGGTGCAGGGGGCCTGGGCCTTGCTGCTGGCGCGCTACAGCGGCGATCGCGACCTGCTGTTCGGGGTCACCGTTGCCGGGCGACCGGCCCACCTTCAGGGCATGGAGAGCATCGTCGGGCTGTTTATCAATAGCCTGCCACTGCGCTGGAGCTGGCGCCCGGATCAGCCGCTCGATGGCTGGCTGAAGGCCTTGCAGAACGAGAACCTGAGCCTGCGCGAGCACGAGAGCGTGTCCCTGGCCGAGATCCAGGGCTGGAGCGAGGTGCAGCACCAGGACCTGTTCCACAGCCTGTTCGTCTTCGAGAATGCGCCCATCGCCGCCGATCTGCGCCAAGGCCAGCTCGACTACCTGATCAGCGACATGGCCAATCGCACGCATACCAACTACCCGATCACCGTGGTGATCGTGCCCGGTGAGCGTCTGCACCTGCAGCTGACCTACCAGACCGACTGGTTCCGGCGCGAGGAAGTCGCGCAGATGCTGCGTCACTTCCGTACGCTGCTGCTGAACATGGGCCGGGCCCTGGAGCGGCAGGCGGACACCCCGCTGCAAGGCATCGCCATGCTCGATGACGCCGAGATCGCCCGCCAGTACCAGGAGTGGGCCGGCGGCGGTCTGGCCGCGGATGAGCGGCAGCTGCAACCCCTGTATATCGAGCGTCTGCAGCGCCAGGTGCGCCGGACGCCCGAGCGAATCGCCGTGGTGCACGGCGAGCAGCGCCTGACCTTCGACCAGTTGAACCGGGCGGCCAACCGCCTGGCCCGGCACTTGCGCGCCTCGGGGGTGACGTCCGGTGACCTGCTGGCCGTGCTCGATGAACGGGGGCTCGACCTGCTGGTGATGATCGTCGCCACGCTCAAGGCCGGGGCGGGCTGGTTGCCGCTGGATCCGCGCAACCCGCCTCACCGCCTGGCCCAGGTGCTCGAGCAAAGCGGCACGCCGCTGCTGACTCACGGTGCGGGGCAGGGCGAGTCGGCGGCCCAGGCCCTCGACCAGCTCGCACGGCGTCCGGCGGCGATCCGCTACGATCGTGCGGCCCTGGATGGCTACGACGATAGCGACCTGGATCTCCCGGTACCTGGCCTGGCGTTGGCTTACTGCATCTTCACCTCGGGGTCCACCGGGATGCCCAAGGGGGCGATGGTGACCCACGCCGGCATGCTCAACAACATCCTCGGCAAGCTGCCGGACCTGGAACTCGACGCCGACGACGTGATCGCCCAGACCGCCCCGCAATGCTTCGATATCTCCGTCTGGCAGAGCCTGGCCGGGCTGGTACTCGGGGCGCGGACGGTGATCCTCGGCGACTGCGTGGTGCAGGACCCCGAGGCGCTGGGCGAGGCCATCGAGCGGCACGGCATCAGCATCCTCGAGGCGGTGCCGTCGCTGATGCAGGGCCTGCTGGACGCCGGGCTGGAGCGCTCGCGCCTGCGCTGGGTGCTGGCCACGGGGGAGGCGTTGCCGCCAGCCCTGGCGCGGCGCTGGTTCGACCGTTACCCGCGCATCCCGCTGATGAACGCCTATGGCCCCGCCGAGTGCTCCGACGATGTGGCGTTCCAGCCCCTGCTCGAGCGCCTGCCCGAGGCGCGCAGCAGCGTCTCGATCGGTCGGGCCACCCTGAACAATCGCCTCTATCTGCTCGATGCCGAGCTGGAGCCGTTGCCGGTCGGCGCGGTCGGGGAGATCTGCGTCGCCGGTATCGGCGTCGGGCGTGGCTACCTGGCCGATCCGGCGCGCACGGCGGCGGTCTTCGTGCCGGATCCGATCGCCAACGATGGGAGCCGTCTCTACCGCACCGGCGACCTGGCGCGGTTCCTGCCCAATGGTGAGCTGGAATACGTCGGCCGTACCGATCACCAGGTCAAGGTGCGCGGCCACCGTATCGAACCGGACGAAATCGCGGCCTGCCTGATGCGCTTCCCCGGGGTGCGCGAGGCGGTGGTCCTGGCCCGTGACGACCCGCAGCGGGCCAAGGTCCTGGTGGCCTATGTGGTGGCCGATCCACGGCCTTCGCTCGAGGCCCTGCGCGAGTTCGTGCTGGGCGACCTGCCACCCTACATGCTGCCCGGTGCCTTCGTCTTGCTCGACCGCTTGCCGCTCAACGGCAACGGCAAGATCGACCGCCAGGCGTTGCCGGCACCGGATTTCACGGCCCAGAGCGAGGCCCGCCATGTGGCGCCACGCAACGAGCTGGAAGCACAGCTGGCCGAGGCCTGGCAGAACGTGCTGGGGCTTGCCCGGGTGGGGATCGAAGACCACTTCTTCGAGCTGGGCGGGCACTCGCTACTGGCCACGCAACTGATCGGCCTGATCGGCAAGCTCAGCGGCAAGGAACTGCCCCTGCGGGTGGTGTTCGAGCGTCCGACCATCGCCGGCATGGCCGACTGGCTGGAGCACCAGGGGGCCGGCACCCGGCCCACGCCGACGCGGCTACCGCGTCCCGAGACGTTGCCGCTGTCCTTCGCCCAGCAACGCCTGTGGTTCCTGCAGCAGCTCGATCCATCGAGCCCGGCCTACAACCTGGCCGGGGCGGTACGCCTGACCGGCGACCTGCAGGTGGCCAAGCTGCGCGGCGCCTTGCAGGCCGTGCTCGACCAGCACGAGGTGCTGCGTACCGGCTTCGTCAATGTGGCCGGGGCGCCGGCGCAGAGGATCCTGCCCAGGGCGTCGCTGGCACTGCCGGTGATCGATGTCGACGGCGACGACGCGTTGCATGCCCTGCTGCGGGCCGACGCGATGACGCCGTTCGCCCTGGAGGCGGCGCCCCTGCTGCGCGCCAGTCTCTATCGCCTGGCGCCGCAGGAGCATGTCCTGGCGCTGAGCTGCCATCATATCGTCGCCGATGGCTGGTCACTGCAACTGATCATCGATGAGCTGTGCGGGCACTACCGCGAGCTGTGCCGGGGCCACGAGCCGCTATCGGCGAACCTGCCGATGCAGTACGCCGACTATGCGCTGTGGCAGCAGCAGTGGATGGAGGGCGCCGCCTGCCGGCAGGAACTGGCCTTCTGGCGCGAGCAATTGTCCGGCGATCTCCCGGTGCTCGACCTGGCCGCGGATTTCCCGCGCCCGGCGCAGGCCAGCCAGGCGGGGGGGCGCGTCGAACGACGCCTGCCCGATGCCCTGGCCATGCGGCTGCGCGCCTTCAGCGCCGGCCAGGGCTGGAGCAACTTCATTCCCCTGCTGAGCGCCTTCCAGTTGCTGTTGCGCAGCCGCAGTGGCGAACGGGACATCCTGGTCGGGGTGCCGGTGGCCAACCGCCACCATGCGGCGTTGCAGCCGCTGGTTGGCTGCTTCGTCAATACCCTGGTCTATCGCCAGACGCTGCCCGGCCAGGCCAGCCTGATGCAGCTGATGAGCGAACTGCAGGCGCTGTCCGTCGCGGTTCAGTCGCACCAGGACCTGCCCTTCGACTACCTTATCGAGCGGCTCGGCATCCCCCGGCAGGTGAGTTACAACCCGCTGTTCCAGGCCATGTTCAACTACTTCCCGGGCCATGCCCTGGAGCGTTTCGAGCTGACCGATGTCATCGCCGAGCCGCTGGATAACCGCCCGGACACGGCCCTGTGCGACCTGCACCTGGATGTGCGCGACGGCGAACATGGCATCACCCTGAGCCTGCAGTACAGCAGCGAGCTCTTCCGCGAGCAGACCGCCGAGGCCATGGTCGAGGACTATCTGGCGCTGCTCGCCGCCTTGCTCGAACGGCCGCAGCAGCCGCTGGGTGAGTTGCGCCGGCAGCCGGCCGAGCGCGCCCCGGCACGACTCGCAGGCCCCCGACAGGACGGCCGGGAAGACCTGGTCGAGGCCTTCAACCGCCAGGTCGCGCGCGATCCCGAGGCGACGGCCGTGGTGGCCGGCAGCGAGCGCCTGACCTATGCCGAGCTGGACCGGGCCGCCGAGCGCCTGGCGGCGACCCTGCAGGCCCGCGGTATCGGCGGGGAAGCGCGGGTGGCGCTGCGCCTGCCCCGTGATGCGCGCCTGCCCATGGCGCTGCTGGCCATTCTCAAGACGGGCGCCGCCTATGTGCCCTTGGCCGAGGACATGCCGGCGGAGCGGGGGCGCTATATCCTCGCCCATGCCCAGCCGGCCCTGTGCCTGACCACGGCCGCGGCCTTGCCGGAGCTGGCCGGCTGGAACAGTGGCGTCGAGCTGCTGGATATCGATGCCCCGGTGCCGGACGCGAGCTATGTCGCGCCGGCGTTCAGCCCCGGCCAGCTCGCCTATGTGCTCTACACCTCGGGCTCCACCGGGCAACCGAAAGGCGTGGCGATCGACCGTGGCAACCTGATGAACCTGATGCTCGGGGTCGAGCGGGTCCTGCCGCTGACGGCCCGGGATCGGGTGCTGGCGCTGACCACCGCGACCTTCGATATCGCCATCGTCGAGCTGCTGCTGCCCTTGGCCCATGGCGCCAGCATCCTGCTTGCCGGGCGCGAGCAGGCCCGGGATCCGCAGGCCATCGATCAACTGCTCGAAAGCGGGCGGCCGACGGTGATGCAGGCGACGCCGGCCACCTGGCGCCTGCTGGTGGCACATACCTCGCGCCGTTGGCGAGGCATTCGCGCGATTTCCGGCGGTGAAGCGCTGCCCGGTGCCCTGGCCGAGGCCATGGAGGGCCGGGGGGCGCGGGTGATCAATGGCTACGGGCCGACCGAGGCCAGCGTCTACAGCACCTTCGAGGTGCGGGACGGGACGAGCACGGACACGGAGGTGCCGATCGGCCGGCCACTGCCCAATACCGCCGCCTATGTGCTCGATGGCGACCTGCAACCGGTGCCCCCGGGCGTCGCCGGCGAACTCTACCTGGCCGGCGATAACCTGGGCCGAGGTTACTTCGCGGCGCCGCGCCTGACCGCCGCCGCCTTCCTGCCCGACCCCTTCGTGCCGGGAGGGCGCATGTACCGCACGGGGGATCGGGTGCGGCGCAACGCCGACGGCGGCCTCGACTACCGGGGCCGGCTGGACTTCCAGGTCAAGCTGCGCGGCTTCCGCATCGAACTGGGCGAGATCGAAGCCCTGCTGGCCGCTATTCCCGCGGTGCGCGAGGCCACCGTGGTCCTGCTCGGCAGCGCTGACAGCGCCCGCCTGGTGGCGTATTACTCGGCCGCCGATGAACTGAGCGACAACCTGCTGCTCGAGCACCTGGCCGAGCACCTGCCCGACTACATGCTGCCCAGCCAGTTCGTCCGCCTGGACGGCCTGCCCCTGAACGGCAGCGGCAAGGTCGACCGCCGGGCCCTGCCGGCGCCGGCACGACGTGACGCTAGCGGCGGCGCGCCCTTGACCGAGTGGGAGACCCACCTGGCCGCGCTCTGGGCGGAATTGCTCGATGGCAGCGAGGTCGGTCGCGAGGACGACTTCTTCGCCCTGGGGGGCCATTCGTTGCTGGCCGCCCGCCTGGTGGCGCGGCTTGCCGAGCGGCACGGCCGGTGCTTGCCCTTGCGCAGCGTATTCGAGCAACCGCGGCTGCGCGACCTGGCGGCGTGCCTGGCCGCCTCGGACCAGGCCGACGACGGCATCCTGCGTGGCTTTGCCGAGCCGCAGGCGCCTCTGCACTTCACCCAGCAACGCCTGTGGTTCCTCGATCGCCTGCAAGGCGACACCCGGGCCTACCACCTGTCCCTGGCCTTGCGCCTGGAGGGCACCCTGCAGCCGGCGCTCCTGGAGCAGGCCCTGGGGCAACTGGCCAACCGCCAACACAGCCTGCGTACGGTGTTCCGCGAGACGGCGGAGGGGGCGCGCCAGCGTGTCGAGGCCGGTAGCGCCGAGCTGCTGAGCGTCGAACGCCTGGAACAGGACGAGCATTCGCCGGCATTCGCCGACACCTTGAGCCTCGAGGCGCAGCGCGCCTTCGACCTGAGCGCCGCGCCGCCGTGGCGGGCGCGCCTCTACCAGGGGGAGGGGCGCAGCGTGCTGCAGGTGACCCTGCACCACATCATTGCCGACGCACGCTCACTGGAGATCTTCTTCGATGAGCTGCAGCGGCTCTATCGGGCCCTGCTCGACGGCGGCCAGGCGGCGCTGCCGGAGCTGCCGCTGCAGTTTTCCGACGTGGCCGCCAGCTGGCAGAGTCCGCCGGGGCTGGCGCGCATCGAGGCGCAACTGGACTACTGGCGCCAGGCCCTGGCCGGGGAGCCACCGGTACTGGACCTGCCCACCGACCTGCCGCGTCCCGCCGAGCAGCGCTACCGGGGCCAGCGTCTGCGCTTCAGCCTGCCTGCGGCCCTGGTCGAGCGCCTGCGCGGCGCGGCGCGGCGCCGCGGCATGACGCCCTTCGCGCCGCTGCTGGCGGCCTGGAAGATCCTGCTGGCGCGGCATTCCGGCCAGCGCGAGGTCTGGGTCGGCCTGCCGGTCGCGCAGCGCCACCAGGCCCATACCGATAACCTGATCGGCTACTTCGCCAGTACCCAGGTATTGCGCAGCACCATCGACCCGGGGCAATCGGTCGAGGCCTTCTGGCAGCAGTTGCAGGCCTCCCACCTGGCGGCCCAGCAATATGCGGACGTCCCCTTCGAGCGCCTGGTGGAGGCCTTGCAGGTGCGCCGTGATCTCAGCCACACGCCCTTGTTCCAGGCGCTCTTCAACCTGATCCAGCGCGATACCCCGGCCGATGCCGGGCAGCACTTCGCCGGCTTGGCGGTGGAGCGCCTGGAGATCGACAGCGACAGCGCCCTGGTGGATATCGGCCTGCATATCGAGCAGCACGGCGGCGATTGGCAGTGCGTACTGGAGTACAACACCGACCTGTTCCTCGCCGAGACCGCGCAACGCTATGCCGATGAATACCGCTACCTGCTCGACGGCATGCTGATGCGCCCCGAGGCGCCCTTGTGGGAGATCGACCTGGCGAACGCCGATCATGCCCTGGCGCGTCGCCCCTGGAACCCGCCGGCGGCCGCCTTGGGCGTGGAGGAGGACCTGATCGCCCGCTTCCAGCGTCAGGTAGCGAGCACCCCACAGGCGCTCGCCGTCGACTACCAGGACCGGCAATACAGCTATGCCCAGCTCAATGCGCTGAGCAACCGGCTGGCCCACTGGCTGCGCAAGCAGGGCGTGGGCAGCGATGATCTGATCGCGGTGTGCCTGAGCCGCGGGGCCTGGCTGCTGCCGACCCTGCTGGCCATCCACAAGGCCGGTGCGGCCTACCTGCCGCTGGATCCGCAGCACCCGGCCGAGCGCCTGCGCTTGATCGTCGACCATGCGCGTCCGGCGCTGGTGCTCGGCGACCCCGCCTGCCGTGAGATGCTGGATGGCATCGACAGCGTCTGGCTCGATGGGCTGCCGCTGGCGGAGCAGCCCAGCGACGACCCGCGGGTCCCGGTCGAGCCCCGGCAACGGGCCTATGTGATCTATACCTCCGGCTCGACCGGGACCCCGAAAGGCGTGCAGGTCACCCGCGAAAACCTGAGCAACCTGCTGGCCGGCCTCGACCGGCAGCTGCCCCTCACCGCGACCGATACCTGGCTGGCCAGTACCACCTATGCCTTCGATATGTGCAAGCCAGAGCTGTTCCTGCCGCTGGTCAAGGGGGCATCCCTGCTCCTGGCGCGCCGTGAGCAGGTGGTCGATGGCCACCGGTTGTTCGACCTGTTGCAGCGCGCCAGCCTCTTCCAGGCCACCCCGGCGGGGTGGCAGGTCCTGCTGGAAACCGGTCGCGACGACTGGCCGCCGCTGCGTGGCCTGATCGGCGGCGAGGCGGTGCCCGCCGAACTGGTCGGTGCCTTGCAGGCCAAGGGAGTGACCCTGATCAACGCCTATGGCCCGACGGAGACCACGGTCTGGTCGACGGCCCAGGCGTTGCATGAGGTGCCGGCCGGCATCGCCGACATCGGTACGCCGCTGCTCAATACCCGCTGCTATGTCCTCGATGAGCGGCTGCGCCCGGTGCCGCTCGGCACGACGGGGGAGCTGTATATCGCCGGTTCGGGGGTGGCCCGTGGCTATCAGCATGCCGCGGCGTTGAGCGCGGCGGCCTTCCTGCCGGATCCCTTCGCCGATGAGCCGGGCAGCCGCATGTACCGCACGGGGGATCTGGTACGCCGCCGCAAGGACGGGCGCCTGGCCTATGTCGGTCGTGCCGATTTCCAGGTCAAGGTGCGCGGCTTCCGCATCGAGCCGGGCGAGATCGAATCGCTGTTGCGCCGCTACCCCGGTGTGGAGGAGGCCGTGGTGATGCGCGAGCCGCGCAGCCGCAACCTGTATGCCTGGCTGCAGGCGCCGGTCGCCGTGGAGGTCGGCGCCTTGCGCCGGCATCTGGAGCGCCAACTGCCGGGCTACATGGTGCCGAGCGGGTTCGTCCAGGTGCCGCGCTTCACCCTGAATGCCAACGGTAAGATCGACCGCCAGGCCCTGCCGGCGCCGGACACCGCCGCCGAGCAGGGCGTGGCACCACGCACCGAGCTGGAGCGGCAACTGGCCGAGCTGTGGCAAGAGCTGCTCGGGCTGCCCCGGGTCGGAGTGTTCAGCAGTTTCTTCGAGCTGGGGGGGCATTCGCTGCTGGCCATGCGCCTGATGACGCGGGTCGAGACGCGCTTCGGCATCAAGCTCGAACTGCGCAGCCTGTTCCACGACCCGACGATCGCCGGCCTGGCCGAACAGATCGAAAACCCGCAGCGACCCTCGACCGACCAGGCCTTGGACGCAATGCAGCGGCTGTTACTAGAGATGGAAGAGTAAGGATGGATGCGATGACGCAACACGCTTTTCTGGAGATTGCGCAGCGGCTGGCTTCCTTGCCCGCGGACAAGAAACAGCGGTTTCGCCAGCGCCTGGCCGAGCAGGGCATCGACAGTTGGCGCCTGCCGATTGTTCCGGCGACTCGGGGGGAGGGCGAGGCGCCGCCGCTGTCGCAGGCGCAGAGACGCTTCCTCTCGGCAGAGGCCCTGAGCCGCCGGGCCCTGTATAACCTCGGCTCGGTATTGCGCTTCGACGGGCGCCTGGATCTGGCGCGCCTGCAGCAGGCCATGCAGCAACTGGTCGAGCGTCACCGGGTGTTGCGTACCCGTTATGTGGCCGATGCCCAGGGGCGCCTGCAGGGGCGTTGCGAAGCGTGGCCGGTGCCGGTCCCCCGGGTCGAGCCGGTGCCCGTCGCCGCCGAGCACCACGCGCAGTGGTGCGCCGAGGAATATGCCCGGCAGTTGGCCGAGCCCTTCGACCTGAGCCAGTCGGTGCCCTGGCGCTGGCGCTTCTTCGCGGATGACGAGGGGACGACCCTCTGGTTGTTCTTCACCATTCACCATGTGGCCTACGATGCCTGGTCGGCCCAGCAATTGACCCGCGAGCTGGCCGAGGCCTACCGTGCCCTGGCCCAGGGCGAGGCCGCCCGGCAACCGGAGTTGAGCATCCAGTATGCCGACTACGCCGCCTGGGAAGCGGAGTGGCTGGCCAGTGACAGTTGCCGACAGCAGGTCGAATACTGGCGTTCGGTCCTGGCCGATGCGCCGGCGGACCTGGCATTGCCGCTGGATCGACCGCGGCCTCCGGCCAGCCAGCGTCGCCACACTGGCGCGGTGCTCGGCCGCGACCTGCCACCGGCGCTGTCGACCCGCGTCGAGGAGGCGGTCCGCCGCCAGGGCGTGACCCTGTATCTCTATGGCCTGACCGCCTTCAGTTGGCTGCTGGCGCGCTACAGCGGCGAGCGTGACCTCTGCCTGGGGACTTCCGTGGCGCAACGCGACCGCCCCGAGCTGACGCCCCTGATCGGTCCCTTGCTCAATACCCTGGTGATTCGCCAGCGCCTGCAGGACGACGCGGATTTCCGCAGTGCCCTGTCGCGTAGCCGCGATACGCTGGCGGCGGCCTTCGATCATCAACAGCTGCCTTTCGAGCAGGTTCTCGAGGCGCTCGAGCGTCCGCGCTCCAACCCGCTGTTCCGGGTCATGTTCGTCCAGGTCGACCTGCCCGAGAGCCGTACCCTGGCGTTACCCGGCGTGGACGTCGAGGTCCTCGATCCGCCGCAGCGCCATGCGCGTTTCGACCTGACCCTGCGGCTGCTGCGCGGTGCCGATCGGCGCCTGCGCTGCGAGCTGGAGTACAGTGACGAACTGTTCGATGCCGCCACCGCCGAACAACTGCTCGATGACCTCTTGGCCATCCTGCAGGACACCGCGCAACACCCGGAACGCCGCCTGAGCGAGGTGCGCCTGGCGTCACCGGCCAGCGAACTGAGCGGCCCGGCGCTGGGCGCGACGCCCTTGCCGCTGGATCAGCAGGTCTTGCGGTGGGCGGCTCGCACGCCACGGGCGCCGGCCCTGTGCAGCCGCCAGCGGCACCTCGACTACGCGGGCCTGGGGCGGGCCACCCGGGCCCTGGCGGCGCGGCTGGCCGAGCAGGGGGTCGGCCCGGGGCAGGTGGTCGGCCTGTGCATGCCGCGTACGGTGGAGCAGGTGGTGGCGACCCTGGCCTGTTGGCAGCGCGGTGCCGTCTGCCTGTTCCTCGACCCGGCCCAGCCAGCGCAGCGCCTGGCGCAACTGCTGCAGAACAGCGGCGCGAGCCTGCTGCTGACTCAGGCCGATGCCCCACCCGTCGCCACGGACCTGGCCCGCCTGGTACTCGATGCCGCCGACCTGACCGCCGAGGCGGCGGCCCCCCATACGGCCAGTCTCAGCCGGCCGGAGCTGCCGGCCTACCTGATCTACACCTCCGGCTCCACCGGGCAACCGAAGGGCGTGCTGGTCAGCCATGGCAATCTGGCGCACTACGCCGTTGCCCTCGGCCAGCGCTTGGGGGCCCCCCCGGGGAGTCGCTGGGGCACCCTGGCCACGGTGGCGGCGGATCTGGGGCTGACCGCGGTCTTTGCCGCCTTGCAGGCCGGGGATCCGCTGGTGCTGCCCGAAGCCGCGCTGGCCTTCGACCCGCCGGGCTGGGCGGATTTCCTGGCGCAGCAGCCGGTGGACTGCCTGAAGATCGCCCCCTCACACCTGCGCGGGTTGCTGGCCCTGGCGGATGCGCGTCGGGTCCTGCCGCGGCGGCTGCTGATTCTCGGCGGCGAGGGCTTCGACCCCGCCTTGTTGGCCCGGGTGCGCGACCTGGCGCCCGAGCTGCGGATCTTCAACCACTATGGCCCCTCGGAAACCACGGTCGGGGTGATCTGCGGCGAAGTGTCGGCGCTTGAGGCGGCCACGCCGGAGCCTTACCTGCCGCTGGGGCGGCCACTGGCCGGCTGTGAGTTGCGCATCGTCGATGAGGCGGGGCAGCCGGTGCCACTCGGCGCCGCCGGCGAACTGCTGATCGGTGGCCCGCAGGTGGCCACGGGGTATCTGGATGAGCCGGCATTGACGGCGCGCGCCTTCGGCCACGGCCTGTCCGGCCAGCGGTTCTATCGCAGTGGCGACCGGGTGCGCCTGGACCGGGCCGGCCACCTGCGGTTCCTGGGGCGCCAGGACGATCAGGTGAAGATCCGCGGCTTTCGTGTCGAACCGGGGGAGGTCGCCGCCTGGCTGGGCGCCCAGTCGCCGGTCCAGGAGGCCGCCGTCCTGGCCCGTGAGCTCCAGGGGCGCAGGCAACTGGTCGCCTACCTCAGCCCGGCCCTGGCGCCGGCAGAGCTGAACGCCTTGCAGGCCCTGGCCCGGCAGCAATTGCCGGAACCCATGCTGCCGGCCCACTGGCTGTGCCTGGAGGCATTGCCGCTGACGGCCAATGGCAAACTGGATCGGCACGCCTTGCCCGAGCCGGAGGCGCCGCCGGCGGAGGCCGACCCGGCGCAGGCGCCGCTCGGCCCCACCGAGCAGTGCCTGGCGCGCCTGTGGGGGCAGCTCCTCGGCGCTGACTCGGTGGGGCGTCAGGACGACTTCTTCGCCCTGGGCGGCGATTCGATTCTCAGCCTGCAGCTGATCGGCCTGGCGGCCCGCGAGGGGCTCAAGCTGCAACCGCGCGATGTGCTCGAGCATCCCACCCTGGCGGCCATGGCGCTGTGTGTCGATGGGCGCAGGCAGCCGGCGCTGCCGGTGGTGCTCGACGCCTGTCGCGAGCTGCTCGAGCAGCCGGCGCTGGGCGCGGACGATGACTTCTTCGCCGCCGGCGGTGACTCGATCCTCAGCCTGCAGTTGATCGCCCGCCTGCGTCAGGCCGACCTGCGCCTGATGCCCCGGCAACTGCTGGAGAATCCGACGCCGCGGCAGTTGGCCGAGGTGCTGGCACCGGTGGCGGCGGGCCCGGCCATGTCGCCGCCGGCCCCCGTCGCGGACCGGCCCTGGCGACTCTCCCATGCCCAGGAGCGGGTCTGGTTCATGCAGCAGCTCGACCCCCAGGCGACGGCCTATAACGTCACGCAGTTGCTGGCCCTGCGCGGCGCGCTGGATGTGCCGCGCCTGGAGCGGGCCTGCCAGCGCCTGGTCGAGCGCCATGAGGCGTTGCGTTGCCGGTTCTTCGAAGAGGACGGGCAGGTCTGGCAGCGCCTGGATGCGGGCGGCGAAGCGCCGTTCTGCGTCCACGACCTGGGCAGGCTGTCGCCGTCCGAGCAGGAGGCCGCCATCGCCGCGGCGGCCACGCGGTCCTTCGATCTGGCCGCCGGGCCGCTGCTGGCACTCGACCTGTTCCGTATCGGCGAGGGGGAGTACCGCTTGCTGTTCAACGTGCACCATATCGCCGTGGATGGCTGGTCCATGGGGCTGCTGGTGCAGGACCTGTCGCGGTTCTATCAGGAGCAGCAGCCGGCGTCGGCGACGGGATCACTGGCGCTGATCGAGGCGCAACGGCACCGGCTCGCCGGTGAGCCGGGTCGTGCCTTGCTCGATTACTGGCGACGGCGTCTGCGGGGGCTGGACGCGAGTGCCCTGGCGCTGTCCGGCGGGCGCCCGCGACCGGCGTCGCAGGCACATGCCGGGGCGCGCGAGGAATACGCCCTGCCGCGGTCACTCACCCGGGACGTCGAGGCCCGGGCCAGGCAACTCGGGGTGACCCCCTTCGTGCTGTACTTCGCCGCCCAGCAACTGCTGTTGTGGCGTCATTCCGGGCGCCGCGACTTTGCCATCGGCCTGCCCGTGGCGGGACGCGAATCGGCCGAGGACCAGGCCCTGGTCGGCTTGTTCGTCAATACCCTGGCCTACAGCGTGCAGATCGATGGCCGGCAGGGCCTGGCGGACTTTATCCAGGCGTCGGGCGAGCGCCTGGCCGAGGACATGGCGCACCAGGAGCTGCCCTTCGAGCAACTGCTGGAGGCACTGGAGGTCGAGCGTCGCCTCGATCACGCGCCGCTGTTCCAGACCCTGTTCAACTATCAGGTCGATCACCAGGGGGCGCGCCGCCTGCGGTTGCCCGGCCTCGACGTCGAGCCGCTGGCCTTGCCGGAGGGGGTGGTCAGCGCCAAGTTCGACCTCACCTTCAATCTCTTCACCCAGGGGCGTGGCGACACCGCCAGTACCGGGCTGATCGTCGAGTATGCCAAGGCCCTGTTCTGCCCGGCGAGCAGCCGGCGCCTGGTGGAGGACTACCTGGGCCTGCTGGATAGCCTGTCGCGGGGTGACCTGCAGCGGCCCCTGCTGGCCCTGCCGCTGAGCTCGGTCGCGACCCTGGACACGGCGGGCGAGGCGACCGGGTTGAATGCCGAGGCCGATTTCATCACGCGCTTCGAACGCCGGGTCGCCGCCCATCCGGAGCATGTCGCCGTGCGCTGCGGTGGCCGGGGGCTGAGCTATGGGCAACTGGATGCCCAGGCCAATCGCCTGGCCCACTGGCTGCGGGCGCGGGGGGTGCGCTCCGAGTCGACGGTGGCCTTCTGCCTGCCGCGTGACGAGCGTCTGCTGGTGTGCCTGCTGGGCATCCAGAAAGCCTCCGCCGCGTACCTGCCGCTCGATCCCGACCACCCGCCGGGGCGCCAGTCGGCCATCCTCGAGCGGGCGCGTCCGCGACTGCTGCTGTGCGAGCGCCTGACCCCGGAGCTGCCCGCCTCACTCGATGCGGTGCCCTGGGACGAGTTGCCTTTGTCGCAATACCCCACCGTGTCGCCGGCACGGCCGGTGCGCCTGCAGCAGCTGGCCTATACCCTGTACACCTCCGGCTCCACCGGACGGCCCAAGGGCGTGCAGATCAGCCGCGGCAACTTCGCCAACTTCCTCCTGGCCATGGAGCGCGCCTTGCCCCTGGACGGGGTCGAACGTTACCTGGCGTTGACCACCATCACCTTCGATATCAGTGGCCTGGAATTGTGCCTGCCGCTGGTGCGCGGTGGCACCGTGGTACTGGCCGATGACCAGGAGCGCCAGGATCCGCTGCTGCTTGGCCGGCTGATCCGCGAGCAGGCGGTGGAGCTGATCCAGGCGACCCCGGCGACCTGGACCATGCTGCTGCAAGGGGATCGCGAGGCCCTGGCCGGACGCCTTGCCCTGGCCGGTGGCGAGGCGCTGGCGGCGGAAGTGGCGGCCGAGCTGCGTCAGTCCGTGGCGCGCCTGATCAATGTCTATGGGCCGACGGAAACCACGGTCTGGTCGACCCAGACCGCCGTGGATGACCCGAGCCTGCCGGTGGTGCCGATTGGTCGGCCGCTGCTCAATACCCGTTGCCATGTGCTCGACGAGCACCTCTGTGAAGTGCCGCCCGGGCGTGTCGGAGAGCTCTATATCGCCGGTGACGGCCTGGCCCGCGGCTATGCCGGGCAGCCGGGGCTGACCGCCGAGCGGTTTATCGCCGATCCGTTCGGTGGCGACGGGGGGCGCCTGTATCGCACCGGCGATCTGGCGCGCTGGCAGGCCGATGGCCGGCTCTACTACCTGGGCCGCACGGACGACCAGATCAAGCTGCGCGGCTTTCGCATCGAGCTGGGCGAGATCGAGGCCGCGCTGCTCGGCCACCCCGACCTCGTCCAGGCGGTGGCCAAGGTGCAGGGCGAATCGCTGGTGGCCTTCTGGGTGGCGCGCCCCGGCACTGCGCCGTCCGAAGCGGTGCTCCGCGACCATCTGCAGGCACGCCTGCCGGCCTATATGCTACCCACGCACTTGCAGGCCCTGACGTCCTTGCCGCTCAATACCAACGGCAAGGTGGACCGCCAGCAGTTGCCACGGGTGCAGGCCGCCTCGGCACCCGGCGGCACCGAGCGCTTACCGCAAGGCGCCAGTGAGATCCTGCTCGGCAAGATCTGGGCGCAGGTGCTGCAATTGCCACGGCTGTCGGCGGATGCGCACTTCTTCCAGTTGGGTGGACACTCCTTGATGGCCGCCCAGGTGCGGGCGCGCCTGCGCGAGCAGGGGATCGAGGTACCGCTGCGCTGGCTGTTCGAAACGCCGCGGCTGGCCGAACTGGCGGCACGGATCGATGGCCTGGCCGGCGACATCGATCCTGCCAGCCTGGCGATCCCTCGGGTCGATCACCGGCTCGATCAACCACTGTCGTCGGCACAGCAACGGGTCTGGCTGATGCAGCAGCTGGACCCCAGCGATAGCAGCTTCAACATGAGCAGCAGCGTTCGGCTGCGCGGGGACTTGGATGTCGCGGCCCTGGAGCGCTCGCTGCAACGCCTGGTACGGCGGCATGCCATCCTGCGCACCACCTACCACCAGCGACAGGGCGAGGTGCGCCAGCGCATCCATGATTCACTGCCGGTGGCGTTGCAGCCGCTGGTGTCGAGCGAGGCGCAGTGGACGAGCCATGCCCGTGACCTGGCCCGGCGCCCGTTCGACCTGAGCGGCGATGCCCCCCTGCGTGCCGCGCTGTACCGCCTCGGCGAGAGCGAGCATGTGCTGCAGTTGGTGATCCACCATATTGCCTCCGATGGCTGGTCCGGCGCCGTGCTGGTCGATGACCTGATCGAGGGCTACGAGGCGTATCGCCAGGGGCGGAGGCCCGCGGAAGACGAGCTGGACATCCAGTATGTCGACTACGCGGCCTGGCAGGGCTCGGAGGCCATGCAGGCGCGCCAGCGCCAGGGCCTGGCGTTCTGGCGCCGCCGCCTGGCCGGTGTGCCGGCGCAGGTGCCGCTGCCCTTCGACTTCCCACGGCCGGAGCGCGATGCCGGCGCCGGCGCCGGCCTGGACTTCCGGCTACCGGCCGCGACGCTCGGACGGCTCAAGGCATTCCAGCGGGACAGCGGGGTTTCCCCCTTCATGCTGCTGCTGACCTGCTACGCCGCCGTGCTGCAGCGCGAGACCCAGGGACGCGATCTCGTTATCGGCACCGACGTGGCCAACCGCGAGCATCCGGCCACCGAGTCCCTGGTGGGGTTCTTCGTCAACCTGCTGGCGTTGCGCATTCGCCTGCAGCCGGAATGGAGCTTCCGAGAACAGGCCTTGCGGGTGCGGGAGGTCTGCCTGGAGGCGTTTGCCTGGCAGGACACGCCGTTCGAGCAGGTGGTCGAGTGCCTGGACCTGCCGCGCCAGGCCAACCGGAACCCCCTGTTGCAGACCCTGTTCGTGCTGGACAACACCCCGCGTCGGCAACGCCGGCTCGAGCGCCTGGAGGTCACCCCGCTGAGCGGTGAACAGCAGCACTCCAAATTCGATATGGCGCTGTTTGCCAGTGAAGACGGTGAGGCCCTGAACCTGCGCTGGGTGTACCGCACCAGCCTGTTCCGCCACGCCACCGTCGAACGCCTGCGCGATACCTTCCTGGCGCTGCTGGACGCGGCCCTGGCCGCGCCGGACAGCCCGATCGATGCCTTGACCCCACCCCCCAAGAGAGCCGCTGCCATGTCCTCGGACAACCCGCTGCAACGAAAAATGAGCAAACTGGGCAAGCTGCGCCAGGGCCGTCCGGCCACCGCCGTCGCCCCCATCGAGACCCGGCCACTGAGCGAAGGCTCGCGCTTCCCCCTGCAGGTGGTGTTGCATGACCGTGAACTGGCGCCGGCGGTCTGGGCCGAGGCCAACCGCGACACGGTCGAAGCCTGGCTGCGCGAGCATGGCGGCATCCTCTTCCGTGGCTTCGACCTGCCGACCCCGGCGGATTTCGAACGCTTCTGCCAGGCACTCTGCCCGGCGCTGTATGGCCACTACGGCGACCTGCCGAAGAAAGAGGGCGGCAACAACATCTACGAGTCCACGCCCTATCCCCAGGACCGCATGATCCTGTTCCACAACGAGAGTGCCCATCAGCATCGCTGGCCGCGTCGGCAATGGTTCTATTGCCAGACGCCCGCGGCCCGCGGGGGGGCCACGCCCATCGTCGACAGTCGCCGGGTCTATCGCGAACTGCCGACCTGGTTGCAGGACAAGCTGCGGCGTAAGCAGCTGATGTACGTGCGCAACTTCAGCAGCAACCTGGACGTCAGCTGGCAGCATTTCTTCCAGACCGAAGCACGTGACGAGGTCGAGCGTATCTGCCGTGAAAGCCATATCGAGTTCCAGTGGCGCGGTGCCAACGACCTGCATACCCGCCAGGTCTGCCCGGCGGTGATCCTGCACCCACTGACCGGCGACGCCAGCTTCTTCAATCAGGTCCAGCTCTACCACCCGGCGTTTCTCGATGCGGACATCCGCGAGCAGTTCCTCAAGGGCGGCGATGCGGTCCTGCCGCGGCAGGTGTTCTATGGCGATGGCTCGGAACTGGAGGACGACGCCATCGCCGCGATCAGTGCCGCCTACGAGCGCTGTGCCGTGCGTTTCGACTGGCAGCGGGGCGATGTGGTCATGCTCGACAATATGCTCGCGGCCCACGCCCGCGACCCCTTCGAAGGCGAGCGGCGGATCGTCGTCGCCATGGGAGACATCTACCGCCGCGATCAGGTCGAGGCGGCACCGGCAAAGGACGATGAGGCATGCATGGAGGTGGCACCGTGATGGACCTGGGGCTGATGCTTTCACCCGCACAGAAACAATTGGCCGAAGCCAATCCCGAGACCTATCGCTGGGTGCGCCTGCACTTGGCCGGCGTGGCGCCCGAGGTGATCGAACGGCGCCTGCGTGATTGCCTGCGCCGGCACGAGGCGTTGCGTTTGCGTTATCAGCGCCCGGTGGGGGCCACCGGCTTGCGGCAAGGCGTGACCGAGGCCGAGGCCGTGCGCCTGGAGTGGCGGCATGCCGCGGATACCTCGGAAGGCGATGCCGATGGCTGGCTAGGTGAGGCCCGGGCGCTCTGCCAGGCGCGGCAACCCGACCTGCTGGCCTGGCTGCGCGGCGACCAGTTGCTGCTGGCCGTACCGGCCTACTCGCTGGACCTGCGCAGCCTCGAGCAGTTGCGTAGCGACTTGCTGGGCCAGGCCGCGGCGCCGGACGCCGAGTCGATGCAGTACAGCGATTACGTCGAATGGATCGGTGACCTGCAGCGGGACGAAGACGCCGAGCAGGGCGCGCAGTTCTGGCGCAACCTGGCCCTGCACGAGGTGCCGGGGCTGCGCCTGGTCGAGCGCTATGGCATGGCCAGCGGGGCGCGGGCCTGTGTGCAGCAAGCCCTCGAGCCGAGCGTGCCGGCCGCGTTGCAGGAGGTGGCGCAGCGCGAGGGCGTGGCCGTCGAGCCACTGGCCCTGGCCGCCTGGGGGACCCTGCTCGCCCGCCTGAACGGTCAGCGGCACGGGCAGTTCGGCTTGTTGCACGACCCCCGTGATGACTATGAGGAGCTGCAGGGCGCCTACGGCGTGTTCGAGCAGGCCCTGCCCATGGACCTGCAGGTCTCGGAACCTGCCTCCTGGGTCAGTGTGGGGCGGCAACTGGCCCGGCAAAAGGACAACGCCATCCTCTGGCAGGAATACCTGGGCCAGGCGCAGTTGTTGCCGGAGTGGCGGGCCAGCTACCAGGCCGGGTTGCGTGTGCGGACGCCGTCACGGATGCAGATGCTGGTGCCCTTGTCGTTCGACACGCCGCTCGAGTTGCAGATGGAGGTGACCCTGGATGCCCAGGGCCGGGGCAGCCTGGCGCTGGTCTATGACACCGGGCTGTATCGCCGCGCGCAGATGCAGCGGCTGCTCCGCCGTTATGCGCACTGGCTCGGGCAGCTGTTGAATGCCCCGCGGGTGCCCCTGGATGAGCTGAGCGCCCTGCTGCCGGAGGAGGCGCAAGCACCGCCCATGCCGGCCGGGCAGGACCGTGACCTGGATATCGTCGCGACCTTCCGCGCCCAGGCGCGCGCGCACCCCGAGCGCCCGGCGCTGCGCGATGGCGACCGGCTGCTGTCCTATGCCGAGCTGGACGCCTTGAGCGATCGTGTGGCCGGCAGCCTGCGCGAGGCCGGGGTCGGTCACGACGACCTGATCGCGCTGTACCTGCCCCGGGGGGCGCACATGCTGGTGGCCATGCTGGCCTGTTTCAAGGCCGGGGCGGCCTACCTGCCGCTGGACCCGGCACAGCCGCCGCTGCGCCTGGCAGGCATCCTCGACGATGCCCGGCCGGTGGTCTTGCTGCACCTGGACGACCTGCCGCCGGACGGCCCGGTGCCCGCCATGGCCTGGTCCCGGGCCAGCACTGGCCCGGCCCTGCGCAGCGATCCGGGCAGTGCGCCGGAACACCTGGCCTATGTGTTGTATACCTCGGGCACCAGCGGCAAGCCCAAGGGGGTACAGATCGAGCAGCGGCAGCTGCGTCACTATGTGACCCAGGTCACGCGGGCCTTGGACCTGCCGGAGGCGGGGCATTACGGCTTGGTGTCGTCCCTGCTCGCCGACCTGGGCAACACGGTGTTGTACCCGGCCTGGCTGCAGGGGGGCTGTGTGCACCTGCTGAGCCAGGCCAGCGTCACCGATGCGCAGGCCTTCACCGACGAGCTGCGTCGTCATCCGCTGGATGTGTTGAAAATCGTCCCCTCGCACCTGGAGGCCCTGATCGGCGAACAGCCGGCCGAGGCTGTCCTGCCCCGCCAGGTGCTGGTGCTCGGCGGTGAACCCATCGGTGAGGCCCTGCTCGAGCGCCTGGCGCCGTCCGCGAACGGGTGTCGCCTGTACAACCATTACGGGCCGACGGAAACCACCGTGGGGGTGCTGTGGCGCGCCCTCGCTAGCGATAGCGAAGGGGGGATCCCGGACACGGCCTTGAACCGGGTGCTCGGCAATAACCGCATCTACCTGCTGGATGAGCGCCGGCGCCCCGTGCCATCGGGCCAGGCCGGCGAGCTATGCATCGCCGGGACCAGCGTGGGGCGTGGCTATGTGGGTGGCCTCGGCGAGGCGGCATTTGGCGTCGAGCCGGCGGGCGGCGGGCGCCTGTACCACACCGGCGATCGGGCCCTGCGCCAGGCCGATGGCGCCCTGCGCCTCCTCGGTCGCAGTGACCAGCAAGTGAAGATTCGCGGCTTCCGCCTGGAGCTGGCGGAAGTCGAGCAGGCGCTGCTCGGCCAGCCGGGCGTGCGGCAGGCGGCGGTACTGCTGGATGGCGACCGCCTGCTGGCCTTCGTCGTGGCCGACGCAGGCCCCGCGGCGACGCCGCAATGCTTGCGCAGTGAACTGGCACGCCAGTTGCCGGACTACATGCTGCCCGCCGATCTCGTGGTGCTGACGTCGCTCCCGCTCAACAGCAATGGCAAGCTCGATCGCCAGGCGCTGTTGACGCACGCAAGACAACGCTTGCACCGCGCCCGGGTGGCGCCGCTCGGCGAGCTGGAAACGGCTGTCCTGGAGATCTGGTGCCGGGTCCTGGGTGTCGAGGAGCTCGGTGTGACCGACAACTTCTTCGCCGTGGGCGGCCATTCCCTCGCGGCGATCAAGGTGGTGGCGTTGATTCGCGAGCAATTGGGCATCAACCCGCCGACCAACCTGCTGTTCGAGCGGCAGACGGTGCGCGACCTGGTGCGGAGCCTCGCCCGGCCCGAGCCGGCCGGCGGTGGCTGGACGGTGCTGAACCAGGCGCCCGATGACGCACCGGCGCTGCTGTTGGTGCATGGCGCCCAGGGTCACCTGCAGGCCTACCGGCCCTTGCTGGAGGGCCTGGGCGACGAGTGCGCCGTCTACGGTCTGGCGGCATTCGCGGACGGCTGGGTGGACACACCGCTGGAGACCCTCCTCGAGCGCTATGTGCAGAGCATTCCGCGGCACCTCAAGCAACGCCCCTTGACCCTGCTGGGCTGGAGCCTGGCCGCGCGCCTGGCCCTGTTGCTGGTGCCGTACCTGCAGGCCCATGGCTTCGCCGTCAATGGGTTGGCCGTACTCGACCATGATCCTCAGCGCGGCCTGGCCGGGGAGGGCGATGAAGGGGGGCAGTTGCTCGCCGATGTGGCCTTCTACTGCCGCAGTCAGGCGCGACCGATGGGAGAGTCGTTGCGCGAACGCCTGGCGGTGCGGTTGACAGGGTGCGATTACGCCGAGGGCGTGACGAGGCTGCTCGACGATGCCGAGGTGCGCGCCCACCTGAGCTGGGACGCGGCCGATACCGAACTGCGCGAGCGGCTCAGCCAGTACCGCGCGATCAAGACCCGCCTGTATGCACAGCCCCTTCCGGTGGTGGATGTCCCCGTCTGGCTGTGGCGTGGCAATGCCCATGGCGACCTGCGGGGCCAGTGGCAGGCCTTGAGCGCTCAGCCGGTACGTGAGTGGGCGCTGGATGTCGGCCATCATGCGATCCTCTCCGAACCGCGCCTGATCGAAGGCCTGGTGCCCTTACTGTTGGAAACCTCGGCCCAGGGGGTGCCGACCCCATGAGACTCTTGCGGGAACTCCTTCACAACGCTCGCTGGCGGATTCTCCTGTCGATCCTCAGCAGTGCCTTGAGTGCGGCGACCAGCATTGGCCTGATCGGCTATATCAATCGCAGCCTGGAACACGGACTCGACGATCTTGGCCCGGCCTTGCTGCTGTTCGGCGGCTTGTTGCTGCTGCTGTTCATCAGCGGGGTGATATCCCAGTGGCTACTGGTGCAGATCGGGCATCGCCTGGTCTATCAGCTGCGCCTGCGCCTGGTGGCAAAGGTGTTGGGCACGGCCTTGGAGCGTATCGAACGCCTGGGTAGCCCGCGCATCTACAACGCCTTGACCAAGGACGTGACCACCGTGGCCACGGCGTTCAAGCAATTGCCGATCTCCTTGTACAACGGCTTGCTGCTGCTGACCGGGCTGGCCTACATGGCCTGGCTGAGTGTGCCGTTCTTCGTGCTGACCCTGGGGGTGATCGCCCTCGGCGTCGGCCTGGATATCTTGCTGGGACGCAAGATCAAGGCCCTGATGCGGGCCGTGCGGCAACGGGACGATCAGTTGACCGAGCAGTTCGAGGCGGCCATCGATGGGCGCTGCGAACTGGGCCTGAGCCGTGAGCGTCGGCACCTGCTGTACCGGCATCGACTGGAACCGGTGGCCAGTGCCTCGCTGGCTGCCTCGGTGCGGGCCGACACCCTGTGGGCGGTCAACCTGAACTGGACCACCTTGCTGGTGTTCGTGCTGATCGGCACGCTGTTCTTCCTTGGCCAGGGCCTGGGGCTGCTGGATCAGCAGGTGGTGGTGGGCTATGTGCTGGCGATCATGTTCCTGCGTACGCCGATCTCGGTGATCCTCGATGCCGTCCCGGCGGTGATTCGGGGCCATGTGGCCCTGCAGGCCATCGACGCCCTGGCCCTGGGCGAGAGCGTGACATTCACCGAGCCGGAGCAGGCCGCCGCCCCGTTTCGCGAGTTGCGCCTGTCGAACGTGCACTATCGCTACCCGGGGCAGAGCGATGACTTCGCCTTCCAGTTGGGGCCGATCGACCTGAGCATTCGCCGTGGCGAGCTGATCTTCGTGGTGGGCGGCAATGGCAGCGGCAAGTCGACCCTGGCCAAGCTGATGACCGGGCTCTATCAGCCGAGTGCGGGGACGGTCTCGCTCAATGGCGTGCCACTCGATGGCAGGACCAGCGAGTGGCACCGCGAGCATTTCGCGGCGATCTTTGCCGACTTCTACCTGTTTGCCGATGTGCTGGGCGAGGGCGGCCAGCATGACGGTCTCGAGGCCCGGGTGGAGCACTACCTCGAACGCCTGGGGCTGGCGCACAAGGTGCAGTTTGTCGATGGCCGCCTGTCGACCACCGCGCTGTCCCAGGGGCAGCGCAAGCGCCTGGCGCTGCTACTGCTGATGATGGAAGACCGCGAGGTGTTCCTGCTGGATGAATGGGCCGCGGATCAGGATCCGGTGTTCCGCCATGTGTTCTATCACGAGCTGCTGCCCGAGCTGAAGGCGGCCGGCAAGACGGTGATCGCCATCACCCATGATGACCGCTACTTCGATGTCGCGGACCGCATCTATCGCCTCGACTACGGCCAACTGGTGCATTACGACCATGCCACCGAGAGCCCTTTCCAGCTCACATCCTAGGCTTTCGTTCAGGCGACTCGGCGCGGGGATTGATTGGGAGTGAGGAATGGCATAGATTGCTAATGATAATCGTTATCGAAAGATATTGCCCGGGGACTGCCCGTCGGCGAGGACGACCCGATGGGCCTCAGGCGTTCGCCTCAACAGTCAGGAAATGGAGTGGGAAATGAGCTTAGACAATCCGGAGACGCGATTCCTGGTCGTGGTCAACCATGAAGAACAGTACTCCATCTGGCCCGATTACAAGGCGCTGCCGCAAGGCTGGCGCGAGGTCGGCCAGCAGGGCAGCAAGGAAGAGTGCCTGGCCTATATCGAGTCGGTCTGGGTCGACATGCGTCCGTTGAGCCTGCGCCAAGCCATGCAGGCCCAGGAGCAAGGTTGATGCCCTCTCCCGCCAGCCCTTGGTTTTCCGTCGTGCCGGCCGGCTCCAGCTCACCTGCGCTGCGGCTGTACTGCTTCCCCTATGCGGGGGCGGGGCACACGGTCTTCCAACATTGGCGGACGCGCCTGGCAGACGACATCGAACTGGCCCTGGTCAAGCTACCGGGGCGGGGCGGGCGCTTTGGCGAGCCCCAGGCCCGCTCGCTGGCCGAGTTGGCCGACTGCCTGGCGGCGGAGATCGCCCGGGCGAGCGGCGCGGGCCGTCCCTTCGCCTTGTTCGGTCACAGCATGGGCGCGCTACTGGCTTTCGAGACGGCGCGAGCGTTGCGCCGTTTCGGGCTGTCTCCGGCGCACTTGCTGGTCTCCGGACGGACGGCACCGGCCGCTCATGGCTGGCGAGAGCGCCTGTCGGACCTGCCGGATGCCGCCTTCCTCGAGGTCATTCGCGGCATGAATGGCCTGCCCCAGGAACTGCTCGACAATGGCGAATGGCTCGAGCTGTTCCTGCCGATCATTCGCGCCGACTTCGCGCTTTGCGAGGACCATCGTTATCGGCAGGAGGCCCCACTGGACTGCCCGATCGACGTCCTGGCGGGTCGCAACGATGCCAGCGTGCCCCTGCCTCTGCTCGATGGCTGGAGCGAAGAAACTCGTCGAGGCTGCCGGACCCGACTGTTTCCCGGTGGGCATTTCTTCCTCTTCGAACGGCAAGCCGAGTTTCTTGCGGTGCTGCAGGACCGCCTGTCCTTGGCCGAGGTCGGCCATGCTGCTGTCTGAGCGAGAGCTGCATGTCTGGGCGGTACCGCTGGATGACACCACAGCGGATTCGGCGGTGTTGGCGACAGCGGAACGGGCCCGGGCCGAACGCTTTCGCTGCCCGACGGCACGCGCGACCTTTATCCAGGCCCGGACCGCCCTGCGGCGATTGCTGGGGGACTACCTCGATATGCCGCCGCAGGCCGTGGTCCTGAGCCGCGACAGGCATGGCAAGCCCCGACTCGGCGCGGGCATGGGGGCATTGCAGTTCAATGTCAGCCATAGCGGCCGGCTGGCGTTGATCGCGCTGTCACGCGCCGCGGTCGGCATCGACCTGGAATGGAGGAAGGTCGATTTCGCGTGGCGCGAACTGGTGCCAATCTGCTGCCATCCTGCCGAGGAGGCCGAATTTCATGACGCCACGGACGCGGGGGGGCGGGAGCGCCTGCTGCGCCTGTGGACCGCCAAAGAAGCCTATCTCAAGGGCCGCGGCGAAGGCCTGGGCCTGCCGCTCACGGCCGTTCGCCTGCAGGCCAGCGCCGCGGGCTGGCGACCCCGCACCGAGGCCCCCTGGGACGATGGGCAAGGGTGGTGGTTGCATTCGCTGCCGTTGCCTACCGGTTACCTCGGCTGCCTCGCGACGCCCTTCCCGTCGCCGCTGATTCGATTCCGGCCCTGGCGCCGATAAGCGGCGGTCGGGCGAGGTCTCCCGTTGCCTGAGGCATCGCCACCCCTGAGGGGAAGCCCCATGGAGGCGTTCCGAATCGGCCCTCATCCCATGCGGTCATGCCCCGTCGGCGCTCCGTCCCATCGCTGCTCGTTGCCCCCGCCGCGCCGGGCATCCTGGGTATGCCTGTCGATGCAGTAGGCGCAGCCGTTGAGCAGGGAGACGCGGATCTTGACCAGCTCCAGCAGGCCGCCACCGAGTTCCTCGTGGTGGCGGGCCGCCTTGGCCAGGTGGGTCTCGATGTCGACCAGGGGCTGGAGGTCACGGCCGACCTGGCGTTGCTGGGCGTGCGCTTCTTGCCGGGCTGTTACCGGCCCAGGCGCTGTCGGTCGGCCCGCGTCGTCTGCAACGGTTGTTCCGGCGACAGCTGGGACTCTCGCCCAAGCAGTACGCCCGGGTGGTGCGCGTCGAGCAGGGCATCCAGGGCACCACTCATCTCGGCGAGGCTGGCCCCGATGGCGGGCAGGGGATGCGCCACGCCGTCCTTCAGCAACAGCAGCGTCGGGAACTGATGCACGCCGAGGCGCTGGGCCAGGTGGAAGTCGGCCTCGGCGGCCTGGCGACCCTCGTCACCGCTCAGATAGGCGGTTGCGCGCTCGGCATCCAGGTCTTCGGCCTCGGCAATGGCCCGGTAGGTGGCGGGGTCGGAGAGGCTCTGCCCGTGCCGATAGAAGGCCTCTTGCATGCGGTGCAGCAAGTGGAGGCCGCGCTCCGGCGCCTGTGCCCTGAGACCGGCGAGCCCTCGCGCGGCATCGGTCGAGTCCATGCGCAGCGTGCCTTCGGCCAGCCTGGACCGGTAAGCCTCGCCGAAGTGTGCGCCGGTTACCTGGGTGATCCGCTCGTTAGCCCGGGGAATATAGGCATAGGTCCCGAGGGGTGCGCTGTGCTCGCCGACGAAGAGGCCACCCGAGATCACCCGGAACGGCAGCACGTGGCGGCGTGCCGCCTCGAGCGCGGCCAGGTGGGGAGCGAAGCCCCAGCACCAGCCGCAATAGGCGTCGGCCACGTAGAGCACCTGCGTGGCCGTGGCCGACGGGTCGTGGGAGATAGGGGGCATGATCTGTCCTTCGATCGTTGGACGGGAGGCCGGCCCGTCAGGGACGGACCGGGGCTCCGGGCTTCAATAGGCGACGCTGAAGCGCCGATTGGGATGGCGGGGCGTTTCCAGCTCGTCGAGCATGGCCACGGCGTAGTCCTGCACCGAGATGCGGCTCTGGCCCTCGGCGTCACTGAGCAGGCCGTCGCCGCCCAGGCGGAACTCGCCGCTGCGCTCGCCGGGGAAGATCTCGGCGGCCGGCGAGAGCATCGTCCAGGCCTGGGCCTGCTGGGCACGCAACCGCTCCAGGGCGGCCTTGGCACCCTCGGCGGTGGCGCGATACTCGGCGGGGAAGTCGGGCGTATCGAGTAGCAGCTCGCCTGGGGCCACCTCCAGGGAGGCCGCGCCGCCCACCACCAGCAGGCGCGGCACGCCGGCGGCCTGGGTCGCGGCGAGGATGGCGTCGAAGCCTTTCAGGTAGTAGCCGTAGACGTCGGTCTGGGCATGGCCGCTGAAGGCGCTGAGCACCACCTCGGCGCCGCGCAGCTGTTCGGTGAGGGCGGACGTGTCCATCACATCGCTCTTCTCGACGCTCAGGCCATCGCGGGCGGCGAGCCGCTCGGGGCGGGTGACCAGGGCTTTGACCTCATGGCCGCGGGCGAGGGCCTCGTCAAGCAGGGCCGAGCCGATAAAACCGCTGGCGCCGATCAATGCAATCTTCATCTCATGTCTCCTCGTTGATGGGGATGGATGAGCGTATTGTTGAGCGATTGATTGATTTGAAAAACAGCCGATCAAGATATTCACTGTTATTGAATTAATGACAATCGGGAGCCCCCGTGACCCGCCCGAGCGAACTCGATCTCAATGGCCTGCCGATCTTCCTGGCGCTGGTGGAGGCGGGCAGCTTCACCGCCGCGGCGGACCGGCTGGGCTGCACCAAGACCAAGGTCAGCCTGCAGATCCGCCAGTTGGAAGAGCGCCTGGGGGTGACGCTGTTCCAGCGCACCACCCGCCGGGTCCAGCCGACCCAGGCCGGGGAGACCCTCTACCGCGAGTGCCGGCCGTTGCTGGCCGGGTTGCAGGAGGCCTTGGCCGTCGCCGAGGGCGATGGCCATCAGCTGCGCGGCGAGCTGCGCCTGACCGCCCCGGAGGACTATGCCGCCCGGGTGCTGGGGCCGGCGGTGGTCGAGTTCGGGCAGCGGCATCCGGCGTTGCGCATCGAGCTGCGCAGCGGCGACCGGATCAGCGACATGCTGGAAGAGGGCATCGACCTGGCCTTTCGCCTGGGCTGGCTGAAGGATTCCACGCTGCGGTCTCGATCCCTGGGGACGTTCCAGCAGTACCTGGTGGCTGCACCCGATTACCTGGCGCGGCATGGCACGCCGGATGATCCCGAGGCGCTGGCCGAGCATGCCTGGGTGGCCTTCACGCCGCTGGCCTCGCCTCTGACCTGGACCTTCCGGCACGGCGAGGAGAGTCGCCGGGTGCAGATGAAGGCGCGGCTCGCCGCCAGCTCCACCGCGGCGCTAAGCGCCCTGCTGGTGGCGGGGGGCGGCATTTCGGTGATGGCCGATATCTCGGCCGACGCGGAGTTGCGTGCCGGGCGCCTGGTGCGGGTGCTGCCGGCCTGGTCGCTGCCCAGTGGCGGCGTGCATGCCGTCTATCCGCCGGGACGCCACCGGCCGGCGCGGGTGCGGGCCTTTATGACGTTCTTCCAGGCCTGGCTGGCGGGCGAGGCTGGGGGGGCTTCGCCGTAGGTGTGCATGGCGACGACTCGCCGCCGAGGCAGCGCCGGTAGCTCTCGAAGGCGGCGCGGCAGTCGCCGTCGAAGGTCAGGTAGGCATTGCGCAGTATGGGAGAAGCCTCCTCGTGGTGATGGGGACATCCTGGGGGCGAGCGAGGATCCCGACGGCTGGATGCTGACGATCGACGGTGAGGTCGAAAGCCCCCTGGAGCTTAGCCTGGGCGAGCTCAAGACCCGCTTCGAGACGATCACCCGTCAGGCGCAACTGGAGTGTGGTGGCAATGGTCGGGCCGGTTTCAACCCCTCGCCACGGGGCAACCAGTGGGTCATCGGGGCCGTCGGCAACGGCGAATGGACCGGGTGTCGGCTCAAGGACGTGCTGGAAGCCGCCGGTGTCGGGGCCTCGGCCGTCTATACCGCGCATTACGGTGCCGATCCACACCTCTCCGGCGATCCGGGGCGCGATGCGCTCAGCCGTGGGGTACCGATCGACAAGGCGTTGGAAGAACAGAACATGCTGGTCTGGGGGATGAACGGGGAGCCGTTGCCGCTGGCCCATGGCGGGCCGCTGCGGGTCTTGATTCCCGGCTGGGCCGGCTCCTGCTCCCAGAAGTGGGTGACGCGGATCTGGCTGCGCGAGCGGGAGCATGACGGTCAGGGCATGACCGGCCTCTCCTATCGCGTGCCCCGCTACCCGGTGGAACCCTCGCGGCTACCTCAACAACTCGCAGCACCGCATCGCGGTCCGCGCCGTCTGAGTCGGAGGTGAACATGGCACGCGGGCTGTGTGTGGTATTGCTCGGGCTGGCCTGCGGCCTGCCGCTGCAGGCCAGTGACGATTTCGGCGGCCTGCCCGAGGGCGACGGCCGGCTGGAAACCTACCAGAACTGCCTGGCCTGCCACTCCTCGGCGATCATCCGCCAGCAGCGCCTCTCGCGGGAGACCTGGGACGAGGTGCTCGACTGGATGGTCGAGCAGCAGGGCATGTGGCAGATGGCTCCCGAGGTACGCGAGCGGGTGCTGGACTACCTGGCCGAGCAATTCGGCCGCGACTAGCTGGGAGCCCTCCGCAACCACGAGGGGCCAGGCCTCTGGATCGGCGCCGATGCCGTGGCGCTTGCCTTGCTCGCCCTGATCGTCACGGCCGTCACCCTGGTTGGGACAGGCGGGCCAGCACCGCCTCACAGAGGGCCTCTACCGGTTGCTGCGAGTCGAGCCGCATGACCGGGCACGCGAGTCGGCGTAGCCAGCGTTCGTGAAGGTCGCGGCTGCGTAGTGGTGCCTTGCCGGTGTCGTAGCGCCTGGCCCATTCCATGAACTCCCGATGGGCGCCATGCATATCACCGCCCGGTCCGATGTGGTCCCCGTAGCGCGCCCGCTCGCGGTCGAGCAGCCGCCGCATGCGCAGCTCATGGGGAAGCGAGAGAAAGATCGCCAGGGTGAAATGGGGGAGCAAGGGATCGCCCCAGCTGCATAAGGAGCCGGCCAGTACCCAGGAATCGTGGTCCGCGATCTCGCGCTCGATCAGGGCGACTCGCTCGGCAGGCGCGCGTTTGATGGTGAACGGAGGGTCGGTGGGCTGCCAATAGTAGGCGTCGGTATCCAGAAAGGGGATATCCAGATGCCTGGCCAGCGCCGCGCCCAGGGTCGTCGTTCCGGACCCCGAGGCACCGAAGAGATGCAGTCGTACCGCCATGCGTTGTTCGTCCCTGACATAGAGAGGAGCGATCCGTCGCCCCGCTTGGCAATGGCCCAATGGCCCAATGGCCATTGGCGCGGGCGGCGAATTATAGCCATCTTGCGCCATGGGGCAAGAGGCGCGGCATGGTCGGCCCGGGCAAGAGCGATCGTCACGGGCCGACCGAAGCTAGTCGCCGGTCGCTGTCACGACGTCGCGCGGGGGATCCAGCTCCGCCGCCAGGCTGTCCACCAGCGCCTCGATGCGTTGCTCGGCCTGGGCCAGGGACGCCTGCAGGCGCGCGTCGGCGAACTCGTCGTACTCCGCGGCGATGCCGTGCAACTCCTCGATACCCAGGTAGCCGAACACGGTGCGCAGGTGCGGCTCGACATGGTTGGCCTGCGCCAGGCGCTGGCCCGGCTCGTAGCCGTGGTCGCCCCGGGCGCCGAGCACCACCAGGCGCTTGTGCATCTCCGTCAGCATCGGCCAGTAGGGCTGACCCGGGCGCGAGCGGTCGAAGCCGAAGGTGCGCCCGACCCGCACGATGTTGTCGATCCAGGCCTTGAAGCCGGCCGGCACGCCGAAGTTGTACATCGGCACGCCGGCCACGATCAGCTCCGCTTCCAGCAGCTCGTCGACCAGGGCATCGCTCTCGGCGAGGACCTCGTGCATCCAGGGCTCGCGGGCCTCCGGCTTGGTGAAGGCGGCGTGGATCCAGTCGCCGGTGACCGGACGCGGCGGCTGCTGGCCGACGTCGCGATAGACGATGCGGTCGCCGGGGCGGACCCGCCGCCACTGGGCGATGAAGTGGGCGCTCAGGCGCCGCGAATGGGAGCCGTGGGGCCGGGCGCCGGAGCGGCCGGGGCGGGCACTGGCGTCGAGGTGCAGGATGGTGGCCATGGGTATCTCCTGTGCTTTTATGGTCAAGTTGCATTCATGTGATTAGCTCCACGAGTGGCAGATTGGCCTTATTATGTAGGGCCGACAAACGATCTATTCTTGGCGAATACACAAGATAAATTTGTTTATGGTGGTTTGATGCAACGACACCGGCTACCCCTCTCGCAGTTGCGTGCCTTCGAGGCGGCGGCGCGCCATCGCAGCTTCAAGCAGGCCGCCGACGAGCTGGCGGTGACGCCCGCGGCGATCAGCCACCAGGTCCGCGAGCTGGAAGGCTGGCTGGGCGTGGCGCTGTTCGAGCGCCGCACTCGCCGGGTGGTGCCCACCGAGGCGGCGACGACCCTCTACCCGGTGCTGCGTGAGGGTTTCGATGCCTTCGCCGAGACCCTGGAACGCTTGCGCGAGCGTACGGCTCCGGCCAGCGTGACCCTCTCCTGCACCCCGGCCTTCGCCAGCCAATGGCTGCTGCCGCGGCTGGCCGATTTCCATGCGACGCATCCCGATATCGACCTGCGCATCCATGCCAGCGAGGCGACGCTCGACCTGTCGCGGGGCGCCTGCCTGGCAATTCGCTACGGCATGGGCCCCTATCCGGAATACGAGGCGCTGGAGCTGGCGGCCGACCGTATCGCGTTGGTCGCCAACCCGAGCCTGGCGCTGGCCGGCATCGAGGATCTCCAGGGCGTGCGGCATATCGATTTCGACTGGTACTGCCCGAGCCTCGGCCTGCCCACCTGGGCCTCCTGGTGCCAGGCGGCGGGAGGCGTCCCATCGAGGCTGGGGCCGCGGCTCGCCTTCTCCGACGAGAGTCATGCCATCCAGGCCGCCATCGCCGGCCAGGGCGTGGCCCTGCTGGGGCTGACCCTGGTGCAGGACGAGCTCGCGCGCGGCGTGCTGACGGTGCCCTTCGGCCCGAGCCTGCCGGGGCTGCGTTATCACCTGCTCAGGAGCCGAGAGACCCGGGGCAATGCCACCCTCGACCGGGTAGCGGCATGGCTGAAAGAGGCGTTTGCTACGGCATCAGCCCCCGTTAGCGGGGGCTGATGCCGTATGACGGGCCAACTGGCCCGTGTACGACCGGACCTCAGTCGGCGTCGAGCGTCTCCGCCACGGGCAGGCCGGCGGCTTCCCACTCGGCCTTGCCGCCCTTGTAGACGGCGACGTCGGTGTAGCCGAGGGCAGTGAGTTGCCGGGCGGCCAGGTCCGAGTTCTGGCAGGTGGCGCTGGCGCAGTACACCACGACCTCGGCGTGCTTGTCCGGCAGCAGCTCGGCGGCGCGCTGCTTGACCTGATCATGGTTGATGTTGACCGCATTGGGCAGATGCCAGTCCCGGAAATACTTCTCGGGCAGGGCTTCCACCAGCGTCGGTTGGTCGGACCCGGCCAGACGAGCGGCCAGGGTCTCGCGATCGATCGTTTTCATGGTCGTGCTCCGTGTCTCGGTTGATGCCACTCCCGGTGGGGGAGACGTCGCATCGGGCAACGTGATGACAGCGTAGGCATTGCGGATGGGCAATGACATCGCCAATATCTGCAAGGATCCATTGCATAGGTGCAAGTGATGAGTCTCGCCTGGGACGATCTCCGCCTGTTCCTCGCCATCGCCCGTTCCGGCACCCTGGCCGGGGCGGCGCGTACGCTTGGCGTCAATCACTCGACGGTGTTCCGCCGGCTCAACGCCATGGAGGAGGGGCTGGAGGTGCGGCTGTTCGAGCGCCTGCCGGAAGGCTATGTGCCGACGGCGGCGGGGGAGGCCCTGCGGGGCCGTGCCGAGCGGGTGGAGGAAGAGACCCAGGCGATCGAGCGGGAGTTGAGCGGCCAGGACGTGCGGCTGTCGGGCCGGGTGCGCCTGACCACCACCGATACCCTGGCCAACGGTTTTCTCGCACCCGTGCTCAAGGGCTTCGTGGAGGCCTATCCGGGCATCGAGCTGGAACTGCTGGTGGTCAGCGCCTTCCTCGACCTGGCCCGCCGCGAGGCGGATATCGCCATTCGCCCGACCCAGGCGCCGCCGGAGACCCTGGTCGGGCGCAAGCTGGGGAGCATCCGCTGGGGGCTCTATGGCGCCCGAGACTACCTGCGCCAGCGACCGGTGCTTGTGGACCCGGCGTGCCCGGGAGAGCACCGCTTTATCGGTGGCAACGAGATGATTCGCCATATCGCCAGTAGCCGGTGGCTGGACGAGCAGGTGCCGGCGTCGGCGGTCGCCCTGCGTACCAACAGCGTCGTCGCGGCCATGGGCGCGGCCCGGGCCGGGGCCGGTCTGGCGGTGCTGCCGCACTACATGGCGCGTCAGGAACCCAGCCTGGAGTGCGTGTGGGAGATCGGCCCGGAAGTGGCCACCGACCTGTGGCTGCTGACCCATCCCGACCTGCGCCACAGCGCACGCATCCGCGCCTTCATGAGCTATGCGGCCGAGGCGGTGCGGGCGCGCCAGGACGAACTGACGGGAGCGTCGTGAGTCGCCGCACGACGTCGTGAAGTTCCGGACGGTGGGCGCAGGCTCGTCTACGGCGACTGGTTCGCTGCCCTGACCGCGCTGGGTTTCTCGTTCACGGGGGGCGCAGTGCGGTGCGTCTCGCTTCTGGCTGCGGGCGCGGGCGCGGGGGGGCGCCGGCCTGACCTGCGTGGCCAGGGGCCTGTCGGTGGCGGCCAGGCCGCAGCGTCCAGTCATCCACGCGGCTGTCGATGGCATGGCTCCCCGGACGATACCAGGGGGAGGGGCGGCGCCCTGGGCGACGCCGCCTGATGACAGCGACACGAGGAGACGAGACATGAGCGATATCGATGACGCCGGGATTGCCCGCCGGGTCGTCTCGCGCGAGGCATGGCTGGCCGCGCGCCAGGCGCATCTACGCAACGAGAAGGCACTGACGCGGCTGCGTGACCTGGTGGCCGCCGAGCGGCGCGAGCTGCCCTGGGTGAGGCTCGACAAGAGCTATGTCTTCGACACCCGGGAGGGGCCGCGGACCCTCGCCGAACTGTTCGCCGGCAACCGCCAGTTGATCGTCCATCACTTCATGTTCGGCCCCGACTGGGAGGCGGGTTGCCCGAGCTGCTCGCTGGAGGCCGACCACGCCGAGGGAGCCATCGTGCACCTCGAGCATCATGATGTCAGTTATGTGCGGGTGTCGCGGGCGCCGCTCGACAGGATCGAGGCCTACCGCCGGCGCATGGGCTGGCGGGCCCGCTGGGTGTCGTCCCATGGCAGCGACTTCAACTACGACTTCCACGTCTCCTTCACCCCGGCGCAGTTGGCCGAGGGCCGGGTTCGCTATAACTATGCCTGGACCGAGGGGTACGAGGAGCTGCCCGGCCTTAGCGTCTTCTATCGGGATGACCATGGCGACGTCTACCACACCTACTCCAGCTATGCGCGGGGCAATGAGGAGGTGATCGGTGCCTTTATCTACCTCGATATCACCCCCAAGGGGCGCAACGAGACGCGAATCATGGACTGGGTCCGGCGCCACGACGAGTACCCGGAGGGGCCGGTGACGGGGGCGCCTTGATGTTGTCGATCCGACCCGGCGGCACGGCGGCTGGCGCTATGGCTCGATGACCGGCTCGTCGCGCCGGGTGGCACGACGGAAGGGCTAGATCACCCGCATCCCGATTGACGAAAAGGTCATGATCACCGGGCTCGGCTGGACGCTTGTCTCAGCTGCGAGGGGGCCAGGCCCCTGGCCTGGCGAAAGCGGCTGGCCAGGTGGCTCGAGGAGCTGAAGCCACAGGCCAGGGCGATCTCGGCCAGCGGCAGGGCGGTATCGCGCAGCAGCGCCTCGGCCCGTGCCAGGCGCCGCTGCAGCACGTACTGGTGGGGCGTGAGGCCCTGGCTGCGCTTGAACATGCGCGCGAAGTGATACTCGCTGAGCTGGACCCGGGCGGCCAGCTCGGCGAGGGGCAGCGGTCGGTCGAGGTGGGCCTCGATATAGTCGCGTATCTGGCCCAGGCGGTAGGGCGCCAGGCCGCCCCGCGGGCGGGGCGGCGGCCGGTGGCGCTGGCCGTAGCCGTCGAGCAGGTGCACCAGCAGCAGGGTGATGGCGCTGTCCAGGGCCAGGCGGTCGGCCGGCTCCCGCCAGTCGAGGGCGAGCAGCCAGTGGCGATAGAGGCTGGCGATCCGCGGGTCCTCGGCGAAGGTCTGCTCGTCCAGCAGCAGGCCGGAGGCCTCCCGGTCCCAGACCCGCTCGGCCAGCCCCTTGAGGTGGTCATCGGTGAAGTAGAGGTGGGCGAATTCCAGGGGGCCGCGGATATCCCAGAGGGAGTCGTGCCGGGCCGGCATCAGGCAGAAGCGGTCGGGGGCGCCGCCATTGCGCCAGCCGCCGGGCGTCCGGCGGTAGGACTCGTAGCCATCGGCCACATAGAGGCTGAGGGTGTGGTGGCCGGGTTGCTCCAGGGCGATCCGGTCGTCGTCGTTGCGCCACTGGGCCAGGCCGATGCCGCCGTCGAGCCGGGCGGCTCGCGTCAGGCTGGCTTGGCGCTGGCTCAGGTTCTCGAATACGTGGTACGGCATGGCCCTCTCCTCCTGGCATCTCGATAGTAGCCAGCCGCCCGCGCCGGGCCAAGGAGGCGATAAGAAAAAGCGCAAGAATCGAATGCCCGGCGCAAGAAGCTGAATGCCCGGAGGATCCGGTTCGGCGACACTCGGCGACTCCGAGCCTGAAGTCACCCAAGGAGCGCCATCATGAACCTGATCCTGTATGCCGTCACCGTGCTGATCTGGGGTACCACCTGGATCGCCATCGCCTTCCAGGTGGGGGAGGTGCCGGTGATGCTGTCGGTCTTCTACCGCTTCGCCCTGGCCGCCGGCCTGCTGTTACTGTGGCTGGCGCTCCGCGGGCGCCTGCGTCGGCTCGGCGCGCGCGATCACCTGCTCTGCGCCCTGCAGGGCCTGTGCGTCTTCTGCCTCAATTTCTATTTCTTCTACAC
Source organism: Bisbaumannia salifodinae (assembly GCF_055388505.1). The sequence continues at coordinate 561,320 of NZ_AP043781.1, forward strand.
CGCCGCCGCTTATATCACCAGCGGCCTGATCGCCGTGGTGTTCTCCATGGCGGTGCTGTTCAATGCCGCCAACGGCGTGCTCTTCTTCCGCCAGGCGATCACGCCGCGGCTGCTGGTGGCGGCCGCCCTGGGCCTGGCCGGCATGCTCTGCCTGTTCTGGCCGGAAATCCGCCGTGAGGCGCTGGGGTCGGGGGTACTGCTGGGCCTGGGCTGCGCGCTGCTGGGCACCTACGGCTTCTCCCTGGGCAATATGCTCAGCCTGCGCCACCAGCGCCACGGCCTGGACCTGCTCTCCACCAACGCCTATGCCATGGCCTACGGCGCCCTGCTGATGCTGGCGCTGGTGCTGGCCAGCGGCACGCCTTTCACGCTGGACACCTCGCCGGCCTACCTGGGTGCCCTGGTCTATCTGGCCGTGTTCGGTTCGGTGATCGGCTTCGGCACCTATTTCGCCCTGGTGGGCCGGATCGGCCCCGGCCCGGCGGCCTATGCCACCCTGCTGTTCCCGCTGGTGGCCCTGGGCATCTCCACCCTGGTCGAGGGTTACCGCTGGACGCCGCTCGCCCTGATCGGGCTGGTGACGATCCTGGTGGGGAATGGCGTGATGTTCTACCGGCCGCGGGCGAAGATGCCGGGGGGCGACGCGGTGGCGGAAGCCTCCTAGGCTTGGGGAGTGCAAGAGCCACGGGGGAGGGTCGACGATGCTCAAGGCGGTGTTTCTCGATATCGGTGGCGTGCTGACCGAGGATGGCGAGGCCCTGCCCGGCGCCGTGGCGGCGGTGGCGCGCCTGCAGGCGAGTGGGATGGCGCTGCGTTTCGTCACCAACACCTCGCGCAAGACCTCGAAAACGGTCTGCGGTGAGCTGCTGGCCCTGGGCTTCAGGCTGACCCCGGCGCAGGTCTTTACCGCGCCAGGGGCGATCCGCGATTACCTGCGTCGTCATCGCCTGCGTCCCTATCTGCTGATTCACGAGCGGCTCGCGCCAGAGTTCGCCGACCTGGAACGTCAGGATCCGAATGCGGTGGTGCTGGGGGACGCCGAGACGCGCCTGGATTACCCTCATCTGGACGCGGCCTTCCAGCTGCTGCAGCGGGGCGCGCCGCTGCTGGCGGTGGGCACCAATCGCTACTTCCGCCGGGCCGGCGCCCTGCACCTGGACGCCGGGCCCTTCGTGCGGGCCCTGGAGTATGCGGCCGGTATCGAGGCGACGGTGCTCGGCAAGCCCGCAGGCGACTTCTTCCGTGCCGTGCTCGAGGATGCCGGGGTGGCGGCCGGGGAGGCGCTGATGGTGGGGGACGACGTGGAGTGCGACGTGGCCGCGGCCATGGACGCGGGACTGCGGGCCTGCCTGGTGCGCACCGGCAAGTACCGCCCGGGGGACGAGGCGCGGGCGCCCGGCGCCCGCTGCGAGGCGAGCCTGGCCAGGCTGGTCGAGGCCCTGGGAGTCCGGGCGTGAGGTCGCCGGCCCGAACATCGGCCTCGGGCCGGGGGAGGGATTAGTCGCGGAAGTGATCGCGGATGCGTCGCGGGGCCTTGTCCCGCCAGGCGGCGATCAAGGCCTCGCGGACCCGGGGATGGGGCGCCTCGCTCAGGTGCACCTGGGTGTGGCCGGCGGCATCGCCGGGGCTCGGGCGAAAGGCCCCGGGGCAGGCCGCGACGATGTCTTCCTGGGCATCGGCGGGTAGCCACAGGGTGGCCCAGCTCGCCTCGGGGTAGCCCAATTGGGCGAACACCTTGCCGCCGACCCGGTAGTCGGGGTGATCCTGTTCGGCATGTTCCACCACCCCGGGCAGGCCCAGGGCCAGGGCACGAAATTCGGCTTCCGTCATCAGCGCCTCCCAGCCGCCCCGGACGGGGCTCGTTCTCAGGATAGATCGTGCCTCGGGGCTTGTCCGCGATGCGTGGTCGCCGTCGGGCGGGGCGGGGCCAGGCCCCGCCGTTCCAGGGCCGCGGCGACGAACTCCATAAAGGCGCGGATCCGCGCCACCCGCCGCAGGTCGGGGTGGGTCAGCAGCCAGAGCTCGGTGGCCAGCGCCGGGATGGGCTCGCCGAGCCGGCGCAGGGCGGGTTCGGCATCGGCCAGGTAGCAGGGCAGCACCGCGCAGCCGAGGCCATCGCGGGCCGCCGCCAGCATGCCCAGCAGGGTGTCGATGCGGTAGTGGCAGCGTTCCTCCAGGCCGGCATCGGCCAGCCAGGTCGCCAGGGCATCATAGTCCAGGTGGCGATCCGGCCCGATCCAGGCGGCCTCGGCGGGGTCGTCGCCGGGCCGGCCATAGATCGCCTGCTCGATCAGGGCGACCCGGCGGCCCACCAGGTGCTGGGGCGGCGAGGCGGAAGGGCGGAGCGCCACGTCGGCATCGCGTCGGGCGAGATCGAAGCGCTGGTTGGAGACGGCGACCTCCAGCTGGATACGCGGATGGGCGCGCCGGAAGTCGGCGAAGATCGGCGACAGCAGGCCCATCAGCAGGGTATCGGTGGTGGTCACCCGCAGGGTGCCGGAGAGCTGCAGGTCGCGCCCCGCCAGGCGCCGTTCGACCTCCTGGACCTCGCCGGCGATGCGTTCGGCCACCTCGGCGAGCTCGGTACCGGCCGCCGTGGGGGTGTAGCCGCGCCGGGAGCGCTCGAAGAGGCGCACGCCCAGGCGCGCCTCGATGGCGTTGAGGCGGCGAAACAGGGTGGCATGGCTGGCATCGAGGCGGCGGGCGGCGCCGGCCAGGGAGCCCGCCGTGGCGATGGCCAGGACCACGCGGAGGTCGTCCCAGGGCATTAGCTGTTCATTCATGCAAAGTTCGTTGTTATCGATAGGGAATATTAGATCAGTGATGAACAGCCTAGCCTCTGGAGGACCGGCACGACAGGCGTGCCGCCGATATCGGGAGCTAGATCATGCGGGTACTTATCGTTTTCTGTCACCCCGAACCCCACTCCTTCAATGGCGCCCTCAAGGCGACGGCGGTGGCTCACCTGGAGGGCCAGGGGCATGCGGTGGAGGTCTCCGATCTCTATGCCGAGGGCTTCGATCCACTGGAAGGGCCCGGGCACTTCCCGCGGCGCGCCGACCCCACGACCTTCTCCGCGCTGACCGAGCAGCGCCGGGCCCATGAGGCCGGGGAGTTGCCCGCCGAGGTGGCCCGGGAGATCGCACGCCTGGAGCGCGCCGAGCTGATCATCCTGCAGTTCCCTTTGTGGTGGCATGCCCAGCCGGCCATGCTCAAGGGCTGGTTCGACCGGGTCATGGTCTATGGCGGCCTCTATTCCGGCAGCCGGCGCTACGATCGCGGCCGGCTTGGCGGCAAGCGGGCCTTCTGCTCGGTGACCACCGGCTCGCCGGCGCCGGCCTTCACCCGCCAGGGTCGCGGTGGCGAGATGGCCAGCCTGCTCTGGCCCATTCACCGCTCGCTGGCCTACCTGGGCCTGGCGGTATTGCCGCCCTTCGTGGTCTATGGCGTCCAGGGCGGCGGCCTGCACTACGAGCAGGAGGCGATATTCCGCGAGCGCCTGGAGGCCGAGAAGGTCGCCTGGCGGGAACGCCTCGAGCGGCTCGAGGCGCTGTCACCGATTCCCTTCGCCGGCTGGGACGACTGGGACGAGCAGGGGATACTGCGCCCCGAGCATCCGCTGGCCTGGTGGCCCTGAGCCGGATGGCCCATGCCGGCCCGGGCATGCTACGCACGGCTACCAGGGCGGTCGCTCGAAGCGCTCGACCAGGAAGTCGAGCAGGGCGCGCAGCGCCGGGGGTTGGTGGCGCCGCGAGGTGTAGAGCCCGTAGAGGGTCAGTCGGGGCGGCCGCCAGTCGGGGAGCACCGTCAGCAGCTCGCCGCGGGCCAGGGCCGGGCCGATCAGGTAGGTCGGCAGCACGGCGAGGCCGCCGCCGCCGATGACGGCCTCCAGCAGCACCGCGGTTTCGTTGGCGGTGAGACGGTGGGTCACCGCGACGCGCTGTTCTTCGTCATCGCGGGTGAAGTGCCAGCGGCCGCGGCCGAAGTGGGCATGTCCCAGGGAGCGGTGTCGGGCCAGCTCGGCGGGATGGGCCGGGGTGCCGTGGCGGGCCAGGTAGTCGGGGCTGGCCACCAGCCGGGAGTCGCAGGGGGCCAGGGGGCGGGCGATCAGTCCCGGGTCGGGGGCCTCGCCGATGCGCAGCGCCAGGTCGATGCGCGCCTCCACCAGGTTGACCGCCCGGTCGCTGGCATCCAGGTCGATCTTGACCCCCGGGTGGCGCTCGAGGAAGGCGTTGAGCGCCGTGGCGAGCTGGGCCTGGGCGAAGGAGGGGCTACAGCTCAGCCGCAATTGGCCGCGCAGCTCGCCCTCCGCCGGGGCCACCTCCGCTTCCACCTCCTGGGTCAGGGCCAGGATCTGCAGGCAGCGCTCCAGGGTCTGCTCGCCGGCCTGGGTCAGGCTGACTCGCCGAGTGGTGCGCTGCAACAGGCGCACCCCCAGCCAGGTCTCCAGGGCGCCCACATGTCGGGTCACGGCGGCCCGGGACATCGCCAGGCGGTCGGCGCTGGCGGTGAAGCTGCCGCGGCGTGCCACCTCGACAAAGACGCGCATGGCGGTGAGTCGGTCCATGGTATTGGCTCGTTTATCGAAACAAAGAAGGCCATATTGCCCGGTATTTGAGCGCGTATGAAGCAACTATAGTGCCGCCATCCCGCACCATCCCGCGGGCTCGAGACCCAGGAGACTTCACCATGCGTTTCAAAGGATCCCTGTTCGCCGCCGCCATGGCCCTCGCCAGCACCTCGGCCTTCGCCGAGGCGCCCCTGGCGCTGAGCGTCTACAACGCCGATGCCGACAGCTTTCATGTCAACTCGGTGCTGGTCAGCGGCGAGCAAGAGGCGCTGCTGATCGATACCGGCTTCACCCGCGCCGATGCGCTGCGTATCGCCGCCGAGGTGCTGGATAGCGGCAAGACCCTGACCACCATCTATATCAGCCAGGCCGACCCCGACTTCTATTTCGGTACCGAGCTGCTTGGTGAGCTGTTCCCCGAGGCGCGCCTGGTGGCGGCGCCGGCGGTACGCGAGCGGATCCTCGCTAACCGCGAGGCCAAGCTGGCCTACTGGGGCCCCCGGCTGGGCGATAACGCGCCCCAGGCGACGCGCCTCCCCGAGCCCCTGGCGGGGGATACCCTGAGCGTGGAGGGCCGGGTACTGGAGGTGCGTGGCCTGGACGGTGAGCTGGCCCATCGTCCCTATGTCTGGGTGCCTTCCCTGGAGGCTATCGTCGGCACCATCGCCGTCTTCGGCGACCTGCATGTCTGGACCGCCGATACCCAGCAGGCCGGCGAGCGCCAGGCTTGGCTGGCCCAGCTCGACGAGATGGAGGCGTTGGCGCCGGCGGTCGTGGTGCCGGGGCATATGCAGGCGGGAACCCCGTTGACCGCCGAGAACATCGCCTATACCCGCGATTACCTGCTGGCCTACGAGCGGGCCGCCGCCGAGGCCGAGGATAGCCAGGCGCTGATCGATGCCATGCGAGCCGCCTACCCGGAGGCGGGCCTGGAGATCGCCCTGCAGATCGGCGCCGCGGTCACCCTGGGCGAGATGGAGTGGTAAGACGAGGAGGCCAGGGGGCGGCTCGGCCAGTGGCTCGCCGCCTTCTGACCCCCATTCGGCATCGAGGCTGTCGAAGCCGCGCTTCCCCGCACGATACAGGGCAGGGCCCGCTGAGGCCGACTACCCTTGCTGAGTGGGCGGGAGAGACGATCATGCAATATATGCTGATGTGCTGTATCGACGAGACGCTATGGCAGGCCCTGCCGGAGGCGGAGCGGGAGGCCGTCATGGCGGACTACCATGGGCTGCTCCAGGCGTGGGTGACCGACCATCACTATCGCGGTGGGGCACGGCTGCAGCCGGCGGCCACCGCCACCACCCTGCGCGAGGCCGACGGCCGACTGGTGCTGCATGATGGCCCCTTCGCCGAGAGCCGCGAGCAGTTGGGCGGCTTCCATGTGCTGGAGTGTGGCGACCTGGACGAGGCCCTGAGCCAGGCGCGGCGGCTGCCCACACTGCGGGTCGGGGGCGTGGTGGAAGTGCGGCCGGTAGATCCGGCCTATCGCCTGTGAGCGGCACGACCATGGACCTGGCGGCCCTCTATCGACGCGACTATGGGCGCCTGCTGGCGGCGCTGATTCGCCGCTTCGGTGACTTTGCCCTGGCCGAGGATGCCCTGCAGGCGGCCTTCGAGGCGGCCATGCAGCAATGGCCCGAGGAAGGTGTGCCGGCCAACCCGGTGGCCTGGCTCTCCGCCACCGCTCGCCACAAGGCGGTCGACCAGCTGCGTCATCGTCGCTTGGGGGAGCGCAAGCAGGACCAGCTGGCGCTGCACCTCAGCCTGCAGCAGCCGGCGCCGAGTCCCGAGGATCCCGAGCCCCTGGACAGCCTGCGGTTGATCTTCACCTGCTGTCACCCGGCCCTGAATCGGGCCGCCCAGGTGGCCCTTACCCTGCGTACCCTGGGCGGCCTGACCACCGAGGAGATCGCCCGAGCCTTTATGCTGCCGGTACCGACCCTGGCCCAGCGGTTGGTGCGCGCCAAGGCCAAGATCCGCGACGCCGGCATTCCCTTCGAGGTGCCCGAGGCGGCGGCCCTGGACGAGCGGCTGGAGGCGGTGCTGGCGGTGATCTACCTGATCTTCAACGAGGGCTATGCCGCCAGTGGCGGCGAGCGGCTGGTGCGTGGGCCCCTGTGCCGCGAGGCGATCCGCCTGGGGCGGATGCTGGTCGGGCTACTGCCCGCCCAGGGCGAGGCGCGAGGCCTGCTGGGACTGATGCTATTGCACGATGCGCGTCGCGAGACCCGCACCGATACCCGGGGCGATCTCGTGCTGCTGGAGGATCAGGACCGCTCGCGCTGGGATCGCGAGGCGATCGAGGAGGGGCTGGCCCAGGCGACCCTGGCGCTGCGCCAGGCCCCGGGATCCTATGCCCTGCAGGCGAATATCGCCGCCCTGCATGCCCAGGCCGCCTCGGCGGCCGATACCGACTGGCGCCGCATCGTCGCCCTCTATGAGTTGCTCTACCGCCTGCAGCCGAGTCCGGTGGTGGCGCTCAACCGCGCCGTGGCGGTGGCCATGGCCGAGGGGCCCGAGCACGGGCTGGCGCTGCTCGACGACATTCATCTGCCCGGTTACCACCTGCTGCCGGCGGCCCGGGCCGATCTCCTGCGGCGCCTGGGGCGCCATGCCGACGCCGCCGATCACTATCGCCAAGCCCTGGCCCTGGTCAAGCAGGCCCCCGAGCGGCGCTTCCTGGAGCGGCGGCTGGCCGAGGTGGGGGGTTAATGCCGCGGACGGCGTGGCTGGGGACGCGGCGGCGGGATACGTACCGTCTGGCGTGCCGGACGCCGTTGGTGACTATGGGCGTGAGCGACCATGGCGAGAATGCCGGCCGCGGCCAATCCGATCGCGAAATACTCTAGGGGTGCCATGAGCGTCTCCTTCCTGAGTTGGGGCCCTGGGTGGCGCCCGAAGGGCAGTGGCGGTCAGCGCTCCCTGAAGCGATGACGACGCTTTCTCTGACAGCGTAGCCGCGAGGAGGTGCCCTTGGCGACTCCTTCGTGAACGAGCCTTGGACGATTGGGAAGTGGCTCATGTGCCAGAGGGCGACGCCATGCCGGTGCCGTTTCCCCGTGCCAACGATTCCACAAGGCAATGCCAAAGGCAGTATGCGATCACAAAGGCTCAAACCGGTGGCCAATCTCACCGCCGTTGACACTTTGTAGACACCAACGACAAAGGCCGCCGATTGGCGACCATTAGGAAGTGCATAAGAGACGGAAAACAAAGCGGAAAATCTGGTGCCGCAAGGCGGAGTCGAACCGCCGACCTACTGATTACGAATCAGTTGCTCTACCAACTGAGCTATTGCGGCTGGGCGTCGAGTCGAGAGCATAGTCAGCCGCCGGGCCCTTGGCCAGGGGGCGAGGACGATGGCTGGCCCTTGGCCGGCGAATCCGCGTCAAGCCTTCCTGGGCGCGGGGTGGCAAGAGGGCCGCCGCCCCGGGGGCGAATCGGGCAAGGCTATTAGCCCTTGGGCTGGCGAATCCGCGTCAAGCCTTCCTGGGCACTGGAGGCCACCAGTCGCCCCCGGCGATCGAACAGGCTGCCCCGGGCGAAGCCGCGGGCGCCGCCGGCCCAGGGGCTGTCCATATCGTAGAGCAGCCAGTCGTTGACCCTGAGGTCGTGGTGGAACCACAGGGCGTGGTCGAGGCTGGCGATCTGCAGCCGGGGTTCGCCGAACTCGATGCCATGGGGCACCAGGCTGGTGGTCAGCAGGTTGAAGTCGCTGCTGTAGGCCAGCAGGTAGCGGTGCAGGGCGGTGTCGTCCGGGAGCTCGCCGGCCAGGCGGAACCAGACCCGCTTGCGGGTCGGGTGCGAGGCGTCCGCCTCTGAGTCCGGCAGGTGGAGGAACTCGATGGGGTGGCCCTCGAAGTCGAGGAGCTTGGCGCCCTGGGCCAGCAGGGTGTCCGGGTCGTCCACCTCGGGCATGGCGAACTGGTGATGGTGGCCCGGCTCCTCGCCATGGAAGGAGGCGCTGCAGAAGAAGATCGGCTGTCCCTTCTGGATGGCGGTGACCCGGCGGGTGGTGAAGCTGCCGCCGTCGCGTACCGCATCCACCTGATAGACCACCGGCCGCTTGGCATCACCGGGGCGCAGGAAGTAACCGTGCAGGGAGTGCGCCAGGCGCTCGCCGGGCACCGTCCGGGTGGCGGCGGAGAGGGCCTGGCCGAGCACCTGGCCGCCGAACAGCTGCGGGAAGCCGAGGTCCTGGCTCTGGCCCCGGAAGAGGTTTTCCTCGATCATCTCCAGGCCGAGCAGGGCGACCAGATCGTCCAGTGCCTTGGTCATGGCGCTATCCTCTGCGGTAGGGTGGTTCGTCATACGACTGTTTTATGTTGCTAAGGATACCCGAGAGCCTCGCCATGCGCAGCGACGACTTTTATATGCACCGAGCCCTGGATCAGGCCCGCCAGGCCCTGGCCGCCGGGGAGGTGCCGGTGGGTGCCGTGGTGGTGGATGCCGAGGGCGAGATCATCGGCGCCGGCTTCAATGCCCCCTGCGGTTGCCACGACCCCAGTGCCCATGCCGAGATCCAGGCGCTGCGGGCGGCGGCGGCCCGCCTCGCGAATTATCGCCTCGATGGCTGCACCCTCTATGTGACCCTGGAGCCCTGCCTGATGTGCACCGGGGCGATTATCCATGCGCGCCTGGCGCGGGTGGTCTACGGGGCCGCCGAGCCCAAGACCGGCATGGTGGAGTCCAGGGCCAACCTCTTCGCCCAGCCCTGGCATAACCATCGGGTGGAGGTGGAGGGGGGGCGACTGGCCGGCCAGGCCAGGCGCCTGCTCCAGGCGTTCTTCGCCGAGCGGCGCGGTTAGAGCACCGGCGGTACCGTATCGAAGAGTAGATCGTCGTCGACGCTGTCCGGGCGCCGGGCATTGAGCTGGAAGAACTGCCGCTGGCTGCGATCCACATAGTCGAGGATCTCGTAGTAGCGGCGGATATTGCGCACATAGATCACCGGCTCGCCGCCCCGGGCATAGCCGTGGCGGGTCTGGCTGTACCATTCGCGCTTCTGCAGCAGCGGCAGCGCCTCGCGTACATCGGCCCAGCGGTCCGGATCGCCGCCGCGCTGCTCGGCGATGCGCCGGGCATCGTAGAGATGCCCCAGGCCCACGTTGTAGGCCGCCAGGGCCATCCACAGGCGATCGGGCTCCTCGATGCTCTCGGGGAGGCGCTCCTTGATGCCGCGCAGGTAGCGGGCGCCGCCGTCGACGCTCTGACCTGGGTCGAGGCGATCCGCGACGCCCATTTCCTCGGCGGTGGGCAGGGTCAGCATCATCAGGCCACGCACCCCGGTGGGCGAGGTGGCCTCCGGGTCCCAGTGGGACTCCTGATACCCCAGCGCCGCCAACAGCTTCCAGTCGAAGCCGGTCTCCCGGGCCGCCTCGCGGAACAGCGGCGCATAGCCGGGCAGCACCTCCCGCACCTGGTGGATAAAGCGCCGCGCCCCCACGTATTCCAGGTAGTCATCGTGACCGAAGTAGCGTTCCACCAGGGCGTCCAGCTCGCCGTTGGTCTGCTGGGTCGCCAGGAAGGCATTGGCCGCCTGTTGCAGGGGCAAGCCCCCCCGGGCGGGGAAGGCCCAGGCCATGGAGAGCGGCTCGCCGAGGGGGAAGCCACTCTCGACGCCGGGGAAGAAGAGGCGGTTGAGGCGAAACTGATGGGCGTAGACCACGGCGGCATCGAGGCTGCCGGATTCCACCCGCTGCAGCAGGTCGGCGACCTCCAGGTCGCCGGTCTCCAGCCAGCTCAACTCGGGCCGCTCGGCCTGCAGCTCACGCAGTACCAGGCCGGTGCCCGAGCCGCGCAGGGTGGCCAGGGAGAGGCGCTGCAGGTCGTCGATATCACGCACCGGGGGCAGGCCGCGGCGATAGACCACCAGCGGCTGCAGGGTGAGGATGGGGCGACTGAAGATGATCCCCTCCTGTTCCGGGGCCAGGGGCAGGGCGGCGGCGCCCAGGTCGGCCTGGCCCGCGCGCACGCCGGACAGCACCTCCTGGAGGCTATGGTCGGCGTCCATATCCAGGCTCACCCCCAGGTGATCGGCGAAACGCCGGGCCAGCTCGTACTCGAAGCCGGCGGGGCCGTGACTGCCCTGATAATAGGTGGTGGGGGTGTTGCGGGTCAGGACGCTGAGGAAGGCCCGTTCGCGAATCGTCGTCAGTGGCGAGTCGGGGCGTGGCGACTGGCGTGCCGGCCACAGGGCCAGCAGCAGGCCGCAGCAGAGCAGCATATAGCCCCGCCAGTGGCGGTAGAGATGAAGAGCCAGGGATCGGTGCATGGGGATCAGCGGTCGCCTCGGGACGCCCCACCATAACGGCGCCGGCGGAGGCTGTCATCCCGCGGATTTCGTCCGCGCCCCGCTTTCCAGTATCATGTGCGCCAGATCGCCGCCAGCCGCGGCACCAATCCTGCCATTTCTTCGCTATCTCTTCAGAGGCTCGATCGACATGCTCGAACTGCGCGGTGCGCCTGCCCTTTCCGCTTTCCGTCATGCCAAGTTGCTGGCCACCCTGCGTGCACAGGTGCCCGAGGTCGAATCCCTGCATGCCGACTATGTGCACTTCGTCGACCATGATGGCGACCTCGGCGCCGAGGCGCTGGCGGTGCTGGAACGGCTGCTCGACTACGGCGCCCCCCGCGACGCGGGTGGCCGCGAGGGCCATCTCTTCCTGGTGGTGCCGCGCATCGGCACCCAGTCGCCCTGGTCCTCCAAGGCCACCGATATCGCCCGCAACTGCGGCCTGAGTCAGGTGCGTCGCCTGGAGCGGGGCATCGCCTACCGGGTCAGGCTGGGTGGCACTCTCTCCGAGGCGGCCTATGAGGGCATCCAGGCGGTGCTCCACGACCGCATGACCGAGACGGTGCTGGCCAATGCCTCCGACGCCGCCAAGCTCTTCTCGCATCACGAGCCGGCGCCCCTGGGCAGCGTGGATATCCTCGCCGGCGGCCGGGCGGCGCTGGTCACCGCCAACGGCGAGCTGGGCCTGGCGCTGGCCGAGGACGAGATCGACTACCTGCTGGCGGCCTTCCAGGAGCTTTCGCGCAACCCCACCGACGTCGAACTGATGATGTTCGCCCAGGCCAACTCCGAGCACTGCCGCCACAAGATCTTCAATGCCGACTGGCTGATCGACGGCGAGGCCCAGAGCCACTCGCTGTTCAAGATGATCAAGAACACCCATCAGGCCTCGCCGGGCAAGGTGCTCTCCGCCTACAGCGACAACGCCGCGGTGATCGAGGGCACCACCGCGCCGCGCTTCTTCGCCGCGCCGCTGACCGGCGCCGAAGGCGAGCGGGCCCGCTACGCCGCCGTCGAGGAGCCGATCCAGATCCTGATGAAGGTGGAGACCCACAACCACCCCACCGCCATCGCTCCCTATCCCGGCGCGGCCACCGGCGCCGGCGGCGAGATCCGCGACGAGGGCGCCACCGGCATCGGCGGCAAGCCCAAGGCGGGGCTGACCGGCTTCACCGTCTCCAACCTGCGCATCCCCGAGTTCGTGCAGCCCTGGGAGGCCTTCGACTACGGCAAGCCGGAGCGCATCGTCAACGCCCTGGAAATCATGCTGGAAGGGCCCATCGGCGGCGCCGCCTTCAACAACGAGTTCGGTCGCCCCAACCTCACCGGCTACTTCCGCACCTATGAGCAGGACGCCCTGGGCGCCCATGGCATCGAGCGCCGCGGCTACCACAAGCCGATCATGATCGCCGGCGGCTACGGCAATATCCGCGACCAGCATGTCCAGAAGGGCGAGATCCCGGTGGGCGGCAAACTGATCGTGATGGGCGGGCCGGCCATGCTGATCGGCCTGGGCGGCGGTGCCGCCTCCTCCATGGCCTCCGGCGCCTCCAGCGCCGACCTGGACTTCGCCTCGGTGCAGCGCGACAACGCCGAGATCGAGCGTCGTGCCCAGGAGGTGATCGACCGCTGCTGGGCCCTCGACAAGAACCCCATCTGCTTTATCCATGACGTGGGTGCCGGCGGCCTCTCCAATGCCCTGCCGGAGCTGGTCAAGGACGGCGAGCGCGGTGGCCTCTTCGACCTGCGCGCCGTGCCCAATGCCGAGCCGGGCATGAGCCCGCTGGAGATCTGGTGCAACGAGGCCCAGGAGCGCTACGTGCTGGCGGTGGCCCCGGAGGACCTCGACACCTTCGATGCCCTGTGCCGCCGCGAGCGCTGCCCCTATGCGGTGGTCGGCGAGGCCACCGAGCCCCACCATCTCGAGGTGCGCGATGGCCACTTCGAGAGCAAGCCCGTCGATCTGCCGATGAGCGTGCTGTTCGGCAAGCCGCCGAAGATGACTCGCGAGTTCGTGCGCCAGAACCGCGATCTGGCCGGGGTGATGCTCGACAACCTGGACCTGCGCGAGGCGATGGATCGGGTGCTGCGCCTGCCCACCGTGGCCTCCAAGAGCTTCCTGATCACCATCGGCGACCGCTCCATCACCGGCCAGGTGGCCCGCGACCAGATGGTCGGCCCCTGGCAGGTGCCGGTGGCCGACGTCGCCGTGACCACGGCGAGCTTCGACACCCACGCCGGCGAGGCCATGGCCATGGGCGAGCGGCCCCCGGTGGCGCTGATCGACCCCGCCGCCAGCGCCCGCCTGGCGGTGGCCGAGGCGATCACCAACCTGGCCGCCGCGCCCATCGCCGAGCTCTCCGATATCAAGCTCTCCGCCAACTGGATGAGCGCCGCCGATCATCCCGGCGAGAACCAGGCGCTGTACGACGCCGTCCATGCCGTGGGCATGGAGCTCTGCCCGGCGCTTGGCATCGCCGTGCCGGTGGGCAAGGACTCCATGTCCATGCGCACCGCCTGGCAGGAGGACGGGGAGGAGAAGAGCATCACCTCGCCGCTGTCGCTGGTGATCACCGGCTTCGCTCCGGTCACCGATGCGCTGAAGACCCTGACCCCGCAGATCAACCTGGAGCAGGACGAGTCCGACCTGCTGCTTATCGACCTAGGCGGCGGCAAGAACCGCCTGGGCGGCTCGGCCCTGGCCCAGGTCTATGGCCAGGTGGGCGATGCCTGCCCCGACCTGGACGATGCCGAGGACCTCAAGGCCTTCTTCGCGGTGATCCAGGGCCTCAACGCCGAGGGCAAGCTGCTCGCCTACCACGACCGCAGCGACGGCGGCCTGCTGGTGACCCTGCTGGAGATGGCCTTCGCCGCCCACGCCGGCCTGGAGATCAAGCTCGACTGGCTGGTCGACGAGCCCCACGAGGCGGTCAACGCCCTCTTCGCCGAGGAGCTGGGGGCGGTGATCCAGGTCAACCGCGCCCACACCGAGGAGGTGCTGGCGCAGTTCGCCGCCGCCGGCATCGAAACCTGTGGCGTCATCGCCCGGCCTCGCTACGACGACCAGGTGCGGGTCACCCTCTTCGAGGAGCCGCTGCTCGAGACCACCCGGCTGCTGGCCCAGCGTACCTGGGCCGAGACCAGCTACCAGCTGCAGGCGCTGCGCGACAACCCGGAGTGCGCCAAGAGCGAGTTCGACGGCCTGCTGGACGACCGCGACCCGGGACTCAGTGCCGAGCCGAGCTTCGCGATCGACGAGGATATCGCCGCGCCCTTTATCAACACCGCCCGTCCGGCCATGGCGATCCTCCGCGAGCAGGGCGTCAACGGCCACCTGGAGATGGCCTGGGCCTTCGACAAGGCCGGCTTCGAGGCGGTCGATGTGCATATGAGCGATATCCTCGAGGGGCGGGTCTCCCTCGAGCAGTTCAAGGGCCTGGTGGCCTGCGGCGGCTTCTCCTATGGCGACGTCCTGGGCGCCGGCGGCGGCTGGGCCAAGTCGGTGCTCTTCAACGCCCAGGCCCGCGAGCAGTTCGCCGGCTTCTTCCAGCGCGACGACAGCTTCGCCCTGGGTGTCTGCAACGGTTGCCAGATGCTCTCCCAGCTCAAGGAGCTGATCCCCGGTGCCGAGGCCTGGCCGCGCTTCGTGCGCAACGAGTCGGAGCAGTTCGAGGCCCGGGTGGCCATGGTCCAGGTGGAGCAGAGCCCGTCGATCCTGCTGGCCGGCATGCAGGGCTCGCGGCTGCCCATCGCCGTGGCCCACGGCGAGGGCCGCGCCGAATTCCGCGACAGCGGCCACCTGCGTACCATGCAGAGCGGCGGCCAGGTGGCGCTGCGCTACGTGGACAACTACGGCCAGGTCACCAGCCGCTACCCGGCCAACCCCAACGGCTCCCCCGCCGGCATCACCGGCCTGACCACCCCGGATGGCCGGGTCACCATCATGATGCCGCACCCGGAGCGGGTGGTGCGGGCGGTGACCAATTCCTGGCGGCCCGGCGACTGGACCCAGGACGGCGCCTGGCTGCGGTTGTTCCGCAACGCCCGGGTCTGGGTGGGTTAAAGCGAGGACGCTGGCCGGCTGAACGACTGGAGCCAGGACGGCGCCTGGCTGCGGCTGTTCCGCTGTTCCGCAACACCTGGCCCGGGTCTGGGTGGGCTAACCAGCTCCCCCCCTCCGGCGTATACCCAAAGGCGGCCCTCGGGCCGCCTTTTGTCTAACCACGGCATACTATGGAATCTATTTCCATAAACCTCTTGTCGGGGCCGCCGCTTGGGGCTATAAGAGCGCCTGCAAGAGGGGCACCGGCATGGGGTTGGCGCCCCGAGCCGGGAGAATGCAAAGGTGCATGAGGGACTGAGTCTGCTCTACGTGGGCGCGGTGCTGGTGCTCAATGGCCTGTGGATGCTGGGACGCATCGAGGACCGCGAGATCCAGGTGATCAACTTCTTCGTCGGGGGCGTCAGCCTGGCGGTGGCGGCCTATGCCGCCTTCGGGCCGGGGGCCGATGCGGCCAGCGTGCGCACCGCGGCCATGACCCTGCTGTTCGCCTTCACCTACCTGTGGGTGGCCATCAATCGCCGCAACGGCAGCTCGGGTCACGGCCTGGGCTACTTCTGCCTCTTCGTGGCGCTGACCGCCCTGCCCACCGGGTTGCTGCAACTGGCGGTGGCCGAGGGGCTCTGGGGCTGGTGGTCGGGGCTCAACTGGCTGGCCTGGGCGCTGCTCTGGTTCGGCTTCTACCTGATGCTCTGCCATCGTCCCCAGCTGCAGCCGTTGATGGCGCGCACCGCCCTGGCCCAGGGCCTGGTGACCGCCTGGCTACCCGGGTACCTGCTGCTGCAGGGCCTGCTGCTGACCTGAAACAACTGTTTGAAAACATGTCCGGCGAGGCGCACACTCGGGGTATTTTCCACCGAGGAGAGGCCCCATGCCGGAGAGTGTTAGCCAGGAAAGCTTCGCATCGCGGGTGACCCTGACGGTCACCGACTTTGTCGCCCGGGTCGCCCTGGCCCGCCCCGACGCCCTGAATTGCCTGGACTGGGCCATGATCGAGGGCCTGCTGGCGGTGCAGAGGCGCCTCGAGGCGCTGGCCGAGGCCGGACGGGTGCGCGCCGTACTGCTGGTGGGGGAGGGCGAGAGCTTCTGCGCCGGCCTGGATATGGCCGCCATCATGGCGTCTCCCGAGCGACTGCCCGGGTTACTGGAGGCCGATCCCGAGGACGGCATCAACCCGGTGCAGCGCTTGGCCCTGGGCTGGCGCGACGCCGGGGTGCCGGTGATCGCCGCCCTGCACGGCCATGTCTATGGCGGTGGCCTGCAGATCGCCCTGGGCGCGGATATCCGCGTGGCGCACCCCGAGGCGCGGCTGGGGCTGCTGGAGATCGACTGGGGCATCATCCCCGATATGGCCATCAGCGTGACCGGCGCGGGGCTGCGCCGTGACCTGCTCCAGGAGCTGGCCTGGAGCGGGCGCAAGGTGAGTGGCCACGAGGCCTATGCCCTGGGCCTGGTCACCCGCCTGAGCGAGGCCCCCGAGGCGACGGCCCAGGAGGTCGCCCAAGCCATCGCCGCCCGCTCGCCCAAGGCGGTGGTGGCGGCACGCACCCTCTTCGAAACCGCCCCCTCGCTCTCCCAGCGGGAACGCCTGGCCCTGGAGGCCCGATTGCAGGGCGAGCTGCTGGGCAGCGCCGAGCAGCGGGAGGCGGTGGCCGCCCGCCTGGAAAAGCGCTCGGCCCGCTTCGACTAGCGGTTGTTTCTCCTTCTGTGGAGGCTCGGGGCTACCCTGGGGGCAGGCCATCGCGGGGCGCGGTGAACCCCTCCCTGGGCGCTACCGATGCCATCCCTGGCATAGGACCCCCGCTCCGACCTGCCCCCAGCGCCCCTTCGCCATTCCTACGCTGAGAATCCTGCGGCTTGGGCCGGCCCACGGTGAGCCGCTAGAATGGCGGCTTTGCTCGCCAGGGCCCTGCCATGACCGCGCCCCTTTCCTCCGACGTTTTTGCCAGCCCTCCCAGCCTGCGGCCTTATCAACAGCAGGCGGTCTCGCGGGTGGTCGCTCACTTCCGCGCCAGCGACGACCCCGCCGTGGTGGTGCTGCCCACCGGCAGCGGCAAGTCCCTGGTGATCGCCGAGCTGGCGCGCCTGGCCCGGGGGCGGGTGCTGGTGCTGGCCCATGTGCGGGAGCTGGTGGAGCAGAATCACGCCAAGTTCCTCGCCTATGGTCGCCAGGCGGATATCTTCAGCGCCGGCCTGGGCCGCAAGGAAGCCAGTCGCCAGGTGGTCTTCGGCTCGGTGCAGTCGGTGGTCAGGAACCTGGACGCCTTCGCCGCGCCGTCGCCGGGGCAGGGCGCCTTTACCCTGCTGGTGATCGACGAGTGCCACCGGGTGGCCGAGGAGAAGGCCTCTAGCTACCGTCGGGTGATCGATCACCTGCGCGCCCAGAACCCCGGCCTCAAGGTGCTGGGGCTGACCGCCACCCCCTACCGGCTGGGCCAGGGCTTTATCTACCATCGCCATCATCACGGCATGGTGCGCGGCGAGGCGGACTGCCTGTTCCGCGACTGCGTCTTCGAGCAGCCCCTGCGGCTGATGGTCAAGCAGGGCTACCTGGCCGAGCCGAGGCGGGTGGATGCCGCCGTCGAACGCTACGATTTCTCGCGCCTGGTGCCCTCGTCGAGCGGGCTGTTCCGCGAGGAGGAGCTCAACCGGGTGGCGGCGGGCAACCGTGCCACCCCGGGGATCATCGCCGAGGTAGTGGCGCGCGCCCGCGACCGCCAGGGGGTGATGCTGTTCGCCGCCAGCGTGGCCCATGCCGAGGAGGTCCTCGGCTACCTGCCCCAGGCCGAGGCGGCGCTGATCACCGGAGCGACGCCCTCCGCCGAGCGTGAGGCGATCATCGCCGCCTTCAAGGCCCGGGAGCTCAAGTACCTGGTCAACGTGGCGGTGCTCACCACCGGCTTCGATGCCCCCCATGTGGATCTGATCGCCATCCTGCGCCCCACCGAGTCGGTGAGCCTCTATCAGCAGATCGTCGGGCGCGGGCTGCGCCTGTCGCCGGGCAAGACGGATTGCCTGATCCTCGACTATGCCGGTAACCCCTGGGACCTCTATGCCCCCGAGGTGGGCTCGCCGAAGCCGGACGCCGACAGCGAGCCGGTGCAGGTCGAGTGCCCCAGTTGTGGTCACGCCAACCTCTTCTGGGGCAAGCGCGACGGCGACCTGGTGATCGAGCACTTCGGGCGCCGCTGCCAGGGGCTGGTCGAGGACGAGTCAGGCAAGCGCCAGCAGTGCGACTTCCGCTTTCGCTTCAAGGTGTGCGGCGACTGTGGCGCCGAGAACGATATCGCCGCCCGCCGTTGCCATGGCTGCGAGACCCTGCTGGTGGATGCCGACGACAAGCTCAAGGCGGCGCTGCGCCTCAAGGATGCCAGGGTGCTCAGGGTCAGCGGCATGCAGCTGGAGGCCACCGTCAATGGTCGCGGCCTGCCGCGCCTCAGGGTCACCTACCACGATGAAGACGGCGCCACGCTCAGCGAATGGTTCGCCCTGGAGACCCCGGCCCAGCGCGGCGCCTTCGCCGCCGTTTTCCTGCGCGATCACCTGCGCGCCCCGGGCAGCGACTGGCGCCCCACCACCCCGGAGGCGGTGATCGAGGAGCGGCGGCGCCTGCGTCATCCGGACTTCGTGGTGGGGCGCAAGGTGGGCCGCCACTGGCAGGTGCGCGAGAAGCTGTTCGACTATGTGGGCCGCTACCGCCGTGCCGAGGCGGCGGAGTAGGCTAGAACTACCGTAGTTTGTCATTGTCTGCTCGGCGTTTGGGGCTACCCTGGGGGCAGGCTATCGCGGGGCGCTGTGAACCCCTCCCTGGGCGCTACTTTTGCCATCCCTGGCAAAAAACCCCCGCGCTATCCTGCCCCCAGCGCCCCTTAGTCATTCTCGCTGTGATAACTCCGCGGAGTCGGCCTCGCTATCTCCCACGCGGCTCTCTTGGTAGACTGGCCGGCTGAACGCAACCGGACGGGCAGGGCGTGAGCGAGACAGTCGGCGCGGAGCAGGCGACCAGCCAGGAACCAGCGGCCGCCGCACAGGCGGAGGTGCTGGCGCGGCTGTTCGACGAGCCGATCACCCAGCTCCCCGAGGACCTCTATATTCCCCCCGAGGCGCTGCGGGTCTTCCTGGAGACCTTCGAGGGGCCACTCGACCTGTTGCTCTACCTGATCCGCCGCCAGAACCTGGATATCCTGGCCATCGATGTGGCCGCCATCACCCGCCAGTACATCGAGTACGTGGAGCTGATGAAGGCCCTGGAGATCGAGCTGGCCGGGGAATACCTGCTGATGGCGGCGATGCTGGCGGAGATCAAGTCGCGGACCCTGCTGCCGCGTCCCCCCAAGGCGGAGGGCGACGAGGAGGAAGAGGATCCCCGGGCGGCGCTGATTCGTCGCCTCCAGGAGTACGAGCGCCTCAAGCAGGCCGCCGAGTCCCTGGACGAGGTGCCGCGCCAGGGTCGCGACTGGTTCCCGGCCCATGCCGAGCCGCCGAGCCTCGAGACCCGGGTGATCCACCCCGAGGTGGAGCTCGACGAGCTGCTCGGCGCCCTGGCCGGTATCCTCAAGCGCGCCGAGCTGACCCAGTCGCACCAGATCAGCCGCGAGGTGCTCTCCACCCGAGAGCGCATGATGCGCATCATGGAGCGCCTCGAGCACGAGCGCTATACCCCCTTCGAGGCCCTGTTCACCCTGGAGGAGGGCAAGGCCGGGGTGGTGGTGACCTTTATGGCGATCCTCGAACTGGCCAAGGAAGCGCTGATCGAAATCGTGCAGAATGCCCCCCTGTCGCCGATTCATGTGCGCGCCAGGGCGGCCTCGACGGCGGAGGAGGAGGCCTTCGCCGAAGATCCCCAAGACCCGGAAGACGGAGGCGAGAGCGCCTTCGAGGATGAGTCGACGCCATGACCGCCATGGAATTTCCCGATGCCCTGGACGAGATCCTCGAGGCGGCCCTGCTGGCGGCGGGGGAGCCGCTGGCCCTGGAGCGCCTCGAGGGCCTCTTCGACGAGCATGAGCGCCCGCCCCGGCGGGCCCTGCGCGAGGCCCTGGAACGCCTCGGCCTGCGCCACGAGCGGGGCGCCCTGGAGCTGATCGAGACTGCCTCCGGCTACCGGCTGCGGATTCGCTCGCGGCTCTCGCCCTGGGTCTCGCGGCTCTGGGATGAGCGCCCCCAGCGCTACTCCCGGGCCTTGATGGAGATCCTGGCGCTGATCGCCTATCGTCAACCGGTGACCCGCGGCGATATCGAGGAGGTGCGCGGCGTGGCGGTGAGCAGCTCGATCATGCGCACCCTCACCGAGCGGGGGTGGATCCGCGTGGTGGGGCACCGTGACGTGCCGGGGCGCCCGGCGGTCTATGCCACCACCCGGGCCTTCCTCGACGACTTCGGCCTCAAGACCCTGGATAGCTTGCCGCCCATGCACGAGCTGGCCAATCGCGACGACTGGGGCGAGGAAACGGCGCCCGAAGAGGCGCCGGGCCCGGTGGCGACGGGCGAGGCCGAGGCGGACGGAGCCGAGGCGAATGAGATCGAGAAGCCGGAGGCCGGCGCCTCCGGCGAGCACCACGAACAGGAAGAGAAGGATGCGACGGCCGGGATGGCCGACGCCGCACACGCCGAGACGGCGTCCCACGGGCAGGGCCTGAGCTTCAGTGATCTGGAGGCTCGCCTTGCCGAACGCGCCCGCCAGCGAGCGACCGTCGAGGATGACGAGCGCCCGGGTGCGTCACACTCAACCGATGAGATCGATGACTCATGAGTAGCGAAAAACTGCAGAAGGTACTGGCCCGGGCCGGGCTGGGTTCGCGTCGCGAGATGGAGACCGCCATCGCCGATGGCCGGGTCGCCGTCAATGGCAAGGTGGCCACCCTGGGCGACCGCATCGAGCTGGTCGACAAGGTCACCTTCGACCAGCGTCCGGTGACCCTGCGCGGCGCCGACGAGACCCCGCGCCGGGTGATCATGTACAACAAGCCGGAAGGCGAGCTGTGCACCCGCAAGGACCCCGAGGGGCGGCGCACCGTCTTCGAGCGGCTGCCGCGCCTCAAGGGCGAGCGCTGGATCGCCATCGGCCGCCTGGATATCAACACCAGCGGCCTGCTGCTGTTCACCACCGACGGCGAGCTGGCCAACCGCCTGATGCATCCCTCCACCGAGGTGGAGCGGGAGTATGCGGTGCGGGTCATGGGGGAAGTGACCAAGCCCCAGATCAAGCAGATGGTGGAAGGGGTCATGCTGGAGGATGGCCCGGCGCGCTTCACCGACGTCCAGGAGTTCGGCGGCGAGGGCATCAATACCTGGTTCCATGTGGTGATCATGGAGGGGCGTAACCGCGAGGTGCGCCGCCTGTGGGAGTCCCAGGGGCTGACCGTGAGCCGCCTCAAGCGGGTGCGCTACGGCAATATCTTCCTCGACAAGCGGGCCAAGGCCGGCGAATGGACCGAGCTGACCCAGACCGAGGTGGATGACCTGGCCACCCTGGCCGGACTGGAAGCCCGCAAGGTACCGGAGCTGACCCCCGACGAGAAGAATCGCTGGAGCCGCGACAAGAACAAGCGGCGCCCGGTGCAGGGGGTGCGGCGTCCGCGCTCGGGTCCCAAACGCTGAAAATTTTCTTCAAAACTCTTGCCTTGGGCGCGGTGACTCAGTAATATCTGCGCCCTGTCGGCGGGTCGTTAGCTCAGTTGGTAGAGCAGTTGGCTTTTAACCAATTGGTCGTAGGTTCGAATCCTACACGACCCACCATCGACTCCCCTGAGCAGGGTCGATGGCCGACGATCCGGCGGCGGGTCGTTAGCTCAGTTGGTAGAGCAGTTGGCTTTTAACCAATTGGTCGTAGGTTCGAATCCTACACGACCCACCATACCGCCACTTCACCCCGCCCTCGGGCATGGTGACAGGGGTCGTTAGCTCAGTTGGTAGAGCAGTTGGCTTTTAACCAATTGGTCGTAGGTTCGAATCCTACACGACCCACCAGATTGTAAAGCGCCCTCGCTTCCCGAAAGCGAGGGCGCTTTGTCGTTATGGGGACGGCCTGATCCCCTAATGCTCCAGCCGTACCCGGCGGAGGTTGTAATCGCCGCCATGATTCACCAGCGTGAAGCCCTGGAAGCCTTGGCGCAGGCGTCGATCATGCGCCTGCAGCACGCGCCGGCCATCCACCCAGACCTGCATGTTCCCACTCTCGTCGCGGGCCCAGCTCAGCAGATGGAAGCGGCCATCCTCGAGGTCGAGCGTGCCCTCGCTGCTGGCGATCACCTCGCCCCCGTCGGTCGTCATCCGTACCAGGCTGAGCCCGGGCCATGAGCCGGGGTTGTAGACCAGGCGGTAGCCGCCGCCGGGCTGGTTGCCCTGGAACAGCCCCACTTCCAGGCTGCCCGGCCGCTGGTGGGAGGCCAGTTCCAGCTCTAGCCGGAAGGCATTGTCGACCGGTGCATGGACGAAAATCCGCGCCGCTTCCCCGAACTCGATCTCCGCTGCCACCGGCGGTGCCGCCTCTGGCGCCCGCCCACCCGCCTGTTCGAGGATCAACTGGAGCATCGCCAGGCCGATCTCCTCCGGTCGATCCGGGCGGAGCGTCGGTGAGGCGGGCGTGACCACCTGCGGTTTCTCCACGGTGCTGCGTAAGCCGTTTTCATCGATGTCGAAGCGTCCGCTGAGCACGGTCCAAGGTGGGTTGCGCCGGAAATCGCCGTCGCCGAAGTCGTCGTCCAAGGCGACCCGTCTTGCCGATGTCGGCTCCGGTTCGGGTGGCGCCGTGGCTGCGGCTGCCGACTCCCGGCCCGTCTGCCGTAATCGAGCCAGCAGTGCCGCCGTCGGTTGACCGTCCTGGGCCAGGCCCACCGTGCCCTGGTAATCGCGAATCGCATTACGGCTGCGAGTTCCCATCAGGCCGTCCACCGGGCCGGCCTGGTAGCCGAGCCGGTTGAGTTCGCGCTGGACCTCGGCCACCAGCTGTCGGCCGGACAGGGTCTCGACGGGAGGCGCTGGTTCGGGCGCTACCCGTAGCGGTGTCCCCCTCGGCTGCCAGGCGCGGGCCGCCTGGTGGGCCTCACTGATCTGTTGTGCGGTCATTCGCGCCGCTACTGCATCGCGCGCAGTGGCGGCATGGCGGTGACCGCGAGCCGCGGCCAGGTTGTACCACTTGTGTGCTTCCACGAAGTCCTGGAGCGTCCCCTGGCCGGCCTCGTGCATCTGCCCCAGCATGTACTGGGCCTCGGCGTCGCCGCTAGTGGCAAGCCGATCGAACATCTGCAAGGCCTGGCGGTGTTCCTGCCGCTCGTAGCTCCGCAGGGCATCGGCGTAGGTGTCATCGGCACTGGTCAGTGCGATGTGACCGAACAGGAAGAGTAGGAACACGAATCCTTTGATGATGATCACGGCGGTGTCTCCAGTGAGCGGGGGCATCTTCGACCTGCGGCCTCTGGGTTTCACCGTGCGGCCTTGTCATTCAACTCGATTCTCGCTTGCCTCAACGAAAACCCAAGAAGGATAGAATCACCAGTACGATGACGACCGCGCCGACGATATAGACGATATTGTTCATGGGGCTGTCCTCTGCGGCGCATTTTCCTGTGTCAGGATGCGGCGGAATGGTACGTGTCATGATGGCGTCGCATTCCGTGCGACGCCTGGTGCAACTCCCTGTACAGCGGTTCCCTTTGTTCCCTTGCTGCACCCATGTTGAGGGTATGTCATGGGTGACCTTCCTTCTGTGCGCTGGCGTACATGGCGCCTCATCTTGCTGATGCCTGGTGGCGTGACGGCATCGCTTCCGTGCGCTAGCGTACATAGCAGGTGCTTCGATTCCTGCCCGTGTGGCGTAGGGGGCGCGTAGTGAGGCCGCATTTATCACTTTATTTCAATAGGTTATTGGTGCCTGGTGCTGCGGGGCAGGCTGTGGCCTGCCTCTTGACGTGATCAGGGGTAAGTCCGGCAAGGCCGCCCCACGGCTGTCTCGTATCGTCAGCCAGCATCGGACGAGTCCGCTTCCATGCCCCCAGTGCCGGGAGATTGCTCGATACAGGAGTGTTTGTCATGGCCCTGCAACATGACCCTCGTCAGAATCACCTGCTGGCGGCCCTGTCGAGGGATGAATATCAGCGCCTGACACCCCATCTCGAGCGGGTTGAGCTGGCGCTGGGGGAGTCGCTGGTCGAGTCGGGAAAGGTGATGCAGCATGTCTATTTTCCGACGGACTCCATCGTATCGCTACTGTGCGTCATGGAGGATGGCGACTCGACAGAAATTGCCGTCGTCGGTGCCGAGGGTATCGTCGGCATCTCGCTGTTCATGGGTGGCGAAACCACGCCGAGCCGTGCCATCGTGCAGAGTGCCGGCGGCGCCTACCGCCTCAATGGACAGCGGCTGAAGGACGAATTCGATCGCGCGGGAACGCTGCAGCATCTGTTATTGCGTTACACCCAGGCCTTGATCACCCAGATGGCGCAGACGGCGGTATGCAACCGGCATCACAGCCTGGATCAGCAGCTGTGTCGCTGGCTGTTGCTGAGCCTCGACCGCCTGCCGACCAATGAACTGGTCATGACCCAGGAACTGATTGCCAATATGCTTGGCGTTCGTCGCGAGGGCGTCACCGAGTCGGCCGGCAAGCTGCAGCGGGCCGGCCTGATTTCCTACCATCGCGGGCATATCAGCATCCTGGACAGGCCAGGCCTGGAAGCGCGGGTCTGCGAATGTTATGCGGTCGTCAAGAAGGAATACGATCGCCTGCTGGGCTATCACCGCCCCGGGTAACGGGGCCATTTCCCGTGCGGACCGGGTGGCTTCTCGAGCAGGGCGTGTCCTGCGTGTGTATCCTGGCGCACCGACGCCATGCTGAAGGGCGTGCCAGTGTTCACTTAGCGGCTTACCGGTGATCGCCCGATCACTCACTGCTGGCTGCCGCCGACGTCGGAGCCGGGTGATGTCTTGCCATGTGCCGATTGCCGGTTTCCACCAGGAGCGCGCACATGAAGTCTTCTCCCCCCAGTCCGCTGACCAACCACCTTATCGACAATTTGCCGCGTCAGGATAGGGCATCCTTCCTCAACGGCTGCGAGGCCATCGACCTGGTGTTCGGTGAGGTGCTCGCCGAGCCCGGCGGGCGGATCTTACATGCCTATTTTCCCCTCAACAGCTTCATTTCCTTGATTGCCAAGCTGAGTGACAGTGAGCGGCTGGAAGTGGCGATGGTCGGCAGTGAAGGTATGTTGGGGATACCCTTGATCCTGGGGCTCGAGGAGTCGCCCTTGCGCGCCCTGGTGCAGGGGGCAGGGCCGGCACTGCGCATGCCGGTGGTCGTCTTTGGCCGTCACCTGGCGCAGAGCCCCGCACTTCAGGCGCTGCTGAGGCGCTATCTCTATGTGCTCATGCACCAGCTATCCCGGGTGGCGGCATGTACCCACTTTCATCGGGTCGAGGGCCGTCTGGCGCGCTGGCTGTTGATGACCCAGGATCGGGCGCATTCGGATCGGCTGCATCTCACCCATGAGTTCCTGGCCATGATGCTGGGGGTACGTCGTGCCGGCATCACCCAGGCCGCCATGGCGCTTCAGACGCGACGGTTGATCCGCTATCACCGTGGGGATATCACGGTGCTGGACCGGGCGGGTCTGATCGAGGCTTCTTGTGGCTGTTATGCCTCCGATCGACGCCTCTACCGTCGGGTCATCACCGAAGGGGGCGCACCATAACGTCGACTGGCACGGACTCAGGAGAGGAGTTACCCAACCACTTCTCAGGAAAAAGCCGACAGAACGCAGTGTTCATCGGCTCTTCCGGTGCCTTGGCTTCAGGCCTGGCTTCTCAGAGGTTGACCAGGCGGGCATCGGTCAACGGGGTGATGCGCCGGACGCTGGCGCGTCGGTTTTCCTGGCTGGGCCCCTGGGTATCCAGTTTCAGATAGCGCTCACCATAGCCTTGTACGATCAGGTTTTCCGGGGGAATGGCGAAGTATTCGATCAGTGCCAGGGCGACGGCTTCTGCTCGCCGATCGGACAGCCCGAGGTTCATCAAGTCCGATCCAATGTGGCATCGGTATGGCCTTCGACCAGGAAAATCTCATTCGGGTGCTGCTCGATGATATCGGCCATGGTGTTCCCGATCCCGGGACAGTGGCGGCGGAAAGGGGCAGCGCGGCTAGCTTCTTCATCATTGTTTCTGGCGGCAGGCTGCCGAACCCTCCTGAGCCTAGAGCGCGGTTCCCGAGTCCTGGGAATGCCATTTTAGGGTGGGCATAAGCGAACGCTTTGTCGGTGCGGTAGCGAACACCTGATCGTCGTCCGGTGACGCAGTCCCCATGCGTCTGCAAGGCAATCTCTCCGGGGTGATTACAGTGCTGTCAGGTGGAGGGTGAGCTGCTGTCAGTCGTGCGTGTCTGCCTTTCCGTATGAGTGCCAGCCACGATGAGGAGAAGATTCACCCCCAAGAACACTGGTCTTGGCTGGGCTTGATGGAGTCATGCTACATGCCAGTCTCCGCATGTATTGGACACCGCACAGATCATGCCTGGGGCTTCAACTATATAGGTATTGAGAACCTCGCCCTGCCTCTATATGAGTTCATGGTGAAGGGAATAACCCAAATGAAACAATCACCTGGAGAACGGCTCATGAACAAGAATCAGGTTAAAGGTCATGCGAACGAGGCGAAGGGGAAGGTCAAGGAGGTTGCAGGCAAGGTGACCGGCGACAAAGGCATGGAGTACCAGGGTAAGGCCGAGAAGCATGGCGGCAAGGCCGAAGCCAAGTATGGAGATATCAAGAGCGATATCAGGAAGGCCAGGGATGAAGCCAGGAGGGCCAAGGATGAATGATTGAACGGCCCGGTCGAAGCGTAGATACAACGTCGAAGATGACATGCAGGCCGGGTCCACGTCGCCGAGCACCTCCTGCATTGCCGGCGGCGAAGTCTGTCGCATGAAGGAGGGAAAGCGCGGCAAGCTTCAGGACGTGAGGTGGTTGACGGCCATGCCTCATGGAGAGGTGGCGAAACAGGGCCACCTTGGCGATGCCATCAATGGCGTTTGAAGTGTATGGACCTTCCCGTGTCAGTGGCTCTGGCACGGGAAGACCGCATCATCGGCTGTTTGAGGATGGGCATAACGGATTGGCATTATGCCTCGGGCAGGCGTTGCGGCTTGAAGGGATAGCCGTGCTGCTGTTTGCCTGGCTCGTGGTCGGGCAGGCGCGTGAATTTCTTGAATGCAGTCTTGGGAGGGGAGGCTGGATGAGGGATGGGGGTTGGCATGGCGACCTCGTGTCACTGGCCGGCTTTCACGATCTCGTGAAGCATCGGTCGTATGACTATGGCGGAACGGCAGGCCGCCGTCGGTGCGCTGGCACACTGATGGCCACGATGCCGCCACCTCGAGAGCCCTTGATCCTGCCGGGCGGTGTCCCCATTCCACTCGTATGACGCTTTTCTGGCCGGGGCTGGTCAATACCCCACCTTTCTGGTCTAGAATAGGGGTTCGGGTCGACCATGGCGAGAGACGCAAGGGTTGGCCCTCTGGCGTATCGTCCTGCGCGGAGCGTGCAAACGACGGTACCTGCTGAAACGCAGGGGGAGCCCCTGCCAGTCACAGTGGTAGACACGATGACGATCATGACTTCCCGGGCCGAGGTGCGCGAGCATCTGGCTCGAGCCTATTGCCCCACGCGGATTCCCGCCGAGGACGAGGCGCGGGTCGAAGAGATCAAGCGCCTGCTGAACGCCAACAACGCCGTCCTGGTGGCACACTATTACACCGACGATGCCATCCAGCAGCTCGCCGAAGAGACCGGCGGCTGTGTGGCCGACTCCCTGGAGATGGCCCGCTTCGGCGCCCGCCACGAGGCCGACACCCTGGTGGTGGCCGGGGTGCGCTTCATGGGCGAGACCGCCAAGATCCTCTCGCCGGAGAAACGCGTGCTGATGCCGACCCTGGAGGCCACCTGCTCCCTGGACGTGGGTTGCCCGGCGGACGAGTTCAGCGCCTTCTGCGACCAGCACCCCGACCGCACCGTGGTGGTCTATGCCAACACCTCGGCGGCGGTGAAGGCCCGCGCCGACTGGGTGGTGACCTCCGCCATCGCCGTGGACGTGATCGAACACCTGCACGCCAGGGGCGAGAAGATCCTCTGGGCCCCGGACAAGCACCTGGGCGGTTATATCCAGAAGCAGACCGGCGCCGACATGCTGCTCTGGGACGGGGCCTGCATCGTCCACGAGGAGTTCAAGGCCAAGGGCATCGAGGACCTCAAGGCCCTCTATCCCGAGGCGGCGGTGCTGGTGCACCCGGAGTCCCCGGAGGCGGTGGTGCAATTGGCCGATGTGGCGGGCTCCACCTCCCAGCTGATCAAGGCGGCCAAGGCGCTGCCCCAGGACAAGCTGATCGTGGCCACCGACCGGGGCATCTTCTTCAAGATGCAGCAGGCGGTGC
Source organism: Bisbaumannia salifodinae (assembly GCF_055388505.1). The sequence goes on from NZ_AP043781.1 coordinate 589,665, forward strand.
CGGAGAAGACCCTCTTCGAGGCGCCTACCGCCGGCAATGGTGCCACCTGCAAGAGCTGCGCCCACTGTCCCTGGATGGCCATGAACGCCCTGGATAACCTGGCCGGCGCCCTGCGCGAGGGCGGCGGCGAGATCTTCGTCGACGATGCCCTGCGTCATGCCGCCCTCAAGCCCCTGGAGCGGATGCTTAACTTCCAGAAGTGAGCGCCAGGGAGCAGGCCTCAAGGAGCCCCGCAGGTTAACGCCTGCGGGGCTCCTTGGTTTTTTGCCGCCCCTCGTATGCTGTGATGGCTTGCGGCTTTACTGAAACTTCTCCAGCGTTTCCCGATAGCCGAGGAAGTCGTCGCGGCGCTGCGCTATCCGCGCCGTGGCACTGGGGTCGCCGGCGATACCGGCCACCCGCTCGGCGATCTCCAACTGGCGAATGGCGCGATCGATCTCGCCGGTGAGCTGCAGATGCTCGGCTCGGGCCAGGTGGCCCCAGGCCTCGCGCCCGCTGCGTCCGGCGGCCTCGGCGAGCAGGGTGAAGAGTTGGGGCTCCTCGGGGTACTGCTCGGTGAGGCGGCGCAGGGCGTGATAAGCCTGATCGGCATCCTGATGCAGCAGGGCCTCGGCATAAAGGCGCTGGGTGGGCAGGTAGTCGGGCATCAGGCGCAGTAGCCGTTGGCTGCGTTCCAGGGCCTCCTCGATGCGGCCCGCCGCGAAGGCCTCCTCGGCGGCGCTGGCCGGCAGCAGGGCCAGATCGGGCAGCTCCCGGGCCAGGGCATCCAGTTGCGATAGGGCCGCATCCACATTGCCCTCCTCGGCGGCGATCAGCGCCTCGAGGTAGCGGCGAGCCTGGGCATCGGCCCCCTCCAGCCGGGTCAGGGCGCGGCGTGGCTCATGGCGATGAATGGTCAGCAGGGCCCGGGCACGGATCATGGCATAGAGCGGGCCCTCGTCCCGGGTGCGCTCGACGCTGAGTTGGCCGGCCCGGGCCTCCACGTCGCCGAGCCGTGACTCGGTGAGGGGGTGGGTGAGCAGGAACTCCGGCGGCATGCCGCCTTGCAGGCTGACCAGGCGATGCATGGCGCGCAGCATGCGCACCATGGCCTGAGGATCGATGCCGGCCTGGGCCATGGCCTGCAGGCCGATGCGGTCGGCTTCCTGCTCGAAGCGCCGGGAATAGGCGAGCTGGTCCTGGATAAAGGCCGCCTGGGAGCCCATGGCCACCCCCATGCCGGCGTCGCCGCCGCCGCTGGCGGCGATCAGCATGCCGGCCAGGAAGGCGGCCATGGCCGGTACCTGGGTCTGCTCGGCCCGCTCCATGCGACGCGCGTGGTGGCGCTGCGAGAGGTGGCCCAGCTCGTGGGCGATCACCGAGGCGAAGGCATCGCCATCCTCGGCGAAGGCGAACAGGCCCGCGTTGACCCCCACCACGCCCCCGGGCACGGCGAAGGCATTGAGCTGGTGGCTATCCACCAGCGCCACCAGGGTGCGGGAGTCGGGCAGGTCACTGTGGGGGGCCAGGCGGGCGATCTGGCGCTCCACATAGGCCTGGGCGTGGGCATCGTGCCAGAGCGGCGCCCGGGCCCGAAACTGACGCAGCCAGGCGCGGCCCAGGCGGTGCTCTTCGCTCAGGGACAGGCTGGCATGGGCTCCGCCCAGGCTGGGTAGGCCGGCATCGTCGGCCCGGGCCAGAAGGGCGGTACCGCCGCCCAGCAGCAGGGTGGCGGCGAGGAGCAGGGGGGCGAGGGTGCGTGGCATGAGGTGTCCCGGGCGGTGAATGGAAGGGGCGGGGGCCTTGTTCTGACATTGATTCATGCGGCAAAGTGCCTTTAAATCCTGGGGCCTGCCACCTATCCTGGCGAGCCGTCACTAGTGTTGAGGGCCGAGGGCCCTGTCCCTGCCTGTCTTTATCCAGTATTCCGGGAGAACCCATGGCGCTGCAACCCGATGACCTTCTCGATGCCTGCGGTCTGCCTTGCCCGCTGCCGCTGCTCAAGGCCAAGCAGGCGCTCTCTCGCCTGGCGCCCGGGCAATTGTTGGAGGTGCGAGCCACCGATGCCGGCTCCTGGGCCGATTTCGAGACCTTCGTGGCGCATAGCGGGCATCGCCTGGAAGCCCGCGAAGAGCGCGACGGCGTCTACCATTACTGGCTGCGCAAGGCCGACGGGGACAGCGCCTCATGACCCTCAGGTCCGTCTTCAAGGGCTGGATCGAGCACTATTTCTCCGACGAGGAGGCGGTGATCCTGCTGGTGGTGCTGGTGCTCGGCTTCGCCGCAGTGATCTGGTTCGGCAAGATGCTGGCGCCCTTCTTTACCGCCCTGGTGATCGCCTTCCTGCTGCAGGGGGCGGTGAACTGGCTGGAGCGCCGTCGCCTGCCCCATCTGCTGGCGGTGATCCTGGTCTTCCTTGGCTTTATCGGCCTGCTGCTGGCCATGGCCCTGATCCTGATGCCGCTGATCTGGAATCAGCTGGTGACCCTGCTCCAGGAGATACCGCGGATGTTCGCCAGCAGTCAGCGGTGGCTGGATGAGCTGCAGATGCGTTACCCCAACCTGGTGACCCCGGATCAGGTGCAGGAGTGGATCGCCATGGCCGGGCGCGAGCTGACCCAGGTAGGGCAGCGGGCCCTGAGCCTGTCACTGGCCTCCCTGGGCAACTTGCTCGATCTGATCATCTACCTGGTGCTGGTGCCGATCCTGGTCTTCTTCATGCTCAAGGACCGCGAGCGGCTGGTGGGCTTCCTGCTGTTGATGCTGCCTCGCCGGCGCGACCTGATGACGCGAATCTGGCGGGAAATGGATGCCCAGATCGCCAACTATGTGCGCGGCAAGTTTATCGAGATCATTATCGTCGGCAGCGTGGCCTTCCTGACGTTCGCCTTCTTCGGGCTGCCCTATTCGGCGCTGCTGGGGGTACTGGTGGGTTTCTCGGTGCTGGTGCCCTATATCGGCGCCGCCGTGGCCACCCTGCCGGTGGCGGCGGTGGCGGGGTTCCACTTCGGCCTGAGCGACCAGTTCCTCTATGTGGTGCTGGCCTATGGGGTCATCCAGGCCCTGGACGGCAATGTGCTGGTACCGGTGCTGTTCTCCGAGGCGGTCAACCTGCATCCGGTATCGATCATCGTGGCGGTGCTGTTCTTCGGCGGCATCTGGGGCTTCTGGGGGATCTTCTTCGCCATTCCCCTGGCCACCCTTCTCAAGGCGCTGGTCTATGCCTGGCCGCGGGGGATCCAGGAGCGCCTCGAGAGCCTATCGGCGAACCAGGGGGACGACGCCTAGCCGCCTTAGCCGGCGAGCGCCTGGGCCGCCTCCAGCACTTCCTGGGCATGGCCGGCCACCTTGACCTTGCGCCACTCCCGGGCCAGCTTGCCGTCGGCGTCGATCAGGAAGGTACTGCGCTCGATGCCTAGGTGCTCCTTGCCGTAGAGCTTCTTGAGCTTGATGACGTCGAACAAGTGGCAGACCGCCTCGTCCTTGTCGGAGATCAGTTCGAAATTGAAGCCCTGCTTGGCCTTGAAGTTCTCCTGGGCACGGATGCCGTCCCGGGAGACGCCGAGGACCACCGTGTTGGCGGCCTCGAACTCCGCTTTGCGGTCGCGGAAGTCGCCCCCCTCGGTGGTGCAGCCCGGGGTGCTGGCCTTGGGGTAGAAGTAGATCACCACCTGCTTCCCCTTCAGCTCGGCGAGGCTGACGGTGGTGTCGCCGGTGGCCTGGGCGGTGAAATCGGGAACGGGCTGACCGATGCTGACGCTCATGACGAGTCTCCTGAGTCGGTGAAATCCATGCGAAGGGGTCGATTACACGCAAGGCCGCCGGCCCTGTAAAGGGCCAATCCCGCTGAGGCCCGCCTTCGGTTCTGTACAGACTTTCGTCGCCTGAGTACCATCTAGGCCTATTGGGCGCCCCGCGCCGAGCCGGGTCGTGCCGCCGAATCGCGGCCAGGTGCCGAGGCGGTCGTCGATTGGAGAGGAAAGATAATGATCACAGGCAGTATCGTCGCCCTGGCGACGCCCATGAAGGTGGACGGCGAGATCGACTGGGAGGCACTGCGTCGCCTGGTCAACTTCCATCTGGAGAATGGCACCGACGGCATCGTCGCCGCCGGCACCACCGGTGAGCCCACCACCATGTCGTTTGCCGAGCATTTCGACGTGATTCGCACCGTGGTGGAGGAGGTCAACGGCCGTATCCCGGTGATCGCCGGTACCGGTGCCAATGCCACCTCCGAGGCGGTAGAACTGGCCCGCTATGCCAGCGAGGTCGGCGCCGATTACTGCCTGTCGGTCTGTCCCTACTACAACAAGCCCACCCAGGAAGGGCTCTATCGCCACTTCAAGGCGGTGGCCGAGGGCAGCCAACTGCCGGTGATCCTCTACAACGTGCCGGGACGCACCTGCTCCGATCTCTATAACGAGACGGTGCTGCGCCTCGCCGAGGTGGACAATATCGTCGGGCTCAAGGATGCCACCGGTAACCTGGAGCGGGCCCAGGAGCTGATCGATCGGCTCAAGGGCAGCGACTTCATGCTCTATTCCGGCGACGACGGCACCGCCTGCGACTATATGCTGATGGGCGGCCACGGCGATATCTCGGTGACCGCCAATGTGGCGCCCCGGGCCATGCATGATCTCTGCGTCACCGCCATGGCCGGCGATGCCGAGCGGGCCCACCAGATCAATACCCGACTGATGCCGCTGCACACCGTGCTGGGCGTCGAGTCCAATCCGATTCCCGTCAAGTGGGCCCTGCACCGCATGGGCCTGGCCGAGGCCGGTATCCGCCTGCCCCTGACCTGGCTCTCGGAGAAATACCACTCCACGGTGAGCGAGGCCCTGCAACTGGCGGGTCTGATCGAATCCTGAGACCGGGCGACACCGGCAAGACAACTCAAGGTGGATGCATGAACCCTGCGCTGAAATGGACCCCGCTGGTCGTGGCTCTGGCCCTGGCGACCGCCGGTTGCGCCCGCGATGGTTACTATCATGATCGCAACCTCGACTACGGTGAGGCGGAGATCGCCGAGCCGCTGCGGCTGCCGGGGGGAGGCGATGCCGTTGCCGGCGCCATGCCCGTGCCCCAGGGGCGCATCGCCGCCTCAACGGAGGGGGCACCCCGGCCGGCGGCGGGCAGCGCGGTGCGCCACACTCCCGAGGCCTTCGTCGAATCCCGGGAACGCGGCGATGACCGCTGGCTGGTGGTGGCCGCGGCTCCCGCGGCGGTGTGGCCGATGCTGGAAGAGTTCGTCGAGCGCCAGGGCCTGACCGTGACACAGCGGGACGCCCGCCAGGGGATCCTCGCCACCCCCCAGGGGCGCTTCACGGTGCAGAGCGCCCTGCGCGGCGGCGCCAGCGAGGTACGCTGCGAGGCCGCCGGGCGCAGTCATGCCGCCTGCCTGAGTGCCCTGGCCGGCTATTTCGAGATGCAGGGACAGAGCGCCAGCGCCTCGGCCCTGGCCGCCAGCGCCGAGGCATCGGCGGCGCTCCTGGCGGTGCAGCCCACCAGCGAGGGATGGGCGCTGAGCGTGCCGGCGGACGCCGAGCGGGTCTGGAGCGAGCTCGATTATCAGCTGGCCGGCCGCTTCGATGACGCCGACTTCCAGCGCCTGCTGGAACGCGACGCCACGGCCCGGGAGTTCCGGGTCGCCTACCTGCCGCAGCGCCTGCGTGGGCAGGGGGAGGGGATGCTGGCCGCCCTGGCGATCTGGCGAGATGATCCCGAGCCCCGGGCGGTGCGCCTGCGGGTCGAGGGCGCAGGAAGCGAGGGTAGCCGGGTCCGCATCATCGAGGGGCTCGACGGCGCGGATCAGCGCGAGCTGCTGGAGCGCCTCGCCGACCTGCTGCGCTGATGGACGAGGCGAGTCTTCCCGAGGCGGGGCGCCTGAGCTTCGCCTCCCTGGGGAGCGGTAGCAAGGGCAATGCCACCCTGGTCAGCGACGGCGAGACGCGGTTGCTGATCGACTGCGGCTTCACCATGCGTGAGGCCGAGCGGCGCCTGGCCGCCCTGGGCCTGCACCCGCGCCAGTTGGATGCCATCCTGGTCACCCATGAACACGGCGACCATATCGGCGGCGTCGGCCCCCTGGCCCGGCGTCACGATATTCCGGTCTACCTGACCCCGGGCACCTGGCGCGCCGGTCGCCTCGGTCGGGTGCCGCGGCATCACTGGATCACGCCCCAGGCGCGTTTCGTGATCAAGGGGCTGGAAATCGAGCCGGTGACCGTACCCCATGACGCCCGAGAACCGGTACAATTCTGCCTCTCGGGCGCCGGGCGCCGACTGGGGGTGCTTACCGACCTGGGCCACCCCAGTGCCCATGTGGTGGAGGCCTTTCGTGGCTGCGACGCGCTGATCCTGGAGTGCAATCACGATCGCCGGCTGCTCGCCGAGGGGCCCTATCCGCCGAGGCTCAAGCGCCGGGTGGGGGGCGACTGGGGCCACCTGGCCAATGTGCAGGCGGCCCGGCTACTCCAGGGGCTAGGGCTGGATCGCCTGCAGCGCATCATCTGCTCCCACCTCTCGGAGCATAACAACCGCCCCGAGCTGGCCCTGGAGGCCCTGGTGCCGCTGCTCGACGGCGACGACGCCCGGCTGATGGTGGCCGCCCAGGACGAGGGCCTGGGCTGGCAAACCATCGCCTGACCCTTAACACCGCTGCCGATGCCGGTCAGCATGTATCCGCGTTCCTCTTCGGAGATCCCCATGGAAAAGCGTCAAGAACTCTACGCCGGCAAGGCCAAGTCGGTTTATCTCACCGACGACCCGGATCGCCTGGTGCTCACCTTCCGCGACGACACCAGCGCCTTCGACGGCAAGAAGAAGGAGGCCCTGGCTCGCAAGGGCATGGTCAACAACCGCTTCAATGCCTTTATCATGGAGAAGCTCCAGGCGGCGGGCATCCCCACCCACTTCGAGACCCTGCTCTCCGATACCGAGTGCGTGGTCAAGAAGCTGGAGATGATTCCGGTGGAGTGCGTGGTGCGCAATATCGCCGCCGGCAGCCTGGTCAAGCGGCTGGGCGTGGACGAGGGCCAGGCCCTGACGCCGCCCACCTTCGAGCTGTTTCTCAAGAACGACGAGAAGGGCGACCCCATGATCAACGAGTCCCTGGCCGAGACCTTCGGCTGGGCGACCCCCGAGCAACTGGCCGAGATGAAGGCGCTGACCTTCAAGGTCAACGCGGTGCTCAAGCAGCTGTTCGCCGACGGCGGCATGCTGCTGGTCGACTACAAGCTGGAGTTCGGTCTCTTCCACGGCGAGATCGTGCTGGGCGACGAGTTCTCCCCGGACGGCTGCCGCCTGTGGGACGCCGAGACCCGCGAGAAGCTCGACAAGGACCGTTTCCGCCAGGGCCTGGGCGGGGTGATCGAGGCCTACGAGGAAGTGGGCCGCCGGATCGGCATCGACTTCGCCTGATCCCGTCGCCGCACCCGAGACAACGCCCTCCTTGTGAGGGCGTTGTCGTCTTAGGCGGGGACGATCTCCACCACCCGGAAGCCGTCGTCCTCGGCGCGAAAGCGCACGTCGATATCGCGCAGGCGCACGCCATAGAGGCGCTCGGCGTCGGCCTTCTCGCGGTGGTAGGCGGGGCGCGGGTCCTGGGCCAGCACCTGGCATATCAGCGCGCTCAGCTCGTCGCCGTCGGCGCGGCGGGCCAGGGTCGCCCGGGCCGCCGCCTCGAAGCCCACGGGGACTTGGGGCGGCGCCTCGGGAGCGAAGCCGGCGCGGGCCTCGGGGTGCGCCTCGGCCCAGGGCAGGTAGGGCTTGATATCCAGCACCGGGGTGCCGTTGACCAGGTCGCAGCCGGCCAGGTGCAGGCGCACCCCGTCCCGGGTATCGATACCCACCAGCTCCACCAGGGAGAGGCCCAGGCGGTTGGGGCGATGGGTGCTGCGGCTGGCGAAGACCCCCACCTTGGCGTTTCCTCCCAGGCGCGGCGGGCGCACCAGGGGCGTCCAGCGCGCGGGGCTGTGGTGGAAGACGAAGGTCAGCCAGAGGTGGCTGAAGGCGTCCAGGCCGCGCACCGCCAGGGGGTCGGCATAGGCGCCCTCGAGCACCAGCTCGGCGCGGGCCGCCGGGGCCAGGCCCGGCTGGCGGGGGATGCCGAACTTGTCCGGGTAGTCGCTCTCGATACGGCCGATGGCCTCCAGGGCGAAGGTCTGGCTCGCCGGTGACGTGACCATGCCCTAGCGGGCCTCCCAGGTCTCGGTGAGGCGCATCGACAGGTCGATGGCCTCCACGCCCTTGGTCAGGGCGCCGCTGGAGATGCAGTCCACGCCGGTCTCGGCGATGGCGCGAAGGGTGGTCTCGTCGACATTGCCGGAGGCCTCCAGGGTGGCGCGGCCGGCGGTGCGGGTCACCGCCTCGCGCAGCGCTCCCAGGTCGAAGTTGTCGAGCATGATGATATCGGCCCCCGCGGCCAGGGCCTGATCCAGTTCGTCGAAGGTCTCCACCTCCACCTCCACCGGCAGGTCGTTGGCGATATCCCGGGCCTCCCTCACCGCCGCGGCGATACCGCCGCAGGCGGCGATATGATTCTCCTTGATCAGGAAGGCATCATAGAGGCCGATACGATGGTTATGGCCGCCGCCGCAGGTCACCGCATACTTCTGAGCCAGGCGCAGCCCCGGCAGGGTCTTGCGGGTATCCAGCAGGCGAACCCCGGTACCCTGCAGCAGGTCCACATAGTGGCGGGTACGGCTGGCGGTGGCGGAGAGGGTCTGCAGCAGATTGAGCGCCGCCCGCTCGCCGGTGAGCAGGGTGCGGGCCGGCCCTTCCAGCTCCAGGAAGACGCTATCGGCTTCCAGGCGGTCGCCGTCGGCGGCGTGCCAGCGCAGGCTGACCCGGGCATCCAGGCGGCGGAAGATCTCGTCGACCCAGGCCACGCCGCACAGCACGCAGGCCTCCCGGGTCAGCACCCGGGCCTTGGCCCACTGCTGGGCGGGGATCAGCTCGGCGGTGATATCGCCGGGGCCGACGTCCTCCGCCAGCAGCCGGGCGGCGGCGTCACGAATCTCTTCGGCGAGGGCTTGGTGGTAATGCATGGGGCCTGGCTCCGGGCTGGTGAGGGGATATGCCATACTGGCCGCCATTATAGGGAATCGAGGTCGGGGGAGGCGAGATGATCGAACAGGGCTGGTGGCAATCGGCGCGGCGGGTGATCTCGCCCAACCATAATGCGCGGCCGACGGGAGAGGTCTCGGCGGTGGTGCTGCACTCCATCAGCCTGCCGCCGGGGGAGTTCGGCGGCGAGCATATCGAGCGCCTCTTCACCAATACCCTGGACCCCGAGGCGCACCCCTTCTTCGCCGAGATCGCCGGCCTCCGGGTCTCGGCGCACCTGTTGATTCGCCGCGACGGCGAGGCGGTACAGTTCGTGCCCTTCGATCGGCGTGCGTGGCACGCCGGCCGCTCACGCTGGTTCGACGGCCGGCGCTGGCGGGGCGAGCTCAACGACTTCTCGGTGGGCATCGAGCTGGAGGGGGACGAGGTCTCCCCCTACCGGGACGCCCAGTACCGCACCCTGGCCCGGGTCCTCGCCGACCTCTGCCATGCCTATCCCGAGATCACGCCTCGACGCTTCACCAGCCATGCCCGCATCGCTCCCCTGCGCAAGACCGACCCGGGGCCGGCCTTCGACTGGGCCTACCTGAGGCGCTGCCTGGCGGCCGAAATCCTGTAGCTTGACTACAAGGCATTGCGCCTTGGTCTAGGCTGTCCCGAGGCAGGCACAACGCCTTGTGTTGCAGTGCAATGACGTATGTGGAAAAAATTTCCATATTCGTTGTCATTGGCACAAGCCAGCGTTTGCGGTATCTTCATGCCGGAATTCATGCGTCATCGACGCCGGTCTGTAAAGAAACTACAGCCTACCTTTTCCGGAGATGCGGCCCACCAGAAGGCCGCGCCCGCACTGAAGAGCGCCACACGCCCCTCGACCCCCGGGTGAGGGCAGACTGACAAAAAATCTTCATTTGGAGAGACGTCTATGAGTCTGGAGGCAAGAGAAGATCTTGATCCGGTCGAAACCCAGGAATGGTTGGAATCCCTGGAGTCCGTACTGGATCGCGAGGGCGAGGATCGCGCCCAATACCTGCTGAGCAACCTGGCCGACCGTCTGCGTCGCGATGGCATGCAGGTACCCTTCTCGGTGACGACCCCCCACCGTAACAGCATCCCGGTGCACCGCGAGGCGCACATGCCCGGCGATCTGTTCATGGAGCGGCGTATTCGCTCTTTGATCCGCTACAACGCTATCGCCCAGGTGATTCGCAACAACCGCGCGAACCCGGGCGTGGGCGGCCATATCGCCAGCTTCATGTCGGCGGCGACCCTCTATGATGTGGGCTTCAACCACTTCTTCCGCGCCCCCAACGGCGATTTCGAGGGCGACCTGGTCTATATCCAGGGCCATGTGGCGCCGGGCATCTATGCGCGTGCCTTCCTGGAGGGGCGTCTCTCCGAAGCGCAGATGGACAAGTTCCGCCAGGAAGTGGATGGCGATGGCCTCTCCTCCTATCCGCACCCCTGGCTGATGCCGGACTTCTGGCAGTTCCCCACCGTCTCCATGGGCCTGGGGCCGATTCAGGCCATCTACCAGGCCCACGTCATGAAGTACCTGCACTCCCGCGAAATGAAGGACATGCACGATCGCAAGATCTGGTGCTTCATGGGCGATGGCGAGTGCGACGAGCCGGAATCCCTGGGGGCCATCCACCTGGCCAGCCGCGAGAAGCTCGACAACCTGATCTTCGTGATCAACTGCAACCTGCAGCGCCTCGACGGCCCGGTGCGCGGCAACTCGCGGATCATGGACGAGCTGGAAGGCGTTTTCCGCGGGGCCGGCTGGAACGTCCAGAAGGTCGTCTGGGGCCGCTTCTGGGATCCGCTCTTCGAGCAGGACAAGAAGGGCGTGCTGCAGAAGCGCATGGACGAGGCGGTCGACGGCGACTACCAGAACTACAAGGCCAACGGCGGTGCCTACACCCGCGAGCATTTCTTCGGTAAGTACCCGGAGACCGCCGAGCTGGTCAAGGACATGTCCGACGAGGACATCTGGCGCCTCAACCGCGGCGGCCACGACCCCTACAAGGTCTATGCGGCCTACCATGAGGCGGTCAATAACGCCAACGGGCGCCCCACCGTGATCCTGGCCCACACCGTCAAGGGCTATGGCATGGGCGCCGACGACGGCGAGGCGGCCAACGAGTCCCACCAGCTCAAGAGCATGGAGTACGAGGCCCTCCAGCGCTTCCGCGACCGCTTCGGTATCCCCATCACCGACGAGCAGCTCAAGGACGTGCCGTACTACAAGCCGGCGGACGACTCCCCGGAAATGAAGTACATGCACCTGCAGCGCGAGCGCCTGGGCGGCTACCTGCCGAGTCGTCGCAGCGACTTCCAGGCGCTGGAGATCCCCTCCCTGGAGGACAAGATCTTCGCCTCCCAGACCGGCGGCTCCAAGGGCCGTGAGGTCTCCACCACCATGGCCTTCGTGCGGGTCCTCAATGGCCTGGTGAAGGACAAGAAGATCGGCAAGCAGGTGGTACCGATCATCCCCGACGAGGCGCGCACCTTCGGCATGGAGGGCATGTTCCGTCAGCTCGGTATCTACACCTCCGAGGGGCAGAAGTACGAGCCGGTGGACAAGGGCCAGATCATGTTCTACCGGGAGGACAAGAAGGGCCAGATCCTCGAGGAGGGCATCTCCGAGGCCGGCGCCATGTCCGCCTGGATCGCCGCCGCCACCTCCTACTCGAACAACAACCTGACGCTGCTGCCGTTCTACGTCTACTACTCGATGTTCGGCTTCCAGCGTATCGGTGACCTGGCCTGGGCCGCCGGCGACCTGCAGGCCCGAGGCTTCCTGGTCGGTGGTACCGCCGGGCGCACCACCCTCAACGGCGAGGGCCTGCAGCACCAGGATGGCCACGGTCATATCCTGGCCTCCACCATCCCCAACTGCCGCAGCTATGACCCCACCTATGCCCACGAGGTGGCGGTGATCGTCCAGGACGGCCTGAAGCGCATGTTCGCCGACAAGGAGAACTGCTTCTACTACCTGTCCGTGATGAACGAGAACTACGAGCATCCGGAGCTGGAGACCATCCCGGCCGAGGAGATCATCAAGGGCATGTACCTGCTGCGCGAGACCCAGGGCGAGAAGGGTCGCGTTCAGCTGCTGGGCTCCGGCACCATCCTCCGCGAGGTCGAGGCCGCCGCCGAGATGCTCGCCGAGGAGTGGGGCATCGGCGCCGATATCTGGAGCGTCACCAGCTTCAACGAGCTGCGTCGCGAGGCCCTGGAAGTCGACCGTCAGGCCTTCCTGCATCCGGAAGACGCGCCCGGCAAGCCGCATATCACCCAGTGTCTGGAAGGTCGCGAAGGCCCGGCCATCGCCTCCACCGACTACATGAAGCTGTTCGCCGACCAGGTGCGTGCCTGGGTGCCCACCGACTACACCGTGCTGGGTACCGACGGCTTCGGGCGTTCCGATACCCGCGAGAAGCTGCGTCACTTCTTCGAGGTCGACCGCTACTTCGTTACCGTGGCCGCGCTCAAGGCGTTGGCCGACCGGGGCGAGCTGGACCGCAAGGTGGTCAGCGAAGCGATCAAGAAGTACGGCATCGACCCGAGCAAGCCCAACCCCTTGTCGGTGTGAGCCGTTGACCAGCTAGCAGCAGGCGCCGGCCGGTGCGACCGGCGCCTCCCCAGACGGGAGGCGGCGCCTGCGGCACGCAAGATTCGAGAGGAGCGCGACCTTGAGTAGCGAAATCATCAAAGTCCCCGACATCGGCGGAAGCGAAGGTGTCGAAATCATCGAGATCGCGGTGTCCGAAGGTGATGTGATCGAGGCCGAAGACACCCTGATTACCCTGGAATCCGACAAGGCCAGCATGGACGTGCCGTCCCCCAAGGGCGGCAAGGTCGTGAAGATCCTGGTCAAGGAGGGCGATAGCGTCTCCGAGGGTGACGATATCCTCGAGCTGGAAGCCGAGGGTGGCGGCGACGCCGAGCCCGAGCCGGCCCAGGCCGAGCCGCAGGCGTCCGCCCCCGAGGCGCCGGCCGCCGAGGAAGCCAAGCCCGCGGCCAAGCCCGCCGGTGGCAAGCAGACCGTGGAGATCCGGGTCCCCGACCTGGGCGGCTCCTCGGAGGTGGAGATCATCGAGGTGGCGGTGGCCGAAGGCGAGGAGATCGCCGAGGAAGACACCCTGATCACCCTGGAGTCCGACAAGGCCTCCATGGACGTGCCCAGCCCCCATGGCGGCAAGCTGCTCAGCCTGGCCGTCAAGGTTGGTGACAGCGTCTCCGAGGGCGACCTGATCGGCACCGTCGAGATCGAGGGCGGCGCCGAGGAGGCCGCCCCGGCGCCGCAGCAGCAGGCCGCCCCGGCCCAGGAAGCGGCTCCGGCGCCCGCCGAGGAGGCCCCGGCCGCCGGCGGCGAGCCCCAGCGCAAGGAGATCCGGGTCCCCGACCTGTCCGGTTCCAGCGACGTGCCGGTGATCGAGATCGCCGTGGCCGTGGGCGACGAGGTGGACGAGGAAGATGCCCTGGTCACCCTGGAGTCCGACAAGGCCTCCATGGACGTGCCGAGCCCCTACAAGGGCAAGATCGTCGAGCTGTCGGTGAAAGAGGGTGACACCCTCAGCGAAGGCGACCTGATCGGCGTGATCGAGACCGCCGGCGCTCCCGCCGCCCAGCCGGCCAAGCAGGCCGCCCCGGCCCCGCAGGGCGCGGCGGAGCCGGCCAAGCCGGCGCCCCAGGCCGCCAAGCCCGCGGCACCCGCCGCCGGCCTGGCCGCGGGGCAGCCAGCCACCGGCCAGGCCCGTGACGGCAAGCGCGTGCATGCCGGTCCGGCGGTGCGCATGCTGGCCCGCGAGCTGGGCGTCGATCTCACCCAGGTGACCCCCAGCGGGCCCAAGGGGCGGATCGTCAAGGAGGACCTGCACGGCTACGTCAAGCAGGTCATCGCCAACCAGGGCAAGGGTCAGGCCGCGGCCCCCGCCGCTTCTGGCGCCGGCATCCCGCCGATTCCCGATCAGGACTTCAGTCAGTTCGGCGAGATCGAAGAGAAGCCGATGGGTCGCCTGATGAAGATGGGCGCCACCAACCTGCATCGCAGCTGGCTCAACGTGCCCCATGTGACTCAGTTCGACGAGGCGGACATCACCGAGCTGGAGGCCTTCCGCAAGTCGATGAAGGCCGAGGCGGAGGCCCAGGGCGCCAAGCTCACGCCGCTGCCCTTCCTGATCAAGGCCTGTGCCTTCGCGCTGCGCAAGTTCCCGCAGTTCAACGTCAGCCTGAAGAGCGACGGCGAGACCCTGGTGCACAAGAAGTACGTGCATATCGGCATCGCCGTGGACACCCCGGATGGCCTGATGGTGCCGGTGGTCCGCGACGCCGACAAGAAGTCGCTGATCGAGCTGGCCAAGGAGACCGTGGAGCTGGCCGGCAAGGCCCAGTCGAAGAAGCTCAAGCGCGAGGAGATGACCGGTGGCTGCTTCACCATCTCCAGCCTGGGCTCCATCGGCGGTACCGCCTTCACGCCCATCGTCAACGCCCCGGAGGTCGCCATCCTCGGCGTCTCCAAGGCGTCGATGAAGCCGGTGTGGAATGGTAGCGAGTTCGCGCCGCGGCTGATGATGCCGCTGTCGCTCTCCTACGACCACCGGGCGGTCAATGGCGCCGATGCGGCGCGCTTCACCGCCTTCCTCGGCCAGGTGCTGACGGATATCCGTCGCCTGTTGCTGTGAGTTAGGCCGGACGCGAGTCCCGCCAACGGCGCCCGCTGGGCGCCGTTGGCGTTTGTGGTCATGCAAAAGCGACATGGACGATGCAACGGCGTCCAGACCAAAGTGCTAGTGGTGGCACAACGTCTTGTCGCTCAAGAAGAAAATCTTCCGGCGCCGGGATGGTGCGACAGCTTGCCGGCTTGTGTCGCCGTCGCCGCCCGGGTATCGTCTCCGAATTCCATTTTTTCGATAAACTTTCTCAACTCGTCTCAAGGAGCATGATTGATGCGTCTTATCCTGTTGGGTGCCCCCGGGGCCGGCAAGGGAACCCAGGCTCAGTTCATCTGCGAGCGTTTCAAGATTCCCCAGATCTCCACCGGGGACATGCTGCGCGCCGCGGTCAAGGAAGGCAGCGAGCTGGGTCTCAAGGTCAAGGAGATCATGACCAGCGGTGGCCTGGTCTCCGATGAGATCATCATCGCCCTGGTCAAGGAGCGTATCGCCCAGCCCGACTGCGAGAACGGCTTCCTGTTCGACGGCTTCCCGCGCACCATTCCCCAGGCCGAGGCCATGAAGGACGCGGCGGTGAAGATCGACCATGTGCTGGAGATCGCCGTCGAGGACGAGGAGATCGTCAAGCGCCTGGCGGGTCGCCGCGTGCACCCGGGCTCCGGCCGCGTCTATCACGTGGAGTACAATCCGCCCAAGGAGGCCGGCAAGGACGACGTCACCGGCGAGGCGCTGATCCAGCGTGACGACGATCAGGAGGCCACGGTGCGTAACCGCCTGGCGGTCTACCATGACCAGACCGCGCCCCTGGTCGACTACTACCAGCAGTGGGCCAAGCAGGACGCCGCCGCGGCCCCGGCCTATCACCGGGTCGAGGGCGTGGGCAGCGTCGACGAGATCACCCGTCAGGTGATCGAGGCCCTGGAGGGCTAAGTCGCGCCCCGCAGGTAATATCACGGGCTCGCCATTGGCGGGCCCGTGTCGTTTTCCCTGCCGGGTGGGCGGCGTATATAATGCCGCCTCCACCCTTCACGCCCGTGACCGCCCTATGTCGACCCTGCTGGCCCTGGATGCCTCCTCGAGCGCCTGTTCCGCCGCCCTCTGGCATGACGGCGAGGTGACCGCCCGCTTCGTGGTGGCGCCCCGCGAACACACCCGTCGGCTGCTGCCCATGGCCCGGGAGCTGCTGGCCGAGGCGGGGTTGCCGCTGAGCGCCCTGGATGCCCTGGCCTATGGCCGTGGACCGGGCTCCTTCACCGGGTTGCGGATCGCCGCCGGCGCCGCCCAGGGCCTGGCCTATGGCCTGGAGCGACCGCTGCTGGGGGTCTCGACCCTGGCGGCCCTGGCCCTGGCCGCCCATCGGCGCCTGCACCTGCGCCATGTGCTGCCGGCCCTGGATGCGCGCATGGGCGAGGTCTATGCGGCGGCCTACCACTGCGAGGCGGGGCGAGTCACCCTGATCGGCGAGGAGGCGGTGCTGCCGCCTGAGCGCCTGACCCTGCCGGCAGGACAGGAGGAGCGGGATTGGATCGGCGTGGGCTCCGGCTGGGCGCTGTGGGAGGCCATGCCGGCCACCCTGCAGGCCGGGGTGGGCCAGTGCCTGGTGGACGAGGAGCCCGGCGCCGAGGCGATGGTGCGCCTGGCCGCCGAGGCCTTCGCCGCCGGCGAAGGCGAGGCGCCGCATCGGGTGCAGCCGATCTATCTGCGTGATCAGGTGGCCTGGAAGAAGAGCCGATGAGCCCGGACGAGGCGCCGCCGAGCCTGGCGGTGGCCGATGCCGCCCTGGCCGAGCGGCTGGGCCTGCCCCGGGGCGAACGGGCGACCCTGGTGCTGCGCCACGAGGCGGGCCGGCTGGTGCTGGCCGGCGATCCCAGGGTCTACGGCAAGCCGCTGGCGGTGGACTTCCTGGCCGGCAAGGTGGCCCATCGTCGTCAGTTCGGCGGCGGCCGAGGCCAGCTGGTGGCCAAGGCCTGTGGCCTCGGCAAGGGGGTGACCCCGCATATCGTCGACGCCACCGCGGGGCTGGGCCGCGACGCCTTCGTGCTGGCCAGCCTCGGCGCCGAGGTACTGCTGGTGGAGCGGGTGGCGGCCATCGCCTCCCTGCTCGAGGACGGCCTGGCCCGGGCCGCCGGCGACCCGGAGGTGGGCGAGATCGTCGCGCGGATGCGCCTGGCCTGGGCCGATGCCGGCCACGAGCTGGCCGCCATCCTGGCGGCCACGGGCTTCCCGCCCCAGGTGATTCACCTGGATCCGATGTTTCCCCACCGCGACAAGTCGGCGCTGGTCAAGAAGGAGATGCGGCTGTTCCGGGAGCTCGCCGGCGACGACGCCGACGCGCCGCGGCTACTGGAGGCGGCCCTGGATACGGCCACCCACCGGGTGGTGGTGAAGCGGCCGCGCAAGGCGCCGCCCATCGCCGGCCCGGCCCCCCAGCATGTGCTGGAAGGCAAGACCAGCCGCTATGATCTCTATGTCCATCGGGCCCTGAAACCCTGACTCGTTAACTCTCCTTCTGTCCGTCGTTATCCTCTCCGGCCTCGGCCAGTAGCATCAGCCGCTGGCGCAGGGTCGAATCGAAGAGGTCCTGGGCGTGCCGGGCGGCCTCCCGCAGGGTGGTGCCATAGTTCACGCGCTCGTCGTCGCGCCATACCCAGCCCTCCGCCTCCAGCCCCTCCAGCAGGGCGGCGAAGAGGCTGGCATCGAAGAATTCCGGGGCCGGCAGGCCGGAGAGCAGCGCCAGTCGCTCGGCGAGCTGGCGCCCCTGGTCGGCCAGGGCCTTGGGGGTGGCCCGGCCGCTGGGCTGGCGCAGCAGCACCGTGAGCAGCAGGAAACCCCGGGCCAGGAAGGGCTCCACCAGGGCGCCGAGCTGATCCAGGGCGGCCTGGTCGGCCAGCGATTGCGGTCGCTGCCAGCTACCGTCCACCGCCTCCAGTAGTCCCTGATCCGTCAGCCGGCAGAGCTGCTCGGTGGTGGCCGCCGTCAGGTCGTCGGGGGCCGTGATGGCCAGCTCGCGCACCAGCAGTGGCCAGATCGGGCTTAGGCGGTGGGTGAGGCTGGCGGCGTCATGGCGTGGGGTATTGCGGAAGGCGAAGGCCACCAGGCCCGGCAGGGCGAAGCCGTGCAGCACATTGTTGCGATACCAGCCCAGTTGGGCGGCCTGGTCGGCATCGGCCACCACCAGTTCGCCGAGGGCCTGGGGCCGGCGGCGGATCAGGCCCAGCCGCTCGGCGTGATCGATCCAGTCGCCGGGGGTGCCCTCGGGGGGCGCCAGGGACTGGCCGGGGCGCGCCTGGCCGAGGCGGGCCAGCAGGCGCAGCTGATGCTCCAGCCGGGGCGTCTCGATGACCCGCTGAGGGGTGGCCAGCATCGCCAGGGCCACCAGGTTGCTGGCGTTGAGGCGGGCGGCGGCATTGATGCGCCGGGAGAGCGTCTGCCCCAGGGCCGGCAAGGCCTGCCCCAGCCAGGCCGGCCGTCCCTGGGGAACGGCCTGGCGCCACTCCGGGGCTCGGGTATCGAGCCATTGATCCAGGATCAGCGGCTCGCCGCAGGCCACCGTCACCCGGCCGAAGGGTTCCCGCAGGCGCTTCAGGGTGCCAAGCAGGGCCAGCGGCGACTCCTTGCGCTTCTTCTCGCCGGCCAGCTCGCGGCGGTAGCTGGCATTCTCCATCACCCGCTCGTAGCCGAAGTAGACCGGCACGAAGGCCAGCGGCCGGGGGCGTCGTTGTTCCTGGATCAGCCGTGCCTGGGAGCGCAGGGTCATGGCCAGCATGCCGGGGCGTGGCGGCAGCAGGCGGCCGCTGCGCGAGCGCCCGCCCTCGATGAAGTACTCCAGGGCGTGCCCCCGGGCCAGCAGGCGATGCAGGTAGGCGTCGAAGACCGCCGCATAGAGGCGGTTGTCGCGGAAGCTGCGGCGCATGAAGAAGGCGCCGCCACGGCGCAGCAGGGGCCCCACGATCGGCATGTCGAGATTGCGACCGGCGGCGATATGGGGTGGCATCAGCCCCTGGCGGTAGAGCACGTAGGAGAGCAGCAGGTAGTCGATATGGCTGCGGTGGCAGGGCACATAGACCAGGGTATGGTCGCCGGCCAGGGCCTTGACCGCCTCCATGCCGGTGACCTCGACGCCATCGTAGAGCCGCGTCCAGAGGCGCTTGAGCAACTGATCGAAGAAGCGCAGCACCGGATAGGACATATTGGAGGCGATCTCGCGACCATAGCGCTGGGCGCGCCGGGTCAGCCGGGCGCGGGAGCGCTCCTGGGCCGCGGCCGCCTCATCGATGGCGCGGCGCACCTCGGGGCTGGCCACCACGCTATCGATCAGGGTGCGGCGGTGGGAGAGGTCGGGGCCCAGCACCCGGGTGCGTACCCGGCGAAAGTGGACCCGCAGCAGCCGCCCCGCCTTGCGGGACGTCAGCTCGGGGCGGGCCGGGTCGTGCAGCTCGCCGAGGCGCAGGGGAGCACCGAAGACCACCTCCACGCTCCTGCCGTTGACCAGTACCGACAGCAGGCGCCACAGTCGTCCGGTCAGGGCCCAGCTGTCCGCCGCCAGCAGCTTCCAGAAGCCGAAGCGTTTGCCGGGGGCGCGGCCCCAGAAGATGCTCACCGGCACCAGCTGGGGATCGGCCCGCGGCGAGTCCGACAGGCCTTCCGTCAGGGTCGCCAGAGGCGAGGACGAGTGGCGGCGCCGCCACCGCCGGCGGCGCGCTTCCGGCAGGCTCAGGATGGCCGAGGTGCCGGGGGGCGCATCGAGGGGCAGGCCATGACGGCGGCACAGGTTCTCCAGCAGCAGGCGATCGCTCAGGGCCCGGTGCGACAGCACATAGCGGACGGGGCGCTCTGGATCGAGGGCCAGGGTATCGGGAGCCGGGTCGCAGTGACGGAGCTCGACCCAGGCGTCGAGCAGACGGCGCAATAGAGCGTGGAGGGGACGCCAGGCCATTCCATTGCCTTCGAGTTCGGGGGTGCCGCACTATTATACGCAGGCGGATCGGCGAAAGGAGAGGCGCATGCGGGGAGTCTGGCGGGACGGCAATCGCTTTACCCTGCTACCGGAGGCGAGCCAGTTCCTGCCGGCCATGCTGGAGGCCCTGGAGGCGGCCGAGTCCTGGGTACTGGTGGAGCTCTACCTGATGGAGTCGGGGCGCCTCGGCGATGCGGTGATCGAGGCCCTGGGGCGTGCCGCGGGACGCGGCGTGCGGGTACTGCTGATGCTCGACGGCTATGGCGCCATGGGGCTGGCCGAGGCGGACCGGCGACGCCTCGCCGAGCTCGGCGTGGCGCTGCGCTTCTTCAATCCCCTGGGGTTCCATCTGCCGCTGGTGCGCAACCTGACCCGGGACCACCGCAAGCTGGTGGTGGTGGACGGCCGCGTCGCCTTTACCGGCGGCTTCGGCGCCGTGGATGACTTCCTCCAGGCCTGGTACGAGGTGGCGGTGCGTATCGAGGGGCCGGTGGTGGCGGACTGGGTGCGACTCTTCTCGCGACTCTGGGATTCCTCCCTGACCCGGGGGGCGGGGGAGGCGGCCCTGGTGCGTGGCCTGCGCCTGGCCCTGGCGGACGATGACGGCTACCAGGGCATGCGTGGCCGGGTGGTCTGGGGGCAGGGCTATCGCTACCAGGCGATTCGCCGTTCCTTGCACCAGCGGGTGCGGCGGGCACGCCGGCGGCTGTGGATCTGCACCCCCTATTTCGTGCCCACCCTGGGGTTGCGGATCCGCCTGGCCCTGGCGGCGCGGCGTGGCGTGGATGTGCGCCTGCTGCTGCCCGGCGAGGCCCACGATCATCCCGGGGTGCGCTACGCCGGCCAGCGCTTCTATGGTCGCCTGCTGCGGGCGGGCATCCGTATCTTCGAGTTCCAGCCCTCCTTTATCCACGCCAAGTTCTGCCTGGTGGACGACTGGAGCTCCATCGGCTCCTGCAACTTCGATCACTGGAGCCTGCACTGGAACCTGGAGGCCAACCAGGAGATCGATGACCCGCGCTTCGCCCGGGAGGTGGCGGTGCTGTTCGAGCGCAACTTCGCCGCCAGCCATGAGATTCACGCCGCCGCCTGGGCCCGCCGCCCCCGCTGGCAGCGCCTCAAGGAGTGGCTCTTCGGTACCCTGGATGGCTTGCTGACCCGGCTGCGTTAACCAAGTGTCGACGAGCTTCGTCCGGAGCAGGACATAGCCATCGGGCAAGGCAGGCGAGCGATTTCACCGGGCCGCCGACGCGCAGTGAACCGGGTAGCGCAAATCGACAGGGATGTCGATTTAGAGGCGGCGAGAGGGACCTCGGTCCGGCTCGTGCGCGTCAGCTGGTGAGCGTAGCGTCGGGGTTTCGGCCCGGAGGTGAGCGGGCCGCCTTGCCCGGTGGCCTGGCTTATCCGGTTGTCCTGCCTTGCACTGTGAGTTGCCGGCTTATCGCTTGCGCTTGGCGCCCTTGCCCTGGCTCTTGGCGCCTTTGTGCTTGCCGCCCTGGCCGCCGGCGGGGCGCTTGCGCTGGGGGCTGGGCTTGGGCTTCTCCGGCGGCACCCGATAGAGCAGATAGAGGTCCAGCACCAGCTCCGGCAACTGGGCCACCAGCTCCTCCAACTGACTGGGGCTGCCGGCCAGTTCGGCCATATCGGGTTCGTCGTCGAAGAGTCCCGACAGGGCCATAAAGGGCAGCAGCAGCGCCGCGGCGCTCTCCTCGTCGCCCTCGAACCAGGCCGCCTCGTCGAGGAACACCGCCTCCATGAAACCGGCGCACCAGTCGCCGATGGGGGTCTCCTCCGGGGGAATGCCATCCAGGGTCAGCTCGAACAGTAGCTCCGGCAGTAGGCCCTGCTCCAGGGCCTCGATGGCGTTATGGCGCAGCTGCTCGAGCAGGGCCAGGACCCGCTCTCGCTCGGCGTCATCGGCGAAGTCGGGCTCGCCCTGGAAGAGTTCGGCGACCCAGGTGGCGGCGGGTACCTCGCGGGGGGCTACTGCCAGGGCCACCAGATAGCCGTGGGTGCCGATCAGGTCCAGGGCATCGGGCCCGACCCGCTCCGAGTCGAAGAAATCATCCAGGTAGTCCAGGGCATCGTCGTCGAGCAGGGGCAGGGGCAGGGGAGTCTCGGACATGGGGCTCTCGCTTGGGAAAGTCGCTGGGGGCCGGGGCAATCGGCTAGGCGCGCTGGACGCCGTTGGTCTGGCTCGGCATTCTAGCATCCATGCCGACACCCGCGCTGCTCACGCCCCCCGCCGAATCGCTCGCCGCCCTGGATGCCGGCGAGCTCGAGGCCTGCCTGCATCGCCAGGTGGAGGCGGCCTGGCGGCTCTGCCGCGAGGTCCACCCCCACTTGCCCCGCCCCCGAGTCTGGTGCGACCTGCGCGGCAAGAGCGCCGGCCAGGCCCATTTCGGGCGCGGTGGCCTGCGCTTCAATCCCGTGCTGCTGGAAGAGAATCGCCACCCTTTCCTGGCCGAAGTGGTGCCCCACGAGATGGCCCATTGGCTGGTCTGGCACCTCGATGAAGGGCCCAGACTGCGCCCCCATGGCCGCGAATGGCGCCAGGTGATGCGCGAGCTTTTCGGGCTGGAACCGCGCACGACGCACCGCTTCGATGTGGGGCGCGCGAGCCCCATGCCCTATACCTACCGCTGCGCCTGTCGCGAGCACGGCTTCTCCGCGCGGCGCCATGCCCTGGCCCGCCGCGGCCAGGCTTATCGTTGTCGACATTGTGCTCAGACCTTGGTCTATGCGCCCGGAGAAGTGGCGAAAAATCAAAAATAAGCTATTGTTATTTAAAAGAAATTTGTTGCTACCAATGTCTAAAGGGCGACCCGGCTTGGGGCGGTATATGCTGGGCCTGTCTTTCAGGGTCGGCCAGCATCAATAACAACAGGGGCCGGCAGAATGAATTCGGATCACTCTCCGGGATAGGGGTACTACCATGACCGAACAGCATGTCTATCCGGTGCGCGAGGATATCGCCGCCAATGCCTGGGCCGACAAGGAAAAATACCTGGCCATGTACCAGCAGTCGGTGGACGACCCCGAGGGCTTCTGGGCGGAACAGGCCAAGCGCATCGACTGGTTCAAGTCGCCGACCAGGATCAAGCACACCTCCTTCGACCCCCATGACGTGGATATCCGCTGGTTCGAGGACGGTACCCTCAATGCCAGCGTCAACTGCCTCGATCGCCACCTGGCGACGCGCGGCGACCAGACCGCCATCATCTGGGAAGGCGACGACCCCAACGACGCCAAGCACCTGACCTACCGCGAGGTATATGAGCGTACCAACCAATTGGCCAATGCCCTCAAGGCGCTGGGCGTACGGAAGGGCGATGTGGTGACCCTCTATATGCCGATGATCCCCGAGGCGGCCATGGCCATGCTGGCCTGTGCCCGTATCGGTGCGGTTCACTCGGTGGTCTTCGGCGGCTTCTCGCCGGACGCCCTGGCGCAGCGGGTGATCGGCGCCGACTCCAAGCTGGTGATCACCGCCGACGAGTCGGTGCGCGGTGGCAAGCAGGTGCCCCTGAAGGACAACGTGGATGCGGCCCTGACCCGGGCCGGCGCCGAGGTGTGCGAGAAGGTACTGGTGGTCAAGCGCACCGGCGGCGATATCGATTGGCACGAGGGGCGCGACGTCTGGTTCCACGAGGCCGTGGATGACCAGTCCACCGAGTGTGCCGCCGAGGAGATGAACGCCGAGGATCCGCTGTTTATCCTCTATACCTCTGGCTCCACCGGAGCGCCGAAGGGGCTCAAGCACACCACCGGTGGCTACCTCACCTATGCCAGCCTGACCCATCAGTACGTTTTCGACTATCAGGACGGCGAGGTCTACTGGTGCACCGCCGACGTGGGCTGGGTCACCGGCCACAGCTATATCGTCTACGGGCCCCTGGCCAATGGCGCCATCACCCTGATGTTCGAGGGGGTGCCCAGCTATCCGACCCATGGTCGCATGGGCGAGATCGTCGACAAGCACAAGGTCAATATCCTCTATACCGCCCCCACCGCGGTGCGCGCCCTGATGGCCCATGGCGACCACGTCATGGACTCCAGCAAGCGCGACAGCCTGCGCCTGCTGGGCTCGGTGGGGGAGCCCATCAACCCCGAGGCCTGGGAGTGGTTCTACCGGGTGATCGGCAACTCCCGGTGCCCCATCGTCGATACTTGGTGGCAGACCGAGACCGGCGGCATCATGATCTCCCCGCTGCCCGGTGCCATCGACCTCAAGCCGGGCTCGGCGACGCGTCCCTTCTTCGGCGTGCAGCCGGTGCTGCTCGACAGCGAGGGCCAGGTGCTGGAAGGCGCCGTGGACGGCAACCTGGCGATCGCCGATTCCTGGCCGGGCCAGGCACGCTCCATCTGGGGCGATCACGAGCGCTTCGTGCAGACCTACTTCTCCACCTACAAGGGCTACTACTTCACCGGTGACGGCTGTCGCCGCGATGAGGATGGCTACTACTGGATCACCGGCCGGGTCGATGACGTGCTCAACGTCTCCGGGCATCGCATGGGCACCGCCGAGATCGAGTCCTCCTTGGTGGCCCACGAGACCGTGGCCGAGGCCGCGGTGGTCGGCTTCCCCCACGATATCAAGGGGCAGGGCATCTACATCTACGTGACCCTGGCCGACGGGGTGGAGGCCACCGAGGAGCTCAAGAAGGAACTGGCCCAGTGGGTGCGCAAGGACATCGGTCCCATCGCCACCCCGGACGTGATCCAGTGGGCGCCGGGCCTGCCCAAGACCCGTTCCGGCAAGATCATGCGGCGTATCCTGCGCAAGATCGCCGCCAACGAGTGCGATGGCCTGGGCGATACCAGTACCCTGGCCGACCCCTCGGTGGTGGACGAGCTGATCGAGCATCGCGCCAATCGTTGAACCGCGACGCCCCGGGTCCTTGCCCGGGGCGGTCTGCTATTGGTGCCGGCACCGAGGCCGGTTAACCGTTGAACCGAGGTCCCGGGTCCCTGCCCGGGGTAACTTGTTTTCGACACCGGCCCGACGGCCGGTGTTCTTGTGCCACGATGGTGATGGCGAGGCGTAGAAGGCGCGGGTTTGGGAATCACAGGTGCCTTGGGGTAACATGCCTGTCAGCCTTGGCGAAAGCGCCCCGCCGCTACGGCCGGCCCAAGATCCGGAGGAGATTCAATGGCCTTTGCCCAGAAATTCATCGTCGCCGATGACCATCCGCTGTTTCGTGCCGCCCTGACCCAGGCACTGCGACAACTGGCGCCCCAGGCCGAGATCGTCGAAGCCGATACCATGGAGGCCACCACCGAGGTGGTGACCCGTCACCCGGACGCCGACCTGGTGCTCCTCGACCTGCATATGCCGGGAGCCCATGGCTTCTCCGGGCTGATTCAACTGCGTGGTCAGACCCCGGATATCCCGGTGGCGGTGGTCTCCGGCAGCGACGAGCCCCATGTGGTGCGCCGCGCCATCGACTACGGTGCCTCCGGCTTTATTCCCAAGTCCTCCTCCCTGCAGGCCATCGCCGAGGCGGTGGGCGAGATCCTCGAGGGAGAGGTGTGGCTGCCGCCGGAACTGGCCGAGACCCTGGGCGAGTCCAACGAGGAGGAGACCAAGTTCGCCGAGGCGATCGCCTCGCTGACGCCGCAGCAGTTCCGGGTCCTCAATATGCTCACCGAGGGGCTGCTCAACAAGCAGATCGCCTACGAACTCAACGTCTCCGAGGCCACCATCAAGGCCCATGTGACCGCCATCCTGCGCAAGCTGGGCGTGCACTCCCGCACCCAGGCGGTGATTGCCGCCCAGAAGCTCGAGGTGGAGCCGCCCAAGGTCGAATCCTGACCGGGCTTCGCCCGGAGCGACAAGCGCCAAGGAGCAAGCTTCAAGGAAATGCAAAGACCCACCAGACGGTGGGTTTTCTGCGTTATGGACCTACGCTTTACTGGCTTGTGGCTTGTGGCTTGTGGCTTGTGGCTTGTGGCTTGTGGCTTGTGGCTTGTGGCTTGTGGCTTGTGGCTTGTGGCTTGTGGCTTGTGGCTTGTGGCTTGTGGCTTTTCGGCTATTGCGCCGCGCGGCTGGCCTGCAGGGTGCGGGTCAGCAGGGCGCGCAGGGCGGCGGGGCGCACCGGCTTGTGCAGTAGCTGATAGCCGGCCCGCTTGA
The DNA here is from genome assembly GCF_055388505.1 of Bisbaumannia salifodinae. The sequence goes on from NZ_AP043781.1 coordinate 615,484, forward strand.
TCTCCTCGGCGACCTCTTCGGTGCGGTCGGCGGTGATCACGATCCCCGGCACCGCGCCCTCCAGGCGCTCGGCAAGGGCCTCCAGGGCCATCAGGCCGGTGACCTCGTTATCCAGGTGGTAATCGGCGAGGATCGCATCCGGGTCGCCGTCCAGGTGGCGCAGGATCGACTTGGCGCCGCCGATGGAGGTGGCGGTGAACACCTCGCAGCCCCAGCCGGAGAGCATCGCCTTCATGCCCTCCAGGATCAGCGTCTCGTTATCGATGCACAGGATGCGGGTGCCGGCCAGCTTGCCGGCACTGCGCCGCGGTGCCGCCTCCTCGTCATGCCGATCGGCGCCGGCGGCCACCACCGGCACGCTCACCGAGAAGACGGTGCCGATGCCCTCCCAGGAGCGCACCCGGATGGGGTGATCCAGGACCCGGCTCATGCGGTCGGCGATGGACAGCCCCAGGCCCAGGCCCTTCTCGCTCTCCTTGTGGCGGGAGGCCTGATCGAGGCGGCGGAACTCCTGGAAGATCTCGGCCTGCTTGGATTCGGGAATCCCCGGGCCCGAGTCCCATACCTCGATGCTGAGTCGCTGGCCCTGGCGGCGGCAGCCCAGGAGCACCCGGCCCTGCTGGGTGTAGCGGATGGCATTCGACAGGAAGTTCTGCACGATGCGCCGCAGCATCTGGGCGTCGCTGTCGACCCAGGCCCGGGTGGGCACCACCACCAGGTCGAGGCCGCGATCCTCGGCCATGACCTCGAACTCGGCGCGCAGCGGGCGAATGATATCGGCCAGGGCGAAATGGCTGCGCCGCGGCGTCAGGGCGCCGGCGTCGAGCTTGGAGATGTCGAGCAGGGTGCCCAGCAGCTCCTCGGCGGCCTGCAGGGAGTTGTCGATATGGCCGATGGTGCGCTTGAGGTCCTCGGCGTCCACCTGCTGGGAGAGCGCCGAGGTGAACAGCCGGGCGGCGTTGAGGGGTTGCAGCAGGTCGTGGCTGGCGGCGGCCAGGAAGCGGGTCTTGGAGGCGTTGGCATCCTCGGCCACCTGCTTGGCCTGGCGCAGGGCCTGCTCCGCCTCGGCGCGCACCCGGTTCTCCTGGCGCAGGGCGGCGTTGGCCTCGGAAAGCGCCTGGGTACGTTCGCGGACCCGCTCCTCCAGGGTCTCGTTGGTCTCCTTGAGGGCGATCTCCGCCAGGCGCCGCTCGGTGATGTCCTGGTAGAGGGCGAAGAAGCCGAGGATGGCCCCGCTGTCGCCGAAGTGGGGCGTATAGGTGACCAGCATATAGCGGGTGCCGCCCTCGCCGTCGTCCAGGGAGATCTCGAAGCTGACCCGCTCGCCGCCCAGGGCGCGCTCGATCCAGGGGCCCCGCTCGCGGCTCACCTGGGGCAGCATCACCTCGCCCATGCGCTTGCCGATCACCGCATTGCGGTCGATATGGAAGGCTTGCTCGTAGGCGCGGTTGGTGAAGAGGTAGCGGCACTCCTTGTCGAAGTAGGCGATCAGCGCCGGCACGTTATCCGTATAGATGCGGATATTGTTCTCCGAGCGGATCAGCGCCTCCTCGGTGCGTTTCTGCTGGGTGATGTCCTGATAGGTGTAGACGAAACCGCCGCCGGGCATGGGCGTGCCCTGCACCTCCAGCACGCTGCCGTCCTGACGGTAGCGCACATAGCGGTGGGGCTGGCCCTGGCGAATATTGTCCAGCAGCAGCTCCACGTGCTCCTCCGGGTCGCCGGGGCCGTACTCGCCGTTATGGGCGTTGTAGCGGAAGATCTTGTCCACTGGGGCGCCGACCCGGATCAGGTGATCGGGGAAGCGGAACAGCTCCAGGTAGCGCTGGTTCCACACCACCAGGCGCAGGTTCTGGTCCACCACGCTGATGCCCTGGTTGATGTTCTCGATGGTGGCCTGCAGCAGGGCGCGGTTGAATTCCAGCACCTGGGAGGCCTCGTCGACGATGGAGATCACGTCGGAGATGCCGATGCCGCGGCCCTGCAGGGCCGAGTTGACGACGATGCGTGCCGAGGAGGCGCCCAGCACCGAGGCCAGGAAGCGTTCGGTGAACTGGATCACGTCGATGGAGGCCCGGGCGCCGTCGTCCAGGGCGGTGCCGCTGCGCTTGGCGTAGTCCTCGAAGGCGCGATGCACCTGGTTGGCACCGAGGAAGCGCTCGCACAGCACCTTGAGGTCGCCCACCGTGGTGGCGCCGGTCCAGGGGCGGTTCACCGAGGTCTGGCGGGTCTCGACGCTGTCGACGAACAGCGAGGCCTGGATGCGCTCCACCACCCGCTGGGGGGTCATCTGGGAGACGAAGATATAGCAGAAGAGGTTGAGGCCCAGGGAGAGCATCACCCCGTGGGTGAAGCTGTCGCCGATATTGAGGCCGAACAGCTGGGTGGGGGCCAGCCAGGCGATGCCCAGGGGGCCGCCGGCGAGCCAGGCCTGGGGCAGTACGCCGGCGCCGATCAGCGCCGGCACCAGCAGGGTATAGGCCCAGACCGCGAAGCCGATATTCATGCCGACGATGACGCCGAGGCGGTTGCCGCGCTTCCAGTAGAGCCCCCCCAGCAGGGCCGGGGCGAACTGGGCGGCGGCGGCGAACGACAACATGCCGGTGGAGGCCAGGGAGCTGAATTCGCCGATCAGCTGATAGAAGCCGTAGGCCAGGGCCAGGATCACCAGGATGGTCAGGCGCCGGGCGCGCAGCACCAGGCGCCCATAGTCGCGGGCCTTGGTATCGAACCAGCGCAGCCGGAACAGCGCCGGGATGACGATCTCGTTGGAGATCATGATGGAGACCGCCACCGCGGCGACGATCACCATGCCAGTGGCCGCCGAGAAGCCGCCGATAAAGGTCAGCAGGGTCAGCCAGGGGGCGTCGGCGGCCATGGGCAGCGCCAGCACATAGCTGTCCGGGCGCACCGAGGGGTCGTTGCCGAACAGGGTCAGCCCCGCCGCGGCCAGGGGCAGCACGAAGAAGCCGATGGCCACCAGGTAGAGGGGGAAGAGCCAGCGCGCCTTGGCGGCATCGTCGCGATGGGTGTTCTCCACCACCGCCACATGGAATTGGCGTGGCAGACAGAAGATCGCCAGCATCGCCAGCAGGGTCTGGGCCCAGAAGCTGCGCCCGAAGTCCTGTTCCGCCAACTGGCGCTGCAGCTCCATCTGGGCATCGGCCTGGGCCAGCAGGCTGCCCAGGCCGTCGAACATGCCCCAGGTGACATAGGCGCCGAGGAGCAGGAAGGCCCCCAGCTTGACCAGCGACTCGAAGGCGATGGCCTGGACCAGCCCCTCGTGGTGTTCGGTGGCATCGGTATGGCGGGTGCCGAAGAGGATGGCGAAGAGCGCCATCACCACCGCCACATAGAAACCGGTATCGGCGAACAGCGGCGTCCGGGTCAGGTCCGAGGCCTCGGTGAGCACCTGGAAGGAGGCGGAGACCGCCTTCAGTTGCAGGGCGATATAGGGCAGGGTGCCGATCAGCGCCACCAGGCTGGCGAAGGCCGCCAGGGACTGGGTCTTGCCGTAGCGGGAGGCGATAAAGTCGGCGATGGAGGTGACGTTCTGGTGCTTGGCGACGCGGATCATCTTGGCCAGCACCGGCCAGAACAGCAGGAAGGTGAGGACGGGGCCGACGAAGATGCTGGCGAAGGACCAGCCGGAGGTGGCCGCCTCGCCCACGGCGCCATAGAAGGTCCAGGAGGTGCAGTAGATGGCCAGGGCCAGGCTGTAGATCACCGGACGCCGCCGGCTGGGCCCCTGGCGCTTGGCGCGGCGGTCGCCGCGCCAGGCGATGGCGAAGAGCACGGCGATATAGGCGAGTGAAACGGCGATCAGCAGCCAGCCTGAAAACATGGAGCCTCCTCGTCTAGCTTATCGGGACGCGCACAAGAGGCGGTGCAGGGCCGCCTCCTCCCTCAGGCGGCGCAGGTGCTCCAGGCGGGGGCCCTCGTCCAGGGGGAGGAGCTCCCGGGTGGCGCAATTGAGCAGCAGGGCCTGATGGCTCACGCTATCCACGGGGCGGCGTTCGAAGCGATAGAGCATGAATTCCACCACCCGCTGGCCATCGATCTCGGTGCTGCGCAGGCTGTCGTGATCGACCACCCGGAAGGCGTTGGTCAAGGGCACGAGGTAGGTCCAGGGGCGCCAGAAGACCTGGCTGCGCTCTTCGTCCACCACCTCGGCGGAGGGGGGCAACTGGCCGCGCTTGTGATCGAACCAGCTGTACTCGGTATAGACCTGGTAGCCCAGCATACCCAGGCCGGCGAACACCGGCACCAGCCAGCGGGGCAGTCGCTTGCCGCTGGCCAGGCGCAGCAGCTGGCCGAGGCCCGCGGCCCCCAGGCCGGCGAAGATGGCGGCGATCAGGTGCCAAATCATCGGAGGTCCTTGCGTAAAGCGCTCGGGCTTCCCATGGGAAGCCCGAGCGGTGGGAGTCGACTGGCCCGGCGTGCCGGGCCAGGGATCATTATGGCTTAGTGGCCGGTGGCGACACCAGCGCCCTTGGGATAGCGCACGCTCTCCACCAGGTCCTGGATCTCCTGGGGCGGCTCCTCGGTGGCCTGGGAGACCGTGAAGGCGACCGCGAAGTTGATGATCGCACCCACCGCGCCGAAGGAGAGCGGCGAGATGCCCAGGATCCAGTTATCCGGGGTATTGGCCAGCATGTTGGTGTCGGGGACAAAGAACCAGCCCAGGTAGGTGAAGATATACAGCAGGGTGGCGATCAGGCCCGACAGCATGCCGGCGACCGCGCCCTTGTTGTTCACCCGCTTGGAGAAGATGCCCATCATCAGTGCCGGGAACAGCGAGGCGCCGGCGATACCGAAGGCCAGGGCCACCGTCTGGGCGGCGAAGCCCGGGGGGTTGAGGCCCAGGTAGGTGGCCAGCAGGATGGCCCCCGCCATGGAGATCCGCGCCGCCAGCATCTCGCCCTTCTCGCTGATATTGGGGTTGATCATGCTGCGGATCAGGTCGTGGCTGATCGCCGAGGAGATGGCCAGCAGCAGGCCCGCCGCGGTGGACAGCGCCGCGGCGATACCGCCGGCGGCGATCAGACCGATGACCCAGGGCGGCAGGTTGGCGATCTCCGGGTTGGCCAGCACCAGGATATCGTTGTTGACGGTCAGCTCGCTGCCTTCCCAGCCACGGGTCTCGGCGGTGGCGGCGAAGTCGGGATTGGCGTCGTTATAGAACTGGATGCGGCCGTCGGCGTTCTTGTCCTCGAAGGTGATCAGGCCGGTCTCCTCCCAGGTACGCACCCAGTCGGGACGCTCTGCATAGAGGATCGCCTCGCCGGCGGCGCTCTCGTAGTCCTCCACCTGGCCGGACATTTCCGGATAGACGGTGGTCATCAGGTTGAGGCGCGCCATGGAGGCCACGGCCGGTGCGGTGAGGTAGAGCAGGGCGATAAACACCAGGGCCCAGCCGGCGGACCAGCGGGCATCGGCCACCCTGGGCACGGTGAAGAAGCGGATGATGACGTGGGGCAGACCCGCGGTACCCACCATCAGCGACAGGGTGAACAGCACCATATTGAGCTTGTTGTCCACGTCGGCGGTGTAGTCGCGGAAGCCCAGGGCATTGACCACTTCGTCGAGCTTGGTCAGCAGCGACACGCCGGACTCGGTGTGGGTGCTGAACATGCCGAACATGGGGATGGGGTTGCCGGTCAGCTGCAGGGCGATAAACACCGCCGGGATGGTATAGGCGATGATCAGCACGATGTACTGGGCCACCTGGGTATAGGTAATGCCCTTCATGCCGCCGAACACGGCGTAGAGGAAGACGATGGCCGCGGCGATCCAGATACCCGCGGTGTTGGGCACCTCGAGGAAGCGCGAGAAGGCCACGCCGGCGCCGGTCATCTGACCGATGACGTAGGTCACCGAGGCGACGATCAGGCAGATGACCGCCACCAGGCGTGCCGTCTTGCTGTAGAAGCGGTCACCGATAAAGTCCGGCACGGTGAACTTGCCGAACTTGCGCAGGTAGGGCGCCAGCAGCATGGCCAGGATGACGTAGCCGCCGGTCCAGCCCATCAGGAAGGTAGAGTTGGCGTAGCCCCCGGAGGCCAGCAGGCCTGCCATGGAGATAAAGGAGGCGGCGGACATCCAGTCGGCGGCGGTGGCCATGCCGTTGGTCACCGGATGGACACCGCCGCCCGCTACATAGAAGTCCTTGGTGGAACCGGCCCTCGCCCAGATGGCGATGCCGATATAGAGGGCGAAGGAGGCCCCGACGAACAGCAGGTTGATGGCAAATTGGCTCATAGTCGGCTTACTCCCCCAGGCCAAACTTCTCGTCGAGTTTGTTCATCTTCCAGGCGTAGAAGAAGATGATGCCGATAAAGGTCAGGATGGAACCCTGCTGGGCGAACCAGAAGCCCAGGTCGGTACCCCCGACGGGAATGCCGGCCAGCAGGGGGCGCAACAGGATGGCGCAACCGTAGGAGACCAGGGCCCAGACGATCAGGCAGCCGGTGATCAGGCGAACGTTCGCCGACCAGTAGGTCGCGGCATTGGATTTTTCATCTGCCATAGTGGTGCTCTCCGCTTGTTCTTTGGTTGAGAGAGATCGAGTGTGGTATCGGTAGGGTGGACGGCCGAAATATGCCTGATTGATAGTGGTCAAAGGTCGGGGAAAAGAAATCCCAGACTTTGGTATCACGACTTTTTACTTACCGGTTTCTTATTTAATAAGTGTTTTTATATCAATAGCTTGTAGTGCGCTGTGTGCGATGGGTGCCGAGCGAGTGTCGGGCGTATTGGACGATGGTATAGGCGAACAAGGGGCGTGATTGGCCCGAACAAAAGTCGATATCTGAAAGCGACTTGAACCATGGTCTAACGCCTCGGTTGTGACTATGGTCTAACCGGCGATGAGCGGCGGTCGAGGTAGGACATTGGTCTAGCAGTTGGCGGGGCGATGGCTTTGCTACTCTGCAATGACTCTCCTCTCTTATCGAGGCGCCCCCATGGTCGATATCGATCTCTCTCAGCCCCCTTTTACCCTGCTCGACGAGGCGGGACGGGGGCGCGTGCGAGGTGGCGTCGACCTGGCCTACTTCGACAGGGAGGAGGTCATCCTCGATGCGGGACAGGCCGGTGAGTACGTCTATCTGATCCATAAAGGTGAGGTGGCGGAACTGGACCCGACCCTGCCCAGCGCCGCCTCGCGGATCGGTCACTACACCGCCGGCGACCTCTTCGGCGCCATCAGTATCCTCAATGGCAAGAGTCGCTACCGCTTCAAGGCGGAGCAGGAGAGCCTCTGCTATCTACTGCCCAAGGCGCTGTTCCGTGAGCTCTGCGAGCACTATCCGCCCTTCGCCGAATTCTTCCGCCAGAGTCTCTCCCACAAGGCGCGGCTGCTGACCGAGCGGCGCGCCGAGGGCGGCGTCACCATGGCCGGCTTTATGCTGGCGCGCATCGAGGAGTGCATGCGCGAGCCGCTGCGCCTGGGCGGCGAGACCAGCATCGCCGAGGCGGTGGCGGCCTTGAACGAGCGTCGCGTCGATAGCCTGCTGGTGGGCGAGGGGGATCGCTTCGGCATGTTGACCAAGACCGACCTGCTCAACGCCCTGGTGGAGCAGGGGATGAGCACCGCCAGCCCGGTGGCCGGCATCGCCCATTTCGACCTGGTCACCGCGGCACCCGGCCAGTACCTCTTCCAGGCCCTGGTGGAGATGACCCGCCACGAGGTGGCGCGGGTGGTGGTGGTGGACGGCGACCGACCGGTGGGGGTGGTGGAACTCACCGATGTGCTCAGCTACTTCTCCAGCCGTAGCTATGTGGTCAGCCTGCAGGTGGAACAGGCCGACAGCCTGGAGGAACTGGTGCGGGCCAGCGCCCGGACCCCGGAGCTGGTCCAGGCGCTGATGGCCCAGGGGGTCAAGCTGCGCTTCGCCATGGACCTGCTGGCGGCCCTGAATGGGCGCATCATGAGCAAGGCCTGGCACTTCATGGTGGACGAGCGCTACCGCGCCGATAGCTGCCTGATGGTGATGGGCAGCGAGGGGCGCGGCGAGCAGATCCTCAAGACCGACCAGGACAACGGCCTGATCCTCGCCGATGATCTGGCCTGGCCAGAACTGGGCGAGCAGATGAACGCCTTTACCGAGACCCTGATCCGCCTCGGTTACCCCCCCTGTCCCGGCAATATCATGGTTTCCAACCCGGCCTGGGTGGCCAGCCTCTCCGCCTGGAAGCAGCGCCTCGGGCGCTGGGCCGAGGCCCGCGATGGCGACGCCCTGATGAAGCTGGCGATCCTGCTCGATGCCCATGGCGTGGCGGGTAACCCGGCCCTGCTGGACGCCCTGCGCGACGAGCTCTTCGCCCGCTGTTCCCGGGACGAGATCCTGCTCTCCTATTTCGCCCGCACCGCCCTGCGCTTCTCCACGCCGCTGACCCTGTTCGGCTCCCTGAAGAAGCCCCAGCACGGCATCGACATCAAGAAGGGCGGCATCTTCCCCATCGTCCATGGGGTGCGCACCCTGGCCCTGGAGCGGGGCATCCGACCCACCTCGACCCTGGCGCGCCTGGAGGCGCTGGCCGCGGACGGGCGCCTCGAGGCGCGTTTCGCGGAGGACCTGGGCGAGGCCCTGTCGCTGTTCACCGAGCTGCGCCTCAAGCAGCAGCTGGCGCGGCTGCATGGCGAGCACGAGGGCGAGGACACCAATCGGGTGGTGGTGCAGCGCTTGTCGTCCCTGGAGCGGGACCTGCTACGGGAGGCGTTGCATATGGTCAAGGACTTCAAGCAGCGGCTCTCTCAGCGTTATCACCTGGAGTATTCATGAGCATAACAAGGACAAGGAAACCGTCATGTTGAGGGCCCTGCGTCGTGCCAGCGATCGCCGCCGCCAGGCGAATGGCGAGTATGGCTGGCTGTTCAACCCCTATACCGGCGATGAGATGGTGGCCATCGATTGCGAGACCACCGGCCTGGATACCCGCCGGGCGGAGCTGGTCTCCCTGGCGGCGGTGCGTCTCAAGGGCGACCGGGTGCTGACCAGCCAATCGCTGGACCTGCGCCTGACCCGCCCCGCCTCGCTGACCGGCGATTCGATCCGTATCCATGGCCTGCGCGGCATCGACCTGGAGGGGGGCGACTCCATCGAGGCGGCCCTGGCCAAGTTCCTCGATTTCGTCGGCAACCGGCCCCTGGTGGGCTGGTGCCTGGAATTCGATCTGGCGATCCTCAATCGCTACCTGCGTGCCCACCTGGGCTTCGAGCTGCCCAATGCCCGAGTCGAGGTCTCCCGGGTCTATGCCAAGGCGCTGCGTCGCCGCCAGCCGGAGGCGATTCCCAACCTGCGTTTCGAGGTGGTGGCCCGGGCCCTGGAGGTGCCGGTGATGGGCCGTCATACCGCCCTGGGCGATGCGGTGACCACGGCGCTGATGTATACCCGCGTGCAGCGGGGGCTGGTCGGTTAGCGAGGCGCTCCGCTACGCAGGCGCCGGATTCGCCAGCCAGAGCGATCGCAGTTAGCTTTGAGGCCCGGGGCTATCCTGGGGGCAGGCCGTCGCGGGGCGCTGTGAACCCCTCAGCCATTTCAACTACGATAGCCCTGCGGCGCCGGACGGCGGCATAGGCAGCCATGGGGCGGGGTGCTAGAATATTGCCCCATTTTCTCCAACCCCGGTGTGACCATGTCGACCCTGACGGATGCCCGCCCCCGCGATGCCGAGCCGGCGTCGGAGGCCGCTACCCTGGCCAAGCAGAAGCGCGAGTTCAACAAGCTGCAGAAGCGGCTGCGTCGCCAGGTGGGCAACGCCATCATCGATTATGGGATGATCCAGGAAGGCGACAAGGTGATGGTCTGCCTCTCCGGTGGCAAGGACAGCTACACCATGCTGGAGATCCTGCGCAACCTGCAGCGCAATGCCCCGGTGAACTTCTCCCTGGTGGCCGTCAACCTGGATCAGAAGCAACCCGGCTTCCCCGAGCATGTGCTGCCGGAGTATCTGGACACGCTGGGCGTCGACTACCATATCCTCGAGAAGGACACCTACTCGGTGGTCAAGGAGAAGACCCCCGAGGGCAAGACCACCTGTGCGCTCTGCTCGCGGCTGCGGCGCGGCTCCCTCTACGGCTTCGCCGAGGAGATCGGCGCCACCAAGATCGCCCTGGGCCACCACCGCGAGGATATCCTCGAGACCCTCTTCCTCAATATGTTCTTCGGCGGCAGCCTCAAGGCGATGCCCCCCAAGCTGCTCTCCGACGACGGCAAGAATATCGTCATCCGCCCCCTGGCCTACTGCCGGGAGGCGGATATCGCCGAGTTCTCGCGGCTGATGGAATTCCCCATCATTCCCTGCAACCTCTGCGGCTCCCAGCCCAATCTGCAGCGCCAGGTGGTCAAGGAGATGCTCGCCGAGTGGGAGGCCAAGCACCCGGGGCGCCTGGAGAACATGTTCAAGGCGGTCACCAATGTGGCGCCCTCCCAACTGGCCGACCGGGAGCTCTTCGACTTCGCCGGCCTGGAGGCGAAGCAGGCCAGGATGCAGGCCGATCGCATCGACCTCTTTCAGGAGCTATAAGCCCACCCCCGGCTGCGCCGGGAGCTGAAAGACAAACCGCCCCCATGGCCTGGCCATGGGGGCGGTGTCGTTTAGGCGGCTATCCCGCTCGCGCATCGCGCGTCAGATACACCCTTCCCCTTCGGCCAACTGGGCCAGGGTATGGAGGTCGAGGATATTGATCTCGCGGCCGGAGACGGCCACTAGCCCCTGACTCTGGAAGCGCCCCAGGATGCGGCTCACCGTCTCCACCGCCAGGCCCAGATGGTTGCCGATATCGGCCCGGGACATGGAGAGGCGAAAGCTGTAGGCGGAGTAGCCGCGGCGGCGGAAGCGCTCGGAGAGGCCGGTGAGGAAGCTGGCCAGCCGTTCGTCGGCGGTCTTGCGGGAGAGCAGGCGGATCATGCGGCGATCGTCGCGCATCTCCTTGCTCATGCTGCGGTAGAGCTGCAGGCGCAGCTCCGGCAGGTCCTCGGCCAGGTTATTGAGGCGGTCGAAGGGAATCTCGCACACCGTGGTGGTCTCCAGGGCCACCATGCTGCCCGGATAGGTGGACTCGTCGATGCCATCCAGGCCCACCAGCTCGCTGGGCAGGTAGAAGTTGGTCAGTTGCTCCTCGCCGCCGACGCTGGTGACCTGCTTGAGGCTGCCGGAGCGCACCGCGAAGACGCTGGTGAAGGCATCGCCCTGGCGAAACAGCGCCTCGCCCTTCTTGAGGGGCGCACGGCGGCGAATAATGGCATCGAACTGATCCAGGTCCTCGAGCTGCAGCGCCAGGGGCAGGCACAGCGACGCTAGGCTGCAGGTCTGGCAGTGGGGCTGCTGCAGGCGGGCGCGGCGGCGTTCCAGGGCGTTGGGCGGCATGGGTCTCTCCGTGACGGGACTACACCCCCCATTATGGAGAACCTTCGTTGGCTGGCAAAGCGAGTTCATCGATTACCTCGTCACTTCCTGTATCGCCTTTGGCATGATGCCCGGCCTCTGACCGCAGGCCCTGGATGGCGGGCAGCGAGCCCGGGGGGATTGGCGGTGATCTCGTCGCTTCCCTTATAGCACCCTGGAATAGCGGCTCCCTCCCTGACCCGGGAGATGGGCATCGAAGGCCATGGCCAGATGGCGGATCAGCAGGCGCCCCACCGCCGTCACTTCCAGGCGCGGGCCACGGCGGATGATCAGGCCATCGGTCATGGCCGGCGCCAGCTTGGTCAAGGCATCGCCCAAGTAGGCCTCGGCATCCACCCCGAAGGCCTCACCCAGGGCGGCCAGGTCGAGGGCCATATCGCACATCAGCCGCTCGATGGCGTGGCGCCGCAGGCGATCGTCGAAGCTCAGGCGCAGCCCCTTGATGGTGGCCAGGCGGCCGTCGTCCAGGGCCGCTTCATAATCGCCCAGGGCGGTGGGGTTCTGGGCATAGACGTCATCGACCCGGCTGATGGCGGAGACGCCGAGCCCCACCAGGTTGCTGTCGGCATGACTGGAGTAGCCCTGGAAGTTGCGCTGCAGGCTGCCCTGGCGTTGGGCCACGGCCAGGCTGTCGTCGGG